>CALAGF010000146.1 GCA_937892345.1 uncultured Rhodocyclaceae bacterium | reverse complement strand
GCTTCGGCGTTTTTTTGATCATGCCCCTTTCACCAACCAGCTGCCTAGTTGCCGATGAAGACGTTGGGGCCGTTAGTCTTGAGGTTGTTACGCAGATCTATGGGCTTGCAATGACCAAAGCAACAATCTTTTTGGCTGCACGTGACCTAGCTAATTGCTCCGGTCTTGAGGATTTTGCTACTACCGATCATTCTGTTCTCGCAAGGTCGGCTCCCTGACTACCTTGAGTGCCCTGCTCCGCCGAACGTTAGCCCGCTTGGTTTTGAGCATCATATAAAGCGCCAGCAAAACCACAATTCCCAGCCATGTATAGCCAGTAATGCTGTCAGTCTTCGCCTTGATCTTCTGTAGCAAGCGCATCACAACCGGATCATCAGTAACGATCGCTCCTGTAACTTCAAGCTGGACAGGCTGAATTCGGCTTGGAGCACGAGCACCTGCACCTGTTGTTCGAAACTGGCTACGGATGCAGGCCCCGTGTATTCAGCCTTGGTAAGCAGGTTAAATTGAGGTGCAGCAACAGGAGGATTGCCCACGTAGAAGCGGAACGACACCTTACCTAAGAGGACTTCCCGTAGACGCTCACCTATCCCCTGTACGGGTGAAGCAACGGTTTGAAAATCACACAAATACGCCTAATGAAACATCAGCAAGCGCTTACACACACTTTCACGTAAAAGCTCACCTGAACATAGCAATGACGATATAGGTGAGTCGAAAAGGAAATGGTTTGCGGCGGTTCAGCACGCGTCTTATGCTTTTGGGTGAGCAAAAAAGGAAACAAAAACAAAACACTCTTTCCTGTTGAGTGATTTATTAAGTCTACAAGCTTAAGTAAACAAGATTAAGGAAGGCCAAACCCTTGCTGCACAAGGCTTTCTGGGAATTTTGGTGAGCGCTGCGGGAAATGCTAGCGCTTGGAGTGAGCTTTGCAGGAAAGTCTGCGTACTCAGGTGAGTTATCCGGGAAATTTGGGTGAGTCATCCGGGAAACAAAGGCCTTTAAGTGAGCGATCAAGGAAATAGACCCTGTATCGTCGCTTAGGTGAGCTATTCGGGAAATGCGTTTAGGTGAGTCAAAAAGGAAACAGATCTCAGGTGAGCTAGAAAGGAAATTATGTTCCAATCTGGTCAGGTGAGAGTAAAAGGAAATGGATTTCTCCCCATACTTAGGTGATGAAAAAAGGAAATGCCGACAGGTGAGCGATAAGTGAAATGGTGCTGATCTTAGGTGATTGCACCAAATTCACCTATGGTGCATGATGCCGAATCATGGCGCAAAAATCCAATTCCTCGTCGACTGAAAAAGCAGCCCTTGTTGTGGCTGAGCGTGGTCGCGAGGTCAGAAAGCACAATACGGAGATTGGCTATCGAGTCCAATCAGGCCACTTGTCGCTTCTGAGCCGGAAGATGATCAACGTCCTTTTGTACTACGCGCAACGCATGCGTGGCGAAGAGGATGCTGAGGGCAAATATTGGGTTGATGTGGCCAAGATCGTCAAGGACGCCAAATTCAACTCGCGTGACTACGAACTGCTGCGCGAGAGCCTAGATGAACTTCAGTCCGTAAAAATCATCAGGCCAACAGAGAACGGCGGCATCACATCAGACGTTCTTATCCCTAGCTTTACCTTGGATAACACTGTCCACGGCACCAATGAAGCACTTCCTACGGGCCAGAAGAAGCGTGGCGGCAAGCTGATTGTTGGCTTTTCGCTTCCAGTCGGCGTCAAGGAGCTGCTGCTCAACCCTCGAAGCAATTACACAGTCCTCCCGATCAACTACGTAGCTAGCCTGCGGACGATTGGTGGCCTGGTGTTGTACGAGATCACCAAGCGCTATTCGACTAACCCCTCAGGGGTCACTAATCGCGAGACCTGGCAGTGGTGGTGGAAGATTCTCACTGGCGCTGCTGAGGGTGCTACGCCGCCCGAGTACAAGTATTTCAAACGGGACGTCATCAAGAAAGCCGTTGATGAAATCAACACGGTCACCGACCTTCGAATCGAGCTGATCGAATTTAAGGAAGGTCGATGGGTTAAGGATCTCCAGTTCACCGTCGAGTTGGCCAAGCAGGGCAGTTTTGATCTTGATCCGCCTCCTATCGATAACACGCTGCTATCTCGAATCACTTCCCTTGGCGTTTCGACCACTGAGGCAGAAAAACTGATTTCCAAACACGGCGAAGAAGCTCTCAAAGCCAACCTGGAAGTCGTCGAAGAGCGGTTGAGCAAGCCAAACTTGCCTCTACTCGACTCTCCGGCTGCGTACCTCAAGACGGCCCTTAAGAACGGCTATGGCGATGGTCGAAAGGCCATGAAGGATGTCGCTGCTAAGAAGGCAGAGAAGGTCGCCAAGCAGGTTCAGGAAGCCTCGGATGCCGCAGAACATGAACAATCTCTTCGCCGAAGCCTCGCCAATGAGGCTAGAGACCGTTTTGACGGACTAGCTGAAGAAGAGCAACAAAAGATGCTAGACCAGTTCGCAGAATCGCTCAAAGGCCCGGCCCTGACGTCTTATCGAAAGACGGGACTCAAGACACAGCTCGTTTCCGCCACCTTCCGTTCGTGGCTTGTAGAGGCTTTTGAGTTGCGTCAGGCATAAATCCATCAATTGCGATATTTCAGCATAAACATTAAAAAATCGTAATAAACGATTGTTATCGCTAATTGTGTCATATAACATCACAGACATCGTAATTCGCAATGGGGTAAAAACATGTCGGAAACACAAGCAGTTAGCGCACTCCGCGACCCTACTTTCCGAGGAAAGTTTGTTTGTGAGGCACTGATCTGGCCATCAATTTCCCTGCATATGCTCAAAAAGCTGACGGGGAAAGAGACTGGTGATGGTGCTCGACATGTTTATCGTCCTTCTGACGTGCGTACGCTCAAGCTCGCTCAGTACGAGATCGATGAATCCAAAGTCCAGAAGAAGCGTCCTCCGGTCGTCAATTGCCGGATGGCCAAAGGCGGTACCGGCAAGACCACCGTTGCGGCGAACCTTGGGACAGCCTTTGCATTCATGGGCTACAAGACCCTGATGATCGATGCGGATCCGCAGGCCTCCTTGACCAACATGATGGGGATCGATGCATCGAGCGCAGACATCACGCATATCGGTCATTTGATGGAACAGGCTGTGGCCAACAAGGGCCAGGTCGATGTTTCTGCGGCTGTGCGCCCAGTCTTCGCAGACGGTATGTTGGACATCATTCCTGCCGACATCACGCTGACCAACGCAGATGGCTGGTTGATGAACCAGATGCAACGCGAAACTGTGTTTGATCGCATGCTGGCCAGCAACACTGATTTCTTCGGGCAGTACGACGTGATCGTTGTCGATTCTGCTCCTGGTACCTCCCTGCTGTCGATGAACATCATGGTAGCCACCCGTACCCAGCTCGCCGTTTGCTGGCTGGATCGCGAAAACCTCAAGGCGCTTCCGATCCTTCTCGGCAACGTCGATGAGATCAATGCGGCCTACCCGAGCCACGCTTCTGATGTCGAAATCGTCGCCAATGGCTATTCAGCGATCTACAAGCAATCCAAGGAGGCACTTGAGATTCTGGTTGCCAAGTACCCGCACCAGCTCAACGAAAACGTCATCCAGCAATTCTCCGGATTCCATCGTCAGCAGGCATTGCCAGGTGGCGAATGCAAGGGCGCGGTGGTTGAGCAAGACCAGAGCAGCCCTGGTGCAAAGGCTATGCTCGATCTGGCCAAGTCGCTTCTTGGGCGTTACAAGATTACACTCGCCGGATTTGACGAATCGATTCCGTCCACTCGCGGCAACTAAGGGGAATTGCCATGGCTAAACTCAGCGGTTTGATTGGTAGCGGAAAGGTCGGCAAGCCAGATCAGAAGGTGGTTGATGCCATGCCTGATGCTCCGGCTGCCACCGCGCTAGACTCTAGCACTACTCCTGCTGCGCCTGATGAAACGCTAGACTCTAGCGCCCCCACTCCGGTTGCCGAAAACCAGACGCTAGGCTCTAGCATCGCCAAGTCGGCTGTCACGGAAATGGCCGTATCCAGCATTCGACCTTCTCCGTACCAGGTGCGAGCTGTTGCTGACACGGACTACATCGAAACGCTGATGGCCAGTATTGTCCAATCTGGAGTTATCAGTCCGATCATCGTTCGAGCGCTAGACTCTAGCGCTTACGAGGTCATCGCTGGCCACCACCGTTTGGAAGCCTGCCGTCGCCTTGGGCATGCCAATGTGCCGGTTGTAGTGCGCCATATGTCCGACTCGGAAGCAGCATGTGCGCTGGCGTCGGATAATTTTGTTCGCAAGGAGCTTTCGGATTACGAGCGCTTTAAGCATGCCAAGCTGCTCAAAGATCACGCATTCTGTAAAACCAATGCCGAGATCGGTCAGGTGCTTGGTGTGTCGCGCCAGCTTGTTGGATTCCTTTTTGGGTTCGAGGATTTTCCGGCTGGGGCAAAGGCCATCCTCGAAGTGAATCCGAAGATTCTTGGTGCAACTCAGGCTAACGACTTGAAAGACATCGCCCGCGAGGAACCGGATCTCTTTACAGCGGCGATCGCACTCCTTGCCGAGGAGAAGCTTCGTCAGAACCAGATTCGCCAATGGATTGAAACCCGGTTCAAATCGACACCAGTTCGGATGCAGCGCCGTCAGGAAATCAAAATCCATAAGCCGGGTTTGCGTACGCCAATCAAGCTGACCTACACTGACCGTGAGGCAAAGATCCAAGCTGATGGACTGGACGTCGGAAAACTTAAGAAATTGATCGAAGACAACCTGGATACCCTGATTGCTCAATAACAAACGCCCTCCGGGGCGTCTCAGGCTGCTGACAAAGCCTCCAATCGATTGGAGGCTTTATTTTTGTATGCTCAAGCCTGCCTACCCTGCCCAGTCGGAACTGGAGATGAACGTCCGCTTCGGCCCGGGAAGAGCCTGATTGGCTAGCGAACCGGAAGCCGCCACTAGGATTAACCAACGACAGCTATCGGGAATCTGGTCGAATACGTGCTGTCGGCCGATTGTGTTGAAAAACCCAAACGCTACTCTTTTAGCCCATTTTTCGGGGACGGTTTGATATTCCCGATATAGCAATCATCGAATACAAAGCGATTGTGAAGGTCGATTTTCTGAGTGCTCCACAGCGGTCTAGAAAAACCGAGTTTTTCAACACAATCGGCCAGAAGCGGAAATTTACTGTCTCTCGAGTGCTGTCACTTGAACGACAGCTTCACTTCGAAATCTGCCGAAGAGGTAATTTCAGGTCCTCGGCCTGAGCTGCCGTAAAGCCGTCGCCAGATGAGTGACAGGCGTTTCGCAGTCAACTGACGTTCAAGCCACCGGAGCGGTGACGGTCAGCTTTCCAGCCAGACGAACGCGAACTCCCGACCCATTGCGGCCATAGCCACTCATGGGAAGCGGTCACTCACCGGCCTGCACGGCTTTAGCGCTTGGCATCATCGACAGAAGGGAGCGAGATTGAGCTAGGTTAGGGATTGGGTTCATAAACATGAACTCTGTTTTTGTAATCAAAGTAACAGGACTTGGGAAGCGGGAATTTGTCCAGATTGAAACCGTCGAGCAATGGTAAATCAACTTTCGAAAATGTCATTTTGTGCTGAGCACCTCTTGGTTGGTATTGTTTCGGGAGATTTGACGGTGACTTGTCTTTCGGTTCTATTTCAGACCAACAAATCGTAGTCGATGAAAGAAGGTTGTGGCTGTTTCCGGATCGGACCGAGTTATTGCAATCCGGCGGGGCATTCTTCTCGTCGTAGTAGGAGCACCAGGTTTCATTCTGTGATTCGATTCCGACTAGTTTGATCAGACTGCCAACGTTCTTGAATTGATACCTCGTGTCAGTACATCCATGGTGGCAAGAACTTGTTTCTACAAATATCGAGTTCTTTGCGATTGCGACAGTGGACAAGGACGGCGGCGAGTCGCGTAATTTGATTTTTCCAACGCCGATGTGTCGCATGGAGTCTCGCCTGAACAGCACCAGTAACAGCCCCATTTCTTGTTTGGCAATTACCGCGAGAAAGTGCTCACCATCCATTTGGCCTTCCTCTGAGCTTATTACTGCCTCATCTTTGGCCTCATATTGCTTTAGCAGCGATTCGTACGAATCGCTGCCGGCAGACGAAAATTTAGGAAGAAAGCAAAAATAGACCACAACTACCCACAGTGGCGCTTTCATTTGCTCGTCCCAATAGAAGCCCTAACTTGGCAACTGCGCCATAACTTCAGACTGTCATATTTCCTGACGCCGGCATAGTGACTGGTTTTCTGAGGATTAGATTTGGATACCATGACCATTTCAAAGTCGCAAAAAACGACGCCAAAGTACGTCAGCATAAACGAGACTTTGAATGTCTGCTATGTGCAAATCAGGCCGATGGCCGCTGTTGGCCGGGAGCTGGAGTCGCCGAACGGCAGGAATAGGGAAGCGAAATTCAATAATCGTGCGTCTTCTCGTACGGCCGCTTCGTATAGGCTGTTCCGATAATTCGGCACTTGTTTGCATTCGACGAATATATGGAACATACTTTCTTAATTAACCATGCGTCACGACACCCACGCTCAACGCGTCCTCGATCTGCTTAATCAGAAGGGGATGCTACGTCCCCGCGATCTCGATGATATCGGGGTTCCCCGAGTGGTACTAACGCGCATGACGGGCAATGGCCAGCTGGAGAAAGCCGGGCGTGGCATCTATCAGCTCCCTGACACTCAAGGTTCAGAGCATGAGAGCCTGATCACCATTGCTACTAAAGTTCCGCAGGCGGTCTTCTGTCTGATCACTGCTTTGCAGTTTCATGAACTGACCACCCAACTGCCTCGACAGGTATGGATTGCTATGCCGCGGGGCAGTCATGCGCCGAAGATTAGCTACCCGCCAGTCAAAATGGTTCAGTTTTCTGCTGAAGCCTATTTCGACGGGATAGAGATCGTTGAGCGGGATCAGGTCAAACTACGTATCTACAGCGTGGCCAAGACTGTTGCCGACTGCTTCAAGCATCGCAACAAGATCGGACTAGATGTTGCGCTTGAGGCACTAAAAGATGCACGCGTAAGGAAAAAGGCTTCGGCCGATGACCTCTGGCATTTCGCGAAAATTTGCCGGGTTGCCAACGTAATGCGCCCATATCTCGAGGCGATTGAATGAACAAAAATCTCTCCGCATCGATACGAGCACGACTGCTAAATGTTGCCAAAGCTCAGGGAGCAGACTTCAATCAAGTGCTTGTACGCTTCGCACTCGAGCGAATCCTTTAACGTTTGAGCCAGTCGGCGCACGCTGATCACTTTTTACTCAAAGGCGCATTGCTGTTCACGCTGTGGTATGACATGCGCCATCGAACTACTCGTGATGCCGATCTACTCGGCTTCAGGCCAAGCGATCTTGATCGATAGCCCAGACATTTCGTGACATCGCCAGTGTCCAAGTTGAGGATGGTATCGTCTTCGATCCAGCGTCAGTAAACGTGGAGGAAATCCGCAAGGATGCTGGGTACACTGGTGCACGTGTATTGATCACGGGTCAAATTGCCAACGCACGCTGCAAGACGCAGATCGACATCGGGCAATCAATAGAGTTACGCTCTAAGACTACGTAACGTTACTAAAGGATAATGACATGGCAAAGACACCAGCACAGCGTATGCGTGAATATCGTGCAAGGATTAAGGCATCGTCCGAACCCGCTAACGTCCAAAAGATGCTAATTGCTGCTTATGAGGCCGGATATGCTGACGCATTAAAGCGCCTCCCGCCGAACCCTCCAGCGGGTGCGAATGCTGCCATTGCGTATATTTGCGGCGGCTTGGATGCGTCATGAAAATGGCCGGTTTCCCGGCCTTATCAGGATCTAAAATCATTGGTTTTCCATAACGTAAGAGATCTTCAGTGCACGTAGCGCCGCATCGTTCCTCCGGATTCAGCTCTGGGCTGTAACTGGGCAGGTAGAACAACTCGATTTTGTCCTGGCGTTCAACCGCCCAGGCTTTGACGGGTTTGCTGTGATGGACTCTCAGGTTGTCCAGAATCAGGAAGAAATTTTTCTTGGCATCCTTGATTAGCGCTTCCAAAAATTCGATCAATTTCTCGGCGTTGACTGAGCGCACATGCAACTTGCCGCTTGCTGAAGCTTGCAAGTTTCATGGGCCGAGGATGCAGGACGGTGATTCCCGTGGCAGCGCGCTGCCGATCGCAAAGCGGACAAAAACACTATGACTCCGAATTTTTCCGTTTTCTGGCCAGTAACCCCACCTGTTCCCGAGCGCGCTCGTCTTCCGACTCCACATAGATACTGGTGGTGTTGAGTGAGGCGTGGCCCATGATATGCCTGACGACATCCAGCGGCATGTCCTGCTGCACCATGTGATTGCCGAATGAGTGGCGAAGGCTGTGGACGCCCAGGGACTGAAGGCGATGGCGCTCTTCCTCGGCAAGATCGAACCGAGTGGCACAGGCGATCCGTTTCAACCAGGAAGTGATCAAGTCGAAAAGGCCTCGCGTGGAATATCCTTGCCGCCTCCTTGCCGCTCCCGTTGCTGTTAGGTCGACAACGGGCAGGGTGTTGACTGGTTCGGTCCGTCTAGGGCTCAAGACAGCGCCTGTCAGCGGGCGGGTGTTGCCATAAGTGTCCAGCCAGTGTGCTTGCAAGGCAGCGTAGGTCGGATCATCGATATACACCTTCCGCTCTTTGCTGCCCTTGCCGATCACCGTCAGCTCATAGAGGGGCTGATCCGCTGTTTTCTCGATGAACTCAATGCGTGCGTTGGCCATTTCTGAGCATCGCAAACCGGTTGTTGTCCCCAGCCGAATCGCTGCTATGAAGGCCAGCATGGCGGAATGACCTTGCGTCACACCGTAACCACGCAGCTTGAATTCCTCGCGCAACGTGGGCAAATCCATCGCCGCAAGGGTGTCCAGAATACCGCCCGTGTCGGCTAGACGCTCCCAGAGGGGGAGGCTGATCCGGTTCGCGATTTTCATCTTCGCGTGGGGTTTGACGGTGACAATTTTGCGGGTACCGATCCAGGGATTACCTTGCAGATAATTCACCCGGCACAGGTACTCAAACATTGCCCCGAGGATCAATTGAGCATTACGTTGGGAGCTGTCGGTGAGCGGCCCGGTAAAAGGTCGCCATTTGACGTCACTGCGCGGCTGCCGTGGACCACACCAGCTCGCCGGCGGGGCGGCCATGAAGTCGATGTACTCATTGCAGTCCTCGACATAGACGCTCGATAGCGCAATGCCCTTGATCATGATGCACCACTGCATGAAGCGTTCGGCTTCCTTCCGGTAGTGGCGGTAGGTTTTTTCATTCCGATCATGCTTTTGCAGCCAGGACTGAATCGCCTCAATATCGTTGCGTGCGCGGATCATGGGGCGCAAGGGGGCTCGGTTGTCTCCCATTCGACCATCAACCGTGGGACTGACCGCGCACCGCTCCAAGGGCGCCAGCGTTCCAGAAAGCGGTTCAATCGTGACCAGCTGCCCGGGCTCCGCGACAGGGCGCACCAAGGCAGCACGGATGGAACCGAGGGTGCCTTCATGCACCTGCAACCAGGTCGCAATCGCCAGGGCTTTTTTCTCGCCCAGACCGCGGATCGCCAGATACCAGTAATAGCCCCGACGCTGGATGGTTTCTACGAGGTCCGCAAGGGACAGGATGCCATCTTCACGCAGCTTGTCCGTAACGATTCGGCGTAGCCACTGAGAACAGAAATCCGTGGGCGCCGGCCGCACTTCACCCGATTCTGCGGTTTCAATCAGCAGGTCCGTGAGCTTCTTTGACCAGACCTTCGTCTGCACGGCGCTTTGCAGCAGCTCAGCCAGATGCGGATTGCTGTCGACCAGGCGCGCAGACAAGTCACGCAGAATGTCATTGAGGTACTCGCGCAACCCCGTGCCGTCCGCCTCAAGCCCGAGTTCCTCGAGACGATCTTCATCGTAGTGCAGCCTGATGATCGCCTCGATCGGGATGCGACACAGGAGCAGGCGCAGCGCGGCCATATCGGTGCGGGAGTAGCGCACCCCCGGTTGCGCGGGCATCAACACCTCAGTCGTTTGCATGGGTATCCTCAATGGGCTCGGCGTTCCCCTTGGCGATTTGCGTGTCGACCCAGGCGACGGTGCGGGCGAGATCCGCACGGGACGCCTTTTCGAGATAGGCGCGTGAGCGATTGACGGCAGTGCGCAGTATCGGCTTTTGGGCGTCCAGTAGGGATGTTTCACCGCGCAGCAGCGCCGTCACGATGCCTTGGGCCTCATTGATGGTGGCCAAGAGCTTGTGGTTGTGTCGATAGCTGGCCAGTGCACCGGCGATGTTGAACAGTCCCGCCAAGGTATGCACATGCTGGCGATCGGCACTCCCTTCGAGCACCAGCGCAAGATGCACATACGGCAACAACATCAGGTTGTTGTGCTCGGCCTTTGTGAGCAGACTGATCTGGGGTTTCGGTTTGCGATAGATCATGCGCTCACCCTGCGAGACATTCGCTGGCCAGACGAATTTGCGCTTGGCCGATGACGGACCAGCGCACGCCATTCGGGGCGTTCCGGTTCATCGACAGACCACTGCTGTGCGGCATCGGAATGCAGTGGCAGCCGCCCGTACTGGTCAGCCACGGGGCCAGGGCGATGCGCAGCGCTTCGGACGCCAGCCTGAAGTCGTTAAAGGACGAGTACCGGCTTTGCTCGATCCTCGTGAACAGCGAGCCGGCACCCAGAATCTGGGCCGTTGCAGAGCCACCGACGCACAAAATGACCTTGGGGCGACACGCCATGATCGCGGCCGCCAGGTGGGCGGCGCAGGCTCGCATTTCCATGGGCGTGGGCTTGCGATTGGCCGGTGGGCGGCAGGCGACGAGATTGGCCTTGCTGTAGTCGTTTGGGCCAATGCCTTCGACAGCGAGCATCGCGGCGAGCTTTTTTCCGGCTGCGCCAACAAACCCCTCGCCGGCGGCATCCTCAGCCGCGCCCAGCGCTTCGCCAATACACAGTAGGCCACCCGGTGCGCGCAAGGTCGGCTGCACCACCTGGCTGCGCTGAGTCGCCAAGGGGCAGGCCGAGCAGGAGGGATCGATGAGACAGGTTGCTGAGAGGAAGAGGGGCATGACAGCTCGCGAGGCTCACGGCGGAGGGCAATCAATGGGGATGGCCACCCAAATCGGCAGCGCTTGCCGTGAAAAATGGCCGGACAGTGGCCACTATTTTAGCAAAAATACGGCGCCGATAATTAAAGTTATCAGCGCCTATTTGCGAGTGTTGGCACAGGGCAGGGCGCTTTTTCGGATGGCTACTGACATGGCCTGTAAGGTGTATCGGGTCCAATCCATTTCTTACCGCATGAAATCCGCGTTACCCACCGCACCGATTGCCTACGGTCTGAACGGACCTTCTGCACCCGCCACCGTGGATAACGCTACACACGCAGGGCTCCACTCATCTCAGCGGAAATTCTGTCCAAACAAATGGGGCCGGCTCTTTCGGCAACCTGGCAGCGTTGCCGGGTTCATTTCATGCGCAACGTCCTGGTCCATGCCCCAAACAACCAGCGCCGCATGGTCTCGGCCCTGATCGCCACCATCTTCGCCCATGTGACTATTGGTGCAATCGCCTTCTGAAATCGACAAATCAATTCAAGAGGCGACTTTAAACTGACGCAACTCCATTGGTTTGCCTGACGCCCAATTAGGGTATAGCTCAGCCTGACTCGTAATATTTTCACCAGGTTGCGTAAATCACTATTAATCACTACGATTCAATTTGACGAAATCGTAAGGGGTTACAACATGGCACACACCGAGACCAAAGTTCTCACCGCGCATGTACCGTTGCCGCTTGCCGAGAAGATAGACCAGATGGCGGCGCGTCTTGAGCGCTCCCGAGGCTGGATCATGAAACAAGCACTCTCAGCTTGGCTGGACCAGGAAGAAGAACGTAGCCGCCTCACCCGTGAAGCGTTGGCTGATGTGGATGTGGGTAGCGTCATCGACCACCAAGCCGTGCAGGCATGGGCCAATAGCCTGGGTACTGAGTCGCCGTTGCCGGTCCCTCGCTGATGCAGTTGAAGTGGACGAGTAAAGCGCTGGCTGACTTGGCGCGACTGTACGAATTCCTGGCGCCGGTAAATCGGTCCGCAGCGGCGCGTACGGTTCAATCGCTGACGGTGGCCCCGATCAATTTGCTGGACAACCCACGCATTGGCGAAAGGCTCGACGAGTTCGGGCCTCGGGAAGTTCGTCGCCTATTGGTGGGCCATTACGAGATGCGCTATGAACTTCAGGAACACAACATCTACATATTGAGAATCTGGCACACGCGTGAAAGTCGCTAGCTGACCTTACAATATGCGGATTGTATTGCATAGGCTGCCAACAGCAAGCAAGCTCTGG
>CALAGF010000145.1 GCA_937892345.1 uncultured Rhodocyclaceae bacterium | reverse complement strand
ACCAAACTGCCCACGACCACCGGACTGCTTGACGAACTTGCCTTCCTGTTCGACAGCTTTCTTGATGCATTCGCGATAGGCCACCTGAGGAGCACCAACCGAAGCCTCTACATTGAACTCGCGACGCATACGGTCAACGATGATGTCGAGGTGCAATTCGCCCATCCCGGAAATAATGGTCTGTCCGGACTCTTCATCGCTACGCACGCGGAAGGAGGGATCTTCAGCAGCCAGACGGCCCAATGCGATACCCATCTTTTCCTGGTCAGCCTTGGTCTTCGGTTCGACCGCAACGTGAATCACCGGCTCCGGGAAGACCATGCGTTCGAGAATGATCGGGGAGTCCGGATCACAAAGGGTTTCACCTGTCGTGACATCCTTCAAGCCCACACAAGCAGCGATGTCACCGGCCAAGACTTCCTTGATTTCTTCACGGTTGTTGGCATGCATCTGAAGGATGCGACCGATACGCTCCTTTTTACCTTTCACCGAGTTGTAGACCGTAGCACCGGAATTCAAAACACCGGAATAAACACGGATGAAGGTCAACTGACCAACAAACGGATCGGTCATCAATTTGAACGCAAGTGCGGAGAACTTTTCGCTGTCATCTGCCTTGCGGGAGGCAGGCTGCTCACGCTCATCGACGCCCTGAACCGGCGGAATATCCACTGGGGACGGCAGAAGTTCGATGACAGCATCCAGCATGCGCTGAACGCCCTTGTTCTTGAATGCGGTACCGCAAAGCATCGGCTGAATTTCGCAAGCCAAGGTACGCAAGCGCAAACCTTCCCGAATCTTGGCTTCTGACAACTCGCCATTTTCGAGATACTCATTCATCAGATCTTCAGAGGCTTCAGCAGCTGCCTCAACCATCTGTTCCCGCCACATGGTGGCTGATTCGAGCAAATCTGCGGGCACTTCCTGATAATCGAACTTCATACCCTGGGAAGCGTCATCCCAAATGACCGCCTTCATCTTCATCAGATCAACAACGCCCGAGAAGGTGTCTTCAGCGCCGATTGGAATTACGATCGGCACCGGGTTGGCCTTCAGGCGGGTCTTCATCATTTCAACGACCTTGAAGAAGTTGGCGCCGGAGCGATCCATCTTGTTCACGAACGCCAAACGCGGAACCTTGTACTTGGTCGCCTGACGCCAAACGGTCTCAGACTGAGGCTGAACGCCACCAACCGCACAATAAACCATGCAAGCACCGTCCAGCACGCGCATTGAGCGCTCTACTTCGATAGTGAAATCGACGTGTCCCGGGGTGTCAATGATATTGAAACGATGCTCAGGAAAGGTGCTGTCCATGCCCTTCCAGAAACAGGTTGTTGCTGCGGAGGTAATGGTAATACCGCGCTCCTGCTCCTGCTCCATCCAGTCCATGGTAGCTGCGCCATCATGCACTTCAC
>CALAGF010000144.1 GCA_937892345.1 uncultured Rhodocyclaceae bacterium | reverse complement strand
CTTCGATGGGGGATGGATCACGTTCAGCGATTTTGGACAGCTGGTGATCGCGGACGCACTCGATTCTGCGAGCCGTACCCGTCTCGGTCTGACGGGTACCGAAGTCGTTCATGGTCTCGCCGACCGGCATCGCGCTTACCTCAAGTGGCATCGTGACCATCGTTTTGGTCGGTCGTCCTGAGAAAAATCGGACCGCGTGAGACTTTGATGAATCAAGCGCCACAACAGGGACTTTTCGACGACGGACTCGGTTTCATTGACGCGGAGTCGGCGCTGCGCGTCATTCCGGAGTGGCCGGATCCGGAAAAGTTTCCTCTTAACCGGCCCGGCGAAACGACGGGACGTAAGCATCGTTCTGAGGCCGTCTGGCGGATAACGTGAGGGTGAGAGAAAGTGGTGCCCGCCAGGCGCGATACTGGGATGCCTTTCAGAGCGACCCAAGCCGCGTTCGAGAGACCGTTCGTGAGTACGCCATGGTAGTCGGGGCGACCTGCCAGCAAGCAGCAATTGCGCACATGGCTAGCCTGAAGGACTTGACTGGTATTGGTGACACCGGCGTCAGTTTCAATACGGTAATCATTGACGAGGCCGCACGAGCGAACGCAACCAGTTTGGAGTAGTGCAGCCTGTTCTGCTACAGGACGAGGACGTTCTGGAGGTGCAGCTTGCGCGAGAGTGGGCAAGACGGCTCCTACACTCAAAACACTCAATGACTCGAGAAAGCTACGACGATCCATGGTTGATTTCCGGGATTAATTGCCCGAACTTTAGGGGTGCCATCAGACAAAATGTGACGTAGCCCAAGTGGCCTCGCTGCTATGTGATTATCGCGCGCAAGCGCGTCGTCACGGGGCGCTCGGCCTCCCGATCTCCGTGTATGGCAGAGGCTGCTGGCCTGACCGGGCGACGGGGTAAGGAAGGAAACAAGAAAGTCCGCGAGCACTACCGGGACATTCCAGAATTACGCTTCCGGAAGCTGCCTTCCGTTTCTGATCTGCTGGACGCCCTATTCCCGAACGCGGCTTCTCAGCTTGCGGAAGCCTCGCAGGTCTCTGCGCCTGCACTCGCTGGCTAATCTTCGGCGACAACAACGCCCTCTGTTTCCAGGAAATAGCAGTTGCCGAACGCCGTCCAGTTGAACTGATAGCGGCGCTTGAGAACGATGAAGACATCCTTCCCGCCGATAGGGATGTCTCCCATGAATGAATCAAGCCACCTTCAACATCAGGAGGGGGATGGTTGCTTCACTCTGTATCAGTAATGCGGTATCGATCATCGAACGGGTAAAAGCGGTAATGACAGCCTGAGCACAAGTAACTTGTCGCATCCTATACAATGCACTATGCTGCATTTATTCAACAATGCAGCGCATCGGATGCAATATGGACATGTTCGAGATCGGAGAAATGGTGCGTGCCAGTCGCAAGGGTCGGTCGGCATCGCAAGAGGCTGTTGGTGACGTGCTTGGCATGAGCCGGACTACGATTTCTCGCATCGAGAACGGCACGATCCCAGAGATCGGCATCCGCAAGGTCATGGCCTTGTGCGAATCCCTTGGCCTCGAACTGGTTGTGCGTCCAAAGCATGCTCGGCCAACGCTCCAGCAACTTCAAGCGGAGCGTAATGAGCATGCTTGAAGTTAATGCCGGCGATGTCTATTCAGGGGAGCTTTTTCGGGGAGCCATGCCCGGCCGGAAGACTTACGTTTTCGGATACGACGAAACGTGCCCGGTGGCCGGCGCCGTCTCCCTGACCATGCCGGTGATGCGTGACCAGTACGTTTACCCGGAAGTGCTGCACCCGATCTTCGACATGAACCTGCCAGAAGGTGAGCTTGCTGAGAAGATCAAACGTCAATTCCGGAAGGCTGTCGAGCGTTTCGATGATCTCGACTTTCTCAGGATTGTCGGGCAGTCGCAGATTGGGCGTCTACGCTTTGTTGCGCCCGATGCGCCAGCCGCCGACGTGCCGGCCATGAGCCTCAAGGAAATCCTTGTGCACGACGGTGCCGCCGATCTGTTCGATGATCTGCTGGCGCGCTACGCCGTGCATTCCGGAATCTCCGGCGTGCAACCCAAGGTGATGGTCCGCGACGATGAATCACCCTTGGATCGCGTGACGCATCGTGGGGCTACGCATATCGTCAAGGCGTGGAATCCTGACAGCTACCCTTTTCTCGCTGAAAACGAGTTTTTTTGCATGCTGGCTGCTCGGCATGCGCAGATCGACGTGCCCAATTTCCAGCTTTCGCATCACGGGAAATTCCTCGTAATCGACCGATTTGACCGGGTGGATGATCGCTATCTCGGATTCGAGGATTTTTGCGTGCTCAACGGCCTGCCGGCTGAAGCGAAGTACAGCGGCTCATATGAGAATCTGACCAAGCGGATCAAGCAGTTCGTCTCGCCAGGCGAGGTTCGGCCGGCGCTCGAACAGTTTTTCAAGTCACTGGCTTTGTCCTGCGCCGTCCGTAACGGTGATGCGCACCTCAAGAACTTCGGCGTTGTCTACGACGACCCGGAGGGCACAGTTCGGCTATCGAAAGCCTACGATATCGTCTCCACGACACCTTACCTGCCTGCAGACAGCCTAGCGCTCACGCTGGGCGGCTCAAAACGCTTTCCGAAGGCCAAGGTCCTACTTGCATTTGGTCGTACGCACTGTGGCTTTTCTGAGGGCCTAGTGCGTGATCTACTTGGCGAGGTTGCCGAAGGCATGATGTGCGCTGCCCACAGGATGCAAGTGCACATGCGCGACCGGCCCGAGTTCGCCGAAATCGGCGGGAAAATGCTTCAAGTGTGGGATGCCGGGATCAATTGCTCGCTGCGCTTCGATGCCACGCCGGTCAGCGTGACGGCGTTGACGGCAAATGAAGGAAAACCCTAGCCGGCTTGATACGGCTCACCGGGTTGCTTTACGTCTTTACGGACATCGACGCTGAGGAGATGAACTACCGACCTGTCAATCAGCGTCCAAATCTTTCCAGTTGCTCAGGTTAATTTGACGGCGGATCGCTCCAGCAGCTGCATCTTCTAATCCATGATCTGGGTCGGATGAACATCGAACTGCTGGGCCAATTCCCCCAGCGTCTTGTCACCTTTCAAGGCTGCGATCGCTACCTTCGCTTTCAACTCCGGCGAGTGATTCCGCCGCTTCCTTCTTGTCATGCTCTTGCTCC
>CALAGF010000143.1 GCA_937892345.1 uncultured Rhodocyclaceae bacterium | reverse complement strand
CAAGAAAGCCGCCCACGCCAACTCCCGCTTCACCGCCCCGGCCAACCAGTGCCCGTCCGTTGATTCGGCCTGGGAAGACCCCGCTGGCGTGCCGATTTCCGCCTTCATCTTCGGCGGCCGTCGCGCTACCACCGTGCCGCTGGTTTATCAGGCTTTCAACTGGAACTACGGCGTCTATATGGCCGCCACGCTCGGCTCCGAAACCACCGCAGCCGCTTTCGGCCAGCAAGGTGTTGTCCGTCGCGATCCGTTCGCCATGCTGCCGTTCTGCGGCTACCACATGGGCGACTACTTCAACCACTGGTTGAAGATGGGCAAGACCGTTGATGCCACCCCCAAGATCTTCTGCGTCAACTGGTTCCGCATGGATGCCGATGGCAACTTCATGTGGCCGGGCTTTGGCGACAACATGCGCGTCCTGAAGTGGATCGTTCAGCGTTGCAAGGGCACCGTTGCAGCCAAGGAAACCACCTTGGGCTGGATGCCGAAGTTCGAGGACATCGACTGGACCGGCCTGGAAATCAACAAGGCGGATTTCGAAGCCCTGAGCACCATCGATCCGGAAGCCTGGAAGTCCGAACTGGCTGGCCACAAGGAATGGTTCGACAAGATGGGCGAAAAGATGCCGCGCGAACTCGTGCTCAAGCGCGAACTGTTCGAAATGGGCATCTTCAAGGATGCTGCCTAAGCATCCCTGAGCAATCATCAAACGGCCACCGAGAACGAAACTCGGTGGCCGTTTTACTTTGGAGCCTTGCATGCTGCAACCTGCCGACCGCCTCGCCGACATCGCACCTTTTCACGTGGTTGAGTTGCTGACTCGCGCCCGCCAGCTGGAGGCCGAAGGTCGCGACATCATCCACATGGAAGTCGGCGAGCCTGACTTCCCGACACCCGAGCCCATCGTCCGTGCAGCGGTCGACGCCATCAGCAGTGGAAAAACGCTGTACACCCAGGCGCTGGGACTTCCCGAACTGCGCGAAGCAATCTCCGGTTTTTATCGTGAGCGCTACGGTGCAGTAGTGCCAGCAGGGCGCATTGCCATCACCAATGGGGCCTCCGGCGCCCTCAACCTCGCCTTCGCCTGTTTGACCAATCCGGGCAGCGAATGGCTGCTGGCTGACCCCGGCTACCCTTGCAACCGGCACATTTTGCGTACCTATGAAGGTCGACCGAAGGCCATCGAAGTGGGGCCGGCAAGCAACTTCCAACCAACGCCAGCGCAGGTTTCTGCCGCCTGGAGCAGCCGTACCGCCGGCCTGCTCGTCGCCTCCCCGGCCAACCCGACGGGCACACTTTTAAGCCTTTCCGAAATTGAAACGCTTGCCGCCGTCTGCCGAGAGAAAAACGGCCACTTTCTGGTTGACGAGATTTATCACGGCCTGACCTACGGCCTGGACGCACCCACCGCCTGCGCCGCAGGCGACGACATCTGGGTCATCAACAGTTTCTCGAAATACTTCCAGATGACCGGCTGGCGGCTGGGCTGGATGGTTATCCCCGAGAGCTTTGTGCGCGATATTGAAAAATTGGCGCAGAACCTGGTGCTCTGTGCCTCGACTCCCGCGCAGCATGCCGCACTGGCCGCCTTTACGCCGGAAACCATTGCCTTGCTTGAAGCTCGCCGCGCCGAATTCCAGCGCCGCCGCGATTACCTGGCACCAGCCCTGGAGGCCATCGGTTTCCGTGTCACAGCGCGACCTGAAGGCGCCTTCTACCTTTATTGCGACTGCAGCGCCCTGAGTGCCGACAGCTTTGTACTGGCGCGCGAGCTGCTCGAGAAAGTCGGTGTTGCGGCAACGCCTGGCCTTGATTTCGGCAGCAATGGCCCGGAAAAACACATCCGGTTTGCCTACACCACCGAGATTAGCCGGCTGGCCGAGGCCGTGGAGCGGTTAGGGCGCTATTTCGGGCGCTAATCGCAAGCCCGGATAACGCTCGGCCACAGCCGACCAGTCAAAGTGTTCGCCGGGATCGCTCTTGCGCCCCGGGGCAATGTCGCTATGGCCGGCGATGGCGGTAATCGGGTATCGCGCCAACAGCGCATCCAGCACCTGCCATAGCGCCACATACTGTGCCGCGGCGAAGGGCTGCTCATCACAGCCTTCGAGTTCGACGCCCACCGAGAAATCGTTGCAATTCCCCTGCCCACACCATGCCGATGCACCGGCATGCCACGCCCGTTTATCGCAAGCGACAAACTGTACGATGCGTCCGTCGCGACGGATATAAAAATGGGCCGACACCTGCACCGCGGCAATCGTCGCAAAATAAGGATGCGCGCTCGCATCGAGTTCGTTGAGAAAAAAGCGCTCAACCCAGTCACCACCGAACTCACCCGGCGGCAGGCTGATGTTGTGCACCACCAGCAGCGACACTTTGGCGTCCGCCGGTCGCTCGCCGAAATTTGGCGAAGGCAGGTGGTCGACCGCAGCAAGCCAGCCGTCGCTCTGCCAGCTCATTCGATACCCAGCCGTTCCAGGCGATAGCGCAGCGAGCGGAAGGTCACCCCCAACTGACGTGCCGCTGCAGTGCGATTCCCCTCCGTCTGCTTCAAGGCCTCCAGAATGGCCTGCCGTTCCAGTCGGTTCAGATAGTCATCCAGCGATTCACTGCCGCGTCCGGGCGTTTCCCCGGCCAGGGTGTCAGCTAGCGAGAGTTGCAAATCGTCAGCCTCGATCACCTCGCCCCCGGCCAACGCCGTTGCGCGCTCGAGAATGTTTTCCAGCTCGCGCACATTGCCCGGAAAGGAGTAGGTCTGCAAAGCCGCTTTCGCGGCCTCCGACAAGCGAGGATGGCCTTCGCCGACCAGCTTGAGCAGAAGGCTGTCGACCAGCACCGGAATATCCTCCATGCGCTCACGCAGGGGAGGCATGCGCAGTTCGATCACATTCAGGCGATAGTAAAGATCCTGACGGAAAACGCCCTTGTCCACACAATCCTTGAGATTGCGATGCGTGGCGCAGATCACGCGCAGATCGACGGCCTCCTCGGTCACGCTGCCCACCTTGCGCACCCGCTTTTCCTGCAAGGCGCGCAGGAGCTTGACCTGCATCGCCAGGGGAAGATCGGCGACTTCATCAAGAAACAGGGTGCCACCATTGGCTGCCTGGAAAAACCCTTCCCGCTCACTGTCAGCGCCGGTAAAGGCGCCTTTGCGATAACCGAAAAACTCGCTCTCCATGAGGTTTTCCGGGATGGCGCCGCAGTTGACCGGCACAAACGGGCCGCTACTGCGCGCACTGCGGGTATGAATCAGCCGCGCCGCGAGTTCCTTGCCGCTGCCAGACTCCCCGGAAATGTAGATCGGTGCCTGGCTGCGGGCGAGCTTTTCGATCAGCACCCGCACCTGCTGCATGCATGCCGACTCGCCCGTCAAACCTTGCATTGCAGTGGAGGCCTCGCCGCCACCTCCCGGCAAGCGCAATGCCGATTTGACCAAGGCCCGCAATTGTTCAAGCCCCACCGGCTTGGACAAGTAATCAAAGGCACCGGCCTTGAGCGCAGCGACGGCATTGCCGGCACTACCGTAGGCCGTGATGACGGCAACCGGCGTTTGCGGGTAATGCTCGCCGATGTGGCGCACGATCTCCAAGCCCTCGCCGTCCGGCAAGCGCATGTCCGTCAGGCATAACTGAAAATCGTCGGCAGCAAGTGCCGCCCGGGCCTCTGCAACAGAACCCACGCACGCTGCGGCCAGCCCCATGCGGGACAAGGTCAGATCAATCAGTTCGCGGATATCCGCCTCGTCATCGACGACGAGCACGCGATTCAGCTCACCTCGGGGTCGTCGTTCGCTTCGGTTGCCAGACACGTATTTCTCCCGCTCAAAATGAAATGACCACCCTCGCCAGCAGCACCCAGTATCAGGGTTGCACCATTGGCAACACAGAGTTCCCGCGCAATAAACAGACCCAGGCCGGTGCCCAGGTGGTGGGTGGTGAAGAAAGGCTCAAAAATCTGCTCGCGCTCACTTTCGGGAATCCCCGGCCCATCGTCCTGAATGTGCAATTCTACTGAGCCGAGAGCCGCCTTGACACTTGCAATGACCCGGACAGCACCCGCGCCACGCGAAGAATGACGCAGCGCATTCCCCAGCAGATTCCAGACAATCTGGTGCAGGTGTGCTCCATCAAAACACAACGTACAGCCCTCTGGCACCGAAATGTCCAGCACACCATCGGCCATTTGTTCGCCGGCCAGAAAATCGACTCGAAAATTAGCGAAAAAATCCGTTAGATCAACGACTTCTTTCTGGGCTTGCTTCTGCCGCCCCAATTCCAGCACATCACCCACAATACGGTTGAGGCGAGCCGTATTGTCGCCAATGATGCGCAGCAGCCGCTCGTGAATTTCACCGCGTCGTTCTTCCTTGAGCAGTTCGCCAGCATGGCTGATTGCCGAGAGCGGATTACGGATTTCGTGCGCAATACTCGCGGTCAAGCGCCCCAGCGCGGCAAGTTTCAACTGCCGGGCGCGATCCTTGATCCGCTCCATGTCTTCGACAAAGATCAGAATTTCTCCGTCCGAGCTGGTAGTCGGCTCGAAACGCGCATTCAGTTCAATCTGGCCGGCACCGCGAAAATCCACGTCATCCCGCGTTTTGCCAAAGAGCCAGCGCTCAAAAGCCAATGCCAGCTCCGGCGCCCTGTCAAGCAGACGCCCGCCAGCACCACTCAAGCCCAGCAAGCGTTCTGCCATCGGGTTGCAGCGCATGATTTCCCCTTGCCGCGACACGATCAACACGCCATCCTGCATCCGCTCGACCACCCGCTGGCTGATCAATATCTGGTTATCCAGCGCGATCCCGCGGCGCCGTGCCAAATCCTCATTCAGCATCACCCGCTGGCCGAGCAGTCGAGCCAGAATGGCGGTAGCAAAATACGCAGCAGAGATAAATCCGGCCTGAACGATGGAACTGGAATCCAGTTCACCAAAAACAATGCCGAAAATCTGCGAAATCAGCGCGCCCATCGTGGCCATGGCCGCATAAAAGAGGACCAGTCGCCCCTGCCCCACCAGACTGGCCGCTGCCAGCGAAATCAGCAGGATCAGCCCCAGCCCGCTACCGACGCCACCGGCAACATACATCAGCCCACTGAAAACCAGCACATCAGCCAGCACCTGCAGGGACAACTGAAGGTTGAAATGCTCGAACCAGCGCCAGGAAAGCGCAAAACCGGCGGCCGTCACCGTGGCATAAAACCCGACCAGCGCCAGACTATGGGGCCCTGGCAGCAGATTCAGGCGGGTTGTCCATTCGCTGGGATACAAAAGACCGAGCACCATCAGCGCAGCCAGCAACAGGCGGTAGAGATTGAAATAATGGAAGGAGCGCCAACTCGCTTCCCAATTATTGGTCAGCCAGTCACGCATCAGTCTTGGGGCGGAGTCGCAGCCCGCCGGTGTGCCTCATTGCAGAAATGACGCCCGTCTGCCGCCAGTGCATCGGTAACGGGGAGATAGACACCGCATTGTGCACAACGCACCATGGTCTCGACCTCGGCGGCATCGGGTGGGACGTCACGCTTCGGTGCCCGTTTGCTCCAGAAGCGCCACACTAGGATGCCCAGCACGAGTAAAAGCAGATATTTCATCATCCCGGAAGCGTATCAAAAGCCGGCAGGGAATGCGCTGGGCAAAAGGTGAAAAGCGGCGTTTTTTGTCGCTTGCTACGGTCGACCGCAGCAAGCTGCCAAAAATCACTCACCAAGCGAATTTGGGGCCTGCCTGCTACGCATCAAAGCCACCAGCGCCAGCGCACCGACATTCATCACCAATGCGTAAACCACACTCGGCACAGCCAGCGCCGGCAGGGCCAATACACCCAGCGCCACATAAATTCCCAACCCGGCATTCTGCAGCCCGCACTCCATGGCTACGGCAATCGCCGAGCGCCGGTCTCCTCGAACCAGCCTGATCAACCCGTAACCGACGCCCATCGTCAGCAGGTTGAGCAAGAGCGTCAGCTGCCCGACCGACAGCAGATTTTCACTAATGGTCTGGCGATGGGCAAAAAATGTCCCGAACACGATCAGCAAAAAAAGCCCGCCTGCAATCCGGCTGATCGCTCGCTCCCAAGCAGCAGCCCTTCGCGGATAAAAATGGCGCAGCCCCATGCCGGCGAGGATGGGCAAGGTCATCACCAGCAAGACACTGGACAGCAGCTTGCCGATCGGCAATTGCTCGGGGAGAACGACGACCAGTCCCCCGGAAGCTGCCAGCCAATCGCCGCTCCAGCGCAAGAGCAAGGGGAAACTGAGCAAGGCCAGCAAACTGCTGATCGCACTCAGCATCAGCGACAAGGCCGCATGACCGCGCGCCAGATGCGTCAAAAAACCGGAACTCGCCCCACCCGGACTGGCGGCCAGAATCATCAAGCCCAGTGCGACGACTGCGGGCGGCTGAAATATCAGGATCAGCACCAGAGCAATCAATGGCACAAGCAGCAGTTGACCGCACAAACCCAGCAAGAGATGCGCCGGCTCGCGCAATACCTGGCGAAAATCGGCAAGGTGCAAGGCCAGACCAAGGGAAAACATGATGAAAGCCAGCGCCAGCGGTAAAAACACATCAACCATGAACAACCCCGTTTAAGCAAACTCGAATACTTTGGAACTCCCCGGCCCCAACAGGCCGAACTTGGCGCATTTTGCCCTGCAAGTCAGTTCATCGGGGCATTTCAATGCCGCAATGGCATCGCGGGCAGGGGCTTTGGTGACTTGTCGGCGTGTTTTGCCGCTTAAGCCAGCCTTAACTTTGGCCTGCTACATTCGCCGCTCAATGTCTTCGAGTACGCCCATGCCCATCGTGAACACACCGCGCCTCATCCTCGCTGCCTACCTGCTGCTTTCGGCCCATGTCCACGCCGAGCCGATCACCCTGCAAGTGGCACAGATCAAGGCACTCGCCATCGAAACGGCGTTTGCCGGCAACGGCGGCGGTTTTTCCGGGAGCGGCCATGCAGCCAGGGTGCTGGTCCCGAATAGCCAGATGCGCGTCGTCTCGGCGCCGCTGGAAGGCATGATCGACCAACTGCTGGTGGCGCCCGGCATGGCGGTACGCAAGGGACAGGTATTGGCCTATCTCAACAGCCCGCAGGCCATTGCGCTGCAGCGCGACGCGCTGCAAGCCGACAGCCAGTCGGCGCTGTTGCAAAACAATCTGAAGCGCGACGAGCAATTATTTGCCGAAGGCCTGATTGGCGAATCCCGACTGCAGGCAACGCGCAGTCAGGCCGTGCAAGCCGCTGCACAAGCGGGCGAACGGCGGCAAGGGATGGCGATGGCCGGCCTCCAGGCAGGCAAGCTGGGCGGTCCGCTGGCGCTGGTTTCGCCGATTGACGGGGTTGTTCTCGAACAAGGGGTGCAGACCGGGCAGCGCGTGGAAACGGCCACTGCAATTTATCGCATCGCCCGCCTCTCCCCGCTGCTGCTTGAAATACAGGCGCCACTCGCAATCGCCGCAACACTGCGCGCGGGAATGTCGGTCAAGGTCGTTTCACCGCCAATTGAGGGAAAACTGCTCGCTGTCGGGCGTGCGGTCGACCCGGCCAGCCAGACGGTTTTGCTTCAGGCGACGGTCAACAAGGGTGCAGAGCAGCTTTTCCCCGGCCAAATGCTTGAAGTCGATCTCGGCAGTGCGGCCATGACCGGCACGCGCTTGCCGGCCAGCGCAATCATCCGCCACGACGGCAAGGACATCGCCTTTGTCCGCAGCAGCGCCAGCAAGGAGCAAGCCGGCTTCGAGGCCAGAACCTTGCGCGTTCTGAGTCGCAACGGCAAGGATGCACAGGTCAACGGCGTGCAGCCCGGGGAAATCGTCGTGATTCACGGTGCATCGGCGCTCAAGGCGCTGCTGGCCGGTGTCGGGACAGAATAATGCTGGCCGGACTGATCCGTTTTTCCCTTACCCAGCGCCTTCTGGTGCTGGTCCTGGTGATGAGTTTGACCGGCGCTGGCGTATTCAGCTTTCTTGGGCTGCCGATCGATGCTTTTCCCGATGTCTCGACCACGCAGGTCAAAATCATCCTGAAGGCACCGGGAATGACGCCGGAGGAGGTCGAAACCCGACTGGCGGTGCCGGTGGAGCAGGAACTGCTGGGTATTCCACACCAGCGCCTGCTGCGCTCCACCTCCAAATATGCACTGACCGATATCACCATCGACTTCGAGGATGGCACCGACATCTACTGGGCGCGCCAGCAGGTGGGCGAGCGCCTGGCATCGGCAATGGGCAACTTGCCACCCGGCGTCAGCGGCGGCTTGGCGCCGATTACCACACCACTCGGCGAAATGTTCATGTTCACCATTGAGGGTGAAATGTCGCTGGCCGAAAAACGGGCCTTGCTCGACTGGGTGATTCGCCCCCAGTTGCGCACGATTCCGGGCGTCGCCGACGTGAATAGCCTGGGCGGCGAAGTGCGGACCTTTGAAGTCCGTCCCGACCCCAAGCTGCTTGCCGCCCGCGGCATCAATCTCAAGGACATTGAGCGCGTGCTCGAAGCCAATAACCGCAATGACGGTGCCGGTCGTCTCAACGATGGCGAAGAGGCGCTACTGGTTCGGGCCGAAGGCGCTATTACTACGGTCGACGACGTCCGGGCCATTGTTTTGCAGGCCGACAAAGGGCAAGTGACCCGCCTTGGCGATGTGGCTGAAGTCGGTTTTGGCGCACTCACCCGTTATGGCGCCGTGACCCGCAGCGGTCAGGGCGAGGCCGTTGAGGGACTGGTGCTCGGTTTGCGCGGCGCCAATGCCCGGGCAGTGATCGAAGGCGTCAAAGCGCGGCTTGCGGAAATCGCGCCCACCCTGCCGCCCGGCATTCGTATCGAAGCCTTTTACGATCGCAGCAATCTGGTCGATCGCGCCGTCGGTACCGTGGCCAAAGCCTTGCTGGAAGCCATTGTCCTGGTGGTGCTGCTGCTACTGGCCTTCCTTGGCAATCTGCGTGCCGCACTGGTTGTTGCCCTGATGCTGCCGTTGTCGGCACTGGCGACCTTCATTCTGATGCGCCTTTTCGGACTTTCCGCCAACCTGATGAGCCTGGGCGGCCTGGCTATTGCCATCGGCATGCTGGTCGATGCGGCTGTGGTCGTGGTCGAAAACGTCGAAAGCCAGCTTGCGGATGCGCCGGCCAAGCTTCCCCTGCTGCATCTGATATTTCGTGCGGTGCGTGAAGTCGCCGCACCGGTCACCGCCGGGATTGTCATCATCGTCCTCGTCTTCCTGCCGCTGCTTTCACTGCAAGGGCTGGAGGGCAAAATGTTCGGGCCAGTGGCACTGACCATCGTTTTTGCGCTGGCCAGTTCGCTGGTCTTATCGCTGACCGTGGCGCCGGTGCTGGCTTCTTACTTGCTCAAGCGCGGCAGCCATCATGAACCCTGGCTGGTCGGCAAACTCGCCGCCATGTATGAAATCGTGCTCGCCAGCGCACTGACCCACGGTCGCCGTTACGTCATCATTGCGAGCCTCGCACTCGCCGCAGCGGCCGGGGCCTTCATGCTGCTCGGCAAAAGCTTCATGCCGACCATGGATGAAGGGGATTTGATCATGCAGCTCGAAAAGCTGCCCTCAATCGGCCTTGATCAATCACTGGCGGTGGATACGGCAGTACAGCAGGCGATTCTTCAACGTGTTCCGGAAGTGAAGGCAATTGTCGCCCGTGCGGGTTCCGACGAGTTGGGTCTGGACCCGATGGGCCTCAATCAGAGCGACACCTTCATGGTGCTGAAACCGCGCGCCGAATGGCGCACGCCCGATCCGGCCTGGCTGACCGACCGCCTGCGCGAAGTGATGGCCGATTTTCCCGGCATCGGATACTCCTTCACCCAGCCGATCGACATGCGGGTTTCCGAAATGCTGACTGGCGTGCGCGGCGATCTGGCAATCAAGCTGTTCGGCCCTGATCTGGATACGCTCGCCCGGCTGGCGATCGAGATCGAATCTGCGGTTGCCGGCATTACCGGTGCCGAAGACACCTTCACCCTGAAAAATGATGGCGTTCAATATCTCAAAGTCGGCATCGACCGACTGGCTGCCGGTCGCCTCGGCCTGAATATCGACGACGTACAGAACGATCTGAAGAGTCTGCTCGAAGGTCGGCATGTCGGCACGGTGATTGAACAGGGGCGGCGCACACCGATCATCCTGCGCGGCCCGGACAGCCTGCGCAACACACCGGCCGATTTCAGCGCCCTGCGTCTCTCGCTGCCCGACGGACGCAGCGTGCCGCTCGCCGACATTGCCCGCATCGAGCGAATTGATGGCCCGGTCAAGGTCGACCGTGAGAACGCCCAACGCTACACAGTGATCCAGTCGAATGTGCGCGACCGCGATCTGGTCGGCTTTGTGGACGAGGCCAAACAGGTGGTCGCCCGCGACGTCAAGCTGCCGGCAGGCTATCGCCTGTCCTGGGGAGGCCAGTTCGAGAACCAGCAACGCGCTGCCGCCCGCTTGATGATCGTGGTGCCGCTGGCACTGGCGCTGATCTTTTTCCTGCTCTTTTCCACTTTCGGCTCGGTGCGTCAGGCCCTGCTGGTGCTGTCCAATATTCCCTTTGCCATGATTGGCGGTATTTTTGCCCTGCTGATCACCGGCGAATACCTGTCGGTACCCGCTTCGGTCGGGTTTATTGCCCTGCTTGGGATCGCGGTGCTCAACGGCGTGGTGATGGTGACGTATTTCAATCAACTGCTCGCCCGCGGATTGAGCGTGGGCGAAGCGGTCGCCGAGGGCGCCCGCCGCCGGTTGCGGCCCGTGCTGATGACCGCAAGCATCGCCGCCTTTGGTCTGCTACCCATGCTTTTCGCCAGCGGCCCCGGCTCGGAAGTGCAGCGTCCGCTGGCGCTGGTGGTGATCGGCGGGCTGATCACCTCGACCGCTTTGACGCTGATCCTGCTCCCCATTCTGTTCCGTCGCTTCGGCGTCACGACAGCAGTCAGCTTTCTGGAGAACACGCATGACTAAAGTTCTGTTGACGCTGATCCTGCCCAAGGATGTGTCTGAACATGTCGAAGACCTGCTGCTGTCGCGGCCGGATCTCAGCCCCGGATTCACCTCCGCCGAGGTCGCAGGACATGGCAGCGGCGTGCCGCTGGTTGTACCGGGCGAACAAGTGGCCGGCCACGCGCCCCGTATTGCCATCCAGACCGCGGGAGAAGAGGCCGCATTGCGCGAACTGCTGGCCCAGATCAAAGCAGCATTCCCGCGGACCAATTTCTATTTCTGGCTGCAGCCGGTGATCGACATGGGAAAACTATGAAACATCTCCCGCTTTACCTTTCCCTGCTTTTGGCCCTCCCGGCGCTTGCTGCCGACTGGCCGGCCCCGCTCCCACCCGCCGATATTGTCGAACGCGTCCTGCTCGCCCAGCCCGAGGTGCTTGCAGCCGGCAAGTACCTCGATGCTGAAACGGCCAATCGCCGTCGTCTTGAAGCCGGGGAACATGAATGGGGGGTGCGCGCAGGTGCCCAACGGCGGCGCAGCATGCCGGAAAATATGCCGACCGCCCGCTTCAGCGAATGGAATATCGCGCTTGAACGTCCGCTACGCCTGCCCGATAAACGCCAGACCGACAGTGCTCTGGGTGAAAGCGGCGTGAACCTGGCTGCAAGCGCGCGCGGCGATGCCTTGCACGAAGCCGGACGCCAGTTGCTGCAGCGCTGGTTCGCCAAGCTCAAGACCGAGGCCGCAGAACAACAATGGGCGGCCCAGGTCGGACTGCTCAAGCAGGAAGCTGCAGCCATTACCCGCCGGCAACAACTCGGCGATGCGGCCCGAATCGATCGCGTACTGGCCGACGCAGCCGTCGCGCAGGCCGAAGCACAATGGCTAATCGCCCGCCAACGTTCGGCCGATGCGATGGACACCCTGCGTCGCCACTACCCTGAACTCCCGAACGCCACACCCTCCCTGCCCGACACCCTGCCGGCTTTCACCGGCAGCGAAGAGGAATGGGTTGCTGCGATGCTCGAACACAACCATGAACTGCAGTTGGCTCGTGGCGAGAGCGCGCACTCACGCCTGCAGGCGACCCGCCAGCGCCAAAACCGCCTGCCCGACCCCAGCGTCGGCGTGCAATGGTCGCGCGAGCGGGGCGGCGAAGAAAACGTGTTGGGGGCCTATATCAGCCTGCCCTTGCCCGGTGAATCACGCCGCGCTGCAGCGGATGTGGCGCAAGCCCAAGCCGCCGCCGCGCAAGACCGTCAAACCGCCGTCGAACGCCGGGTAGCGGCCGAAGCAGCCGCCAGCTACCGCGCCGCAATCAATGGCCGCAGCGCCTGGGATGCCAGTTGCCGTGCCGCCGAACAAACTGCCGAGGCCGGCACCATGAGTGCCCGTGCTTACCAGCTTGGCGAAGGCAGCCTGGGCGAAGTCCTGCAAGCCCGCCGCCAGGCCAATGAGGCCCGACTGGCCGGACATCAAGCCCAACTCGACGCACTTGAGGCACACTATCGTCTCCTGCTCGACACCCACAGGCTGTGGGACCTGGACTGAACTTACCGATGCACATCCTGCTGGTTGAAGATGACCCCGAACTTGGTGACGGCCTCTCCGTCGGTCTGCGCCAGCGCGGTTTTGCGGTCGACTGGCTGCACGACGGCATTTCCGCAGAGCATGCGATGCGCGACGATGCCGTCGAACTGGTGGTGCTTGACCTCGGCCTGCCCGGTCGCCTGTCGGGCATGGATGTGCTGCTGCGGGCGCGGGAGCGCGGTCAAACGGTACCCATCCTCATCCTCACCGCCCGCGACTCCACCGAGGAAAAAGTGGCTGGTCTGGACGGTGGCGCCGACGATTATCTGGTCAAACCCATCGACCTCGATGAATTGAGCGCCCGCATCCGAGCCCTCACCCGGCGTCGTGCGGGCCGCGCAGAACCGATGCTCAGCCGGGGCGAGCTGCTCCTCGATCCAGCCGCACGCCGCGTCACGCTGGCCGGTACACCGGTCGACCTCTCCGGACGCGAATTTTCCCTGTTGCGCATGCTGCTCGAAAATACCGACCGTGTGCTCACGCGCCAGCAACTCGAACAATCCCTGTACACCTGGGGCGACGAGCCGGAAAGCAACGCGCTGGAAGTCCACATTCACCATTTGCGCAAGAAGCTGGGCAGTGACCTGATTCGCACACTGCGCGGCGTTGGCTACACCATTCCAAAATGAACACGCGCTGGTTTTCGCTCCGCCGCCGGCTGCTGGGCCTGCTACTCGGCGGCCTGGCTGCGGCCTGGCTGACCATGGTGGCCTTCAGTTACCTCGATGCCCATCAGGAAATCGATGAACTGTTCGATGCACAATTGGCGCAAGCGGCCCAGACACTGCTCGCCATGGCCGGGCCGGACAAGCGCTCAGCCGTGGACAACCTGGGCCCGGTCGCCCACAAATACCAGCGTGGCCTGCGCTTTCAAATCTGGAACCGCGACGGCGAACTACTGCTGCACACCGACAACGCCCCCCACACGCCACTGACCGAAATCGACGGTTTTTCAGCCACCGACAACCGTGACGGTCACTGGCGACATTACAGCCAGTGGGATGCCAGCCGACGCCTGCAAGTCCAAGTCAGTGAAAACCATGTGCTGCGCGACGACCTGATCCAGCAAATCGCCTGGCGACTGATTCTGCCTGCACTGTTCGGCCTGCCACTGATTGGTCTCGGAATCTGGCTGGCCACGCGACGCGGTCTGGCATCGCTCGATGAAATTGCCAGCCAGATCGCTCGCCGCGACCCGCAACAACTGCAAGCGGTACATCCGGCCTCTGCGCCTGAAGAAATCCGCTGCATGCTGGAAGCACTCAACCAGTTGTTCACCCGCGTCGAAGGCGCGCTGGAAGCCGAACGGCGTTTCACCGCCGATGCCGCACACGAACTCCGCACACCGCTCGCCGCCCTGCAGGCCCAGCTGCAAGTCGCCCTGCGCGCGCGTGACGACGACGAACGCCAGCACTCACTGGGACAATTGCAAAGCGGACTCACCCGCGCCTCGCATCTGGTCGACCAGATGCTGCAACTGGCCCGACTAGATCCTGAATCCGCGCTGCCCAACCCGGCAACGGTCGACCTCGGTTTACTGACACAATCGGTATGCGCCGAAATCGGCATCCAGATACTCGACAAGAACCTCGACTTCGAGTTGATCGCCGACTCGCACTGCCTCGTAGCAGGGCAAGCAGACTGGCTGCGCATCCTGATCCGCAATCTGGTCGACAACGCTGTGCGCTATACGCCCGCAGGAGGGCGGGTCGAAGTCTCACTGAAACGCTTGAGCAACTCATGCAAGCTTACGGTGCACGACAGCGGCCCCGGCATTCCCCCGGATAAACGCAAACAGGTACTGCGCCGCTTCCACCGCATTGAAGTCGCAGAACAACCGGGCAGCGGGCTTGGACTGGCCATCGTCAGCCGCATTGCTGAACTGCACGCGAGCAAACTCCAACTTGCCGGCGAACCCGGCGCAGGACTCTCTGCCTCAATCGAGCTGGCAGCCCCCCCAGCCTGAGCTGGCCCGCAAAGATCAGTGCGGCAAAGGATCGCTCAGCAGCAAGGCGGAATCGACGAAATGGAACAATACAGTCGGCGGCGCCCAGCCCTTTGCCGGCCGCAGCACCTTTTTGACCGAGTTGTTCAACTGCGCTTCGACCTGGTACTGCGCCGGAAAAGTTGTATCCCAGCGCGGTAAAACCTGCCGGATGTATTCCAGCTGATCCTCTTCGCGCCGAATGATGCCCATCGTTTCCAGGAGACTCAGTTTGGGCCAGTGCTCACCTCCCGGCCGACCATAGCTGACGATTCCCAGGAAACGCTCGAAATCCTTGTAAAAGGTATCGGAAGGATCGATCAGCTTGCCGTTGGAGTAAATCGCATCCATCAGATACGTGACCGTAAAATGCTGCGGTGCACGCCGCGACCATTGATAAATGATGTCGTGAAGCGCAGCCGACATGCAAAGTTCCAGATGTCCGCCCACGATATAGACATGGTTCGCCGTAACCTCAAAGCTGATTTCCCCGCCCCCGGAAAATACCCGGAAATCGGGATTGCAATCCGCCATGAAATAGAACTCGTCCGGGGTGTCATCCTGAAGATAAATCACCGGGATATGCCGCCCCTTGGCAAAGCGTATCGCCTCATCAATGCCCCGCTTTGTTGAAAAACGCGCATCGTAGGCCGAAGACTGGTGCACCACGATCATCACCGAGTCGCCGGAAAATTTGACTTTTTCGGGCGGCGTCACCGCTTGCCCAAGACAGGCGGCATGACCACAAGAAAACCAGAACAGGCAGAACAGCCAAACAAACAAGCGCTTCATCAAAATACGGGCCCGTGAAAAATGGCCGGAGATTTTATCCTGCCCGCAGTCAGGTGGCTCTGTGAATGGGGCGAACACTCGATTTTTCGGACATAAAGCGGCAGATCCGATCAGCACGAGAATCCCCAACAAAAAACCCGCAGAGCCGTAAGCTGTGCGGGTTTCTCGTTTTTGCTTTTGGTCGGAGTGACAGGATTCGAACATGCGACCCCTGCGTCCCGAACGCAGTGCTCTACCAGGCTGAGCTACACTCCGACTGCTGAAAATAACCTAGTGGTTTCTCTCAACTGCAAAGCGCGGCAATTGTAGCAGAGCTTTTTTGAAATTTGAATCCCTGAGCGAAGAAATTGCAGCAATCGCGAGATCTGCTTCCTCGCCAGCACGCTTGAGCGCGTGCTGCAGGGCACCGCTTTCGCGAATCGCCGCCAGCACGACCGGGAAATCATCGCGACCGCCTTCTTCAATGGCTTTGCGCACACAGGCTGCTTGCTCGGGCGTGCCGTGCTGCATGACGTAGATCAGCGGCAAGGTGGGCTTCCCTTCAGCCAGATCATCGCCGATGTGCTTGCCGGTATCGGCTTCCTGGCCGGAATAATCAAGTACATCATCGGTCAACTGGAAGGCGGTGCCCAAATGCATGCCGTACATCGCGAGCGCCTTTTCCGTATCCGGATCAGCATCGGCAATGATGGCGCCCAACTGGGCTGCCGCCTCGAACAGCTTGGCTGTTTTGTAGTGAATGACGCGCATATAGCGGGCTTCATCCACATCGGCATCGTGACAATTCATCAATTGCAGGACTTCACCCTCGGCAATCACATTGGTCGCATCGGACAACACCTGCATCACGCGCATGTTGTCCACTGCCACCATCATCTGGAAAGCGCGGGAATAGAGAAAGTCGCCCACCAGTACACTGGCAGCATTGCCGAAGGCGGCGTTGGCGGTATCGCGCCCGCGCCGCAATGCGGACTCATCAACCACGTCGTCGTGCAGCAGGGTGGCGGTATGAATGAACTCAACCACGGCGGCGAGGTCATGATGCCACTTGCCGCGATAATCCAGCGCGCCCGCTGCGAGCAGAACGAGGGCGGGACGCATGCGCTTGCCGCCGCTGCCAATGATGTATTCGGCGACCTGCCGGACCAGCACCACGTCGGAATAAAGTCGATCTTGGATGACCGCATCGACGGCCTTCATGTCGGGCCCGATCAGGGCATAAAGCTGTTCCAGGGTCACGATAAGCGCTTGATGAAGTGAGCGCGAAATCTTAGGGGGCGTGCGGATGCCCGTCAAGGCCGAAAATCAAGGCATAAACCGCCGGACAGCACTACGGTTTGCTAAACTGGAAGGCTAGATTCAATCAGGAGCCGGTAATGGATTTCCGCAGTGTTTTCTCCCCGACCATCCAGGACCGTGATGCCTTCGAGGATTTTGCCGACGCTCTGATCGATCGCGCGCCCTTGATCGAACGCGATGTCGCCCGGCTGAAAAAACAGCCGCAAGACCGCGAGCTGACTGCCGACCTGT
>CALAGF010000142.1 GCA_937892345.1 uncultured Rhodocyclaceae bacterium | reverse complement strand
GGCTTCCCCCGATGGCACTCCAAATCAGCAGATCGTCAATTCTTTTCATTCCAGCATTCCGCCATTCAATTGCGTCCCATTGTAAGGCTGCTCACGATGTGGCGATACAGGCCAGAGGCATTTGTCCGGGACATATTTGCGCTCTCGTGCCACGCCAAAACTTGAGTTGCTACATTGCGTGATAGTTTTGTTGATTATGCCATATCGTCGTTGCGGTCAACCATGTGTTGATGGCAAAAACGCAGTGTTTCGGGATAGGGGAAGAAATCCTCCACATGCCCTTCCCGAATCTTGTGTTGGGCATCCTGCCAGAAGGTCGGTGAAAGCAAATCCTTGTGATGTTTGATGAAGGTTTTTCTTACTTGCGGACTCCCCAGAAGAAATGTGGCAAATTCCTCCGGAAAAACATCATTGCGTGCGACTGGATACCAGACCTCGCCGGACATTTCGGTTTCAAAATCCGGGGCAGCAGGAATTTTCCGGAAGTTGATATCGGTCATGTATTCGATTTCATCGTAGTCATAAAAAACGACACGGCCGTAACGGGTGATGCCAAAGTTTTTCCACAGCATGTCGCCCGGGAAAATATTCGCTTGGGCGAGTTCGCGAATCGCGTTGCCGTATTCCTTGATCGCGTGTTCCAGGCCCTCGGTATTGTTGCTTTTATCCATCCGGTCAATATGGATATTCAAAGGCTCCATCCGGCGTTCGATGTACACGTGCTTGATGATGATCTGGTCGCCATCGATCTCGTAACACGAGGGGGCAAGCCGTTCGAGTTCATCCAGGATTTCGTCGTTGAAACGCGCCAACGGCAGCATCACGTTGGAAAATTCCAGCGTATCGGCCATCCGTCCCACTCGGTCTACCTGTTTGACCATCATGAATTTGCGCTTGACCGTGGCACGGTCCATTTCCTTGGAACTGCCGAAAACGTCCTTGATGATCTTGAAAACGTAAGGGTAGGAGGGCAGGGTAAATACCAGCATCACCAGGCCGCGGATGCCGGGAGCCATGATGAATTGGTCTTCCGAGTGGTGCAGGTGATAGATGAAATCACGGAAGAACATGGTTTTGCCCTGTTTGCCCAGTCCCAGCATGATGTAAATCTCGGAGCGCGGCTTGTTCGGCATGATCGCGCGCAGAAATTGCACATAACCAGAAGGGACCTCCATGTTGACCATGAAATAGGCCCGTGACAGCGAGAACAAAAGACCGATTCGCCAGGCGTCAAGGAGAATGGTGTCCAGATAAAGTTGCCCTGCCTGGTCATGCAAGACAGGAATTGCGAAGGGGTATTCGGTCGGGCCATTGATGGCCTTGCCGATGATGTAGGCCGCCTTGTTTCGGTAAAAGGCGGAGCCGAGTACCTGAATCTGGAAGTTGAAGTCCCGGGCGGGCATTTGTTGCAAGTAGCGTCGAGTGGCGTGATAGACGTGATTTACGTCGCGCTCCAGGTCGGCAAACGGGCGTTGCCAGCCAAAATCCCCGACAATCTGCCGGATGGCGCCTCGCAAGCCTTGGGCATCGGCGTAATAACTGCGGTAGGTTGCTTCGCCATCCGCTTCCAGGTTTTCGGTTGAAATCGTGGGCCGGACAAAAATGAAGTCATTGTGGAAATACGTCCGGTGCAGGATTTTGGTGGTGACCGAATTGAAGAAGGTTTCCGCCAGCTCCGGTTGTCGGTGATTGAGTAGCAAACCGATGTACAGCAGCTTGACCTGCTGCCAGGTGGCGTCGTCGAGTTGCTGCGCATCGAATTCGGATTGCAGGCGTTCAACGCATTCATCGACCCGGTCATCGTAAAACCGGATCCGCTCCCGCACCGCCCGGTGAACGCCCTGCCAGTCACCTTGTTCAAAGCGGGTCTTGGCCTCCCGACAAGTCTGGCGAAACAGGGTGTAATGCTTGTTGAAGCCCTGAATCATGGCCAGGGCGATCTGGTGGGCGTTGGTGCCATAGAGCCCAACTGATATTTTCATGCGCATGCTCCAAGTGTCTCCAAGGATTTTAGCATCGGCAAATTAGCCGATTCTGACGCTTCGCGATGTGAAATGAGCTTTCACCGTTGACCGGGAGATTGCGGGCGCGGATACTCCGCAAGTTGTTAACTTGTAAGCACCGCGCAAGGGGGCCGACGTATTGTTGGCCCGTATTTCATACCAACTACAAGGGGTTAGCATGTCCGCAGGCAAGTCCAAGATCATCTACACACTCACTGACGAGGCGCCGCTTCTGGCGACTTGTGCCTTTCTGCCGATCATCCGCACCTTTACCGGTCCGGCCGGCATCGAAATTGAAAAAGCCGATATTTCAGTGTCCGCGCGCGTTCTCGCCGAATTTTCGGATTGCCTGCGGGACGACCAGAAGGTGCCCAACACCTTGGGCGAACTCGGCAAAAAGTGTCTGGAGCCCGAGACCAACATCATCAAGCTGCCGAACATCAGCGCCTCCGTTGCCCAGTTGAAGGCTTGCGTCAAGGAATTGCAGGCGAAGGGATACGCGATTCCCGACTATCCGGAGGTCGCGACCAGCGATGAAGAGAAGGCTATCGTTGCCCGCTACGGCAAGTGCCTGGGCTCTGCCGTCAACCCGGTGCTGCGCGAAGGCAATTCCGACCGCCGCGCACCGATGGCTGTCAAGAACTACGCTCGCAAGAACCCGCACTCCATGGGTAAGTGGAGCCAGGCTTCGCGCACCCATGTGTCGCACATGCACGGGGGCGATTTCTACCATGGCGAAAAGTCCATGACCCTGGACAAGGCGCGCGATGTCCGCATGGAACTGATTGCCAATGGCGGCAAGATCACGGTGCTGAAGCCGAAGGTTTCTCTGCTGGCAGGCGAAATCATCGACTCCATGTTCATGAGCAAGAAGGCGCTGTGCAAGTTCTACGAAGATCAGCTGGAAGATTGCCGCGAGTCCGGCATCCTGTTCTCGCTGCACGTCAAAGCCACGATGATGAAGGTTTCACACCCCATCGTTTTCGGCCACTGCGTCAAGATCTACTACAAGGAAGCCTTCGAAAAGCACGGCAAGTTGTTCGACGAACTGGGCATCAACGTCAATAACGGCATGGTCGATCTGTACGAGAAGATCAAGGCGCTGCCGGAATCCCAGCGTGACGAAATCATCCGTGACCTGCACGCCTGCCAGGAACACCGTCCGAAGCTGGCCATGGTTGATTCGGCCAAGGGCATCACCAACTTCCATTCTCCCAACGACATCATCGTCGATGCCTCCATGCCGGCGATGATCCGTCAGGGCGGCAAGATGTGGGGCGCCGACGGCAAGCAGTACGACACCAAGGCCGTCATGCCGGAATCGACCTTCGCCCGCATCTATCAGGAGATGATCAACTTCTGCAAGACCAACGGCAACTTCGATCCCAAGACCATGGGCACTGTACCCAACGTGGGTCTGATGGCGCAGAAGGCCGAGGAATACGGTTCACACGACAAAACCTTTGAAATTGCCGAAGACGGCATCGCCAACATCGTCGACATCAATACCGGCGAAGTGCTGCTGACGCAAAACGTCGAAGCCGGCGACATCTGGCGCATGTGCCAGGTCAAGGATGCGCCGATTCGCGACTGGGTCAAGCTGGCCGTCACCCGTGCACGTAACTCCGGCATGCCGGCCGTGTTCTGGCTGGATAGCTACCGCCCGCATGAAAACGAGCTGATCAAGAAGGTTCAAACCTATCTCAAGGATCACGACACCAGCGGTCTGGAAATTCTGATCATGTCCCAGGTTCGCGCCATGCGCTTCACGCTGGAGCGTGTGATTCGTGGTCTGGACACCATCTCGGTGACCGGCAACATCCTGCGCGACTACCTGACCGACCTGTTCCCGATCATGGAACTGGGTACCTCGGCCAAGATGCTCTCCATCGTGCCGCTGATGAATGGTGGTGGCATGTACGAAACCGGTGCCGGTGGCTCGGCCCCGAAGCACGTGCAACAGCTGACCGAAGAAAATCACCTGCGTTGGGATTCGCTGGGCGAGTTCCTGGCGCTGGCCGTGTCGCTTGAAGATCTGGGCATCAAGGAAGGCAATGCGCGCGCCGTGCTGCTGGCCAAGACCCTGGACGCAGCGACCGGCAAGTTGCTGGACAACAACAAATCGCCGTCACCGAAGACCGGTGAGCTCGACAATCGCGGTTCGCAGTTCTATCTCGCCATGTTCTGGGCGCAGGAACTGGCGGCCCAGAAGGAAGATGCCGAGCTGGCCGCTCATTTCGCCAAGCTGGCCAAAACGCTGACCGATAACGAAGCGCAGATTGTCGCCGAGTTGAAGACGGTGCAAGGCAAGCCGGTCGATATCGGTGGTTACTACAAGGCCGATTCCGACAAGTGCAAATCCGTCATGCGTCCGAGCCCGACGCTGAATGCCGCACTGAAGGGTGCGCGTCTGTAAGTTGGCATGATTGTGCCGGCCTGTGGGCCGGTACCGATCTCCGAAGAAGCGAAGATCCACCGGATCTTCGCTTTTTTATTGCCTGTGGCAAGTCGACCGCAAGCGGATTTTTGCGACATAATCCTCGCCACTACACGTCGCAATTCAGTTGCGACGGGTGTCGGGTGCCCGGAAACCGGTGTCTACCGACTCGTCCGATAACAACGCACAGGAGTGGCCATGACTTCTCACATCAAGATTCCGCAAGGGGGTTCCAAGATCATTCCGGGCCAGCCGACGCCGGATAATCCGATCATTCCTTTCATTGAAGGTGACGGGATCGGCATCGACATCACACCGGTCATGATCAAGGTGATCGATGCTGCGGTCGACAAGGCCTATGGCGGCAAAAAGAAAATTCACTGGATGGAAGTGTATGCCGGCGAAAAATCCACCCGTCTGTACGGCCCGGACGAGTGGTTGCCCAAGGAAACTTTCGATGCATTGAAGGAGTACTCGGTGTCGATCAAGGGACCAATGACCACGCCGGTCGGTGGTGGCATCCGTTCTCTGAATGTCGCCTTGCGTCAGGAACTCGACCTCTATCAGTGCGTGCGTCCGGTGCAGTATTTCAAGGGTGTGCCCTCGCCGCTCAAGCATCCTGAACTGACCAACATGGTTATCTTCCGCGAAAACACCGAGGATATTTATGCCGGTGTGGAGTGGGCCGCCAACACGGAACAAGTCAAAAAAGTCATCGATTTCCTGCAGAAGGAAATGGGCGTCAAGAAAATTCGTTTCCCGGAGTCCTCCGGCATCGGGATCAAGCCGGTGTCCATCGAGGGCACCCAGCGATTGGTACGCGCAGCGATCAAGTACGCCATCGACAACGACCGCAAGTCGGTGACCATCGTGCACAAGGGCAACATCATGAAATTCACCGAAGGTGGATTCCGCGATTGGGCCTACGCACTGGCGAAGAACGAGTTTGGCGGAGTCGAGATCGACGGCGGACCGTGGCTCAAGCTGCCGAACGGCATCGTCATCAAGGACGTCATCGCCGATGCCTTCCTGCAACAGATCCTGCTGCGTCCGGCCGA
>CALAGF010000141.1 GCA_937892345.1 uncultured Rhodocyclaceae bacterium | reverse complement strand
CATCGTCACCGAGGCCAGGGGACGTTGGGACATCTACGACGCGCTGGTCATCCACCGTGTTGGCCCGCTCAAGCCGTGCGACCAGATCGTGCTGGTCGCCGTGACCAGTGCCCATCGCGGCGAAGCCTTCGCTGCCTGCGAATTCATCATGGATTACCTGAAGACCCGGGCGCCGTTTTGGAAGAAGGAAGCAACGGCCAATGGCGGGCGCTGGGTCGATGCGCGGGAAACCGACGACAGCGCGGCGGCGCGCTGGCAGAAGTGAAACAAGGGAGCGTTGGCTCTAATGCCGTTCAGTTAGCGCTGAACGGCATTTTTGTTTATTGCATAAGGCATTGTAAACATTAGGCAAAGCTGTTAACTTTCGGCTCGATGCTTTCGAGCCAACTTCACGCGACAACGGATATTCTGCCGGTAGCCGGCCTTGACCGGCTGGCTGAGCATTTGCCGAACACATGGATTGAACAGGCGCTCGCGGCGACGGGTACGGCGAGCATTCGGCGTCGGCGGTTGCCGGCCGAGCAGGTGGTATGGCTGGTCATCGGGCTGGCGATTTACCGGCGGCAGTCCATGCCCGAAGTCCTGGCGACGCTGGATTTGGCCCTGTCGGTCGCCTCGGAACAGGCGGTCAGCAAGAGTGCGGTGACCCAGGCCCGACAACGCCTTGGCGCCAAGCCGCTGGCGCAGTTGTTCGATCAAACTGCCCGCGCCTGGTGCCAGCAGGACGCCGGGATCCACGCCTGGAAGGGGCTGTCGCTGTGGGCCATGGATGGCACGACGTTCCGCACGCCCGATAGCGCGGACAACCGGGCGCACTTTGGCGCCCAAGCCTACGCCAGCGGCAAGGTGGCCAGTTACCCGCAGGTGCGCGCGGTCAGCATCACGGCCATTCCTACCCACCTGGTTTCGGATATCGCTTTTGGCACATACGCTCAGAACGAGATGCTATACGCCAAGACACTGGTCGGGCGCATTGCCGACCATTCCCTCACCGTCTTTGACCGGGGCTTTCTCTGTGCCGAAATTCTGTTGGGGCTGACGCAGGGGGGCCAGGAACGTCACTACCTGATCCCCGCCAAATCGAACACGAAGTGGGAAGTGCTCTCCGGGAGCGCCGACGATTGCCTCGTCCGCATGCGGGTATCTCCCCAGGCGCGCGCCAAAGCGCCCGAACTGCCTGAGCACTGGACCGCCCGGGCCATACGGATGGTCTCTGCCAACGGGAAACAGCGCGTCCTCCTGACCTCCCTGCTGGATCGCCGTCGCTTTAAGGCTGAAGCACTGGCCGAGTGCTACCGGCGGCGTTGGGAGATCGAAACCAGCTATCGCGAACTCAAGCAGTCCATGCTGGGTGAGGCACTCACCTTGCGCAGCCAGCAGCCCGAAGGAATTGAGCAGGAAATCTGGGGTGCCCTGATTGCCTATAACCTCGTTCGCCTGGAGATGGCCAAGGCCGCGATTGAGGCCAAGGTCGAGCCAACCGATTTGAGCTTCCTACGCGCACTGCACATCCTGCAGCACGAGATGATTTGGGCGGTCGGCATGGCGCCCGGCAAACTGCCGGCCCATCTCGTACGATTGCGCACTCAGATGCAGTTCGCCATCGTCGAAAAACGACGGGGGCGTCAATGCCCCCGTATCGTCAAAGCCCTACCAAAACGCTACACCGTTCGTTACCTGAAGAAAGACCTTAACTGAACGGCATTACGGCACAGCCGCGGTAGTCGCCATGGGCCAGGGCGTCGCGGGCGGCCCGCTCGAACAGGGCGCTGGCCTGCGCCGGATCGTCGAGGCGGTGGGCGAGCGCCTTGAACAGGGCCTGGCCAAGGCCCGGCGCGTTGTATTGGTAGGCCTTGCCGGCCAGCTCGATCTGCTGTTCGAGGCTCGGCGCCTGCTCGGCCAGTTGCTGCATCTGGCGCAGCATGTCGCGCTGCAGCGCGGTGCGTTCGGCCGTAGCCGAGGCGGGCAGGCGCCGGTAGTCGCCTTCGGTGATCTCGAACAGCATCCACCAGGCAGCGCGACGTGTCGCCTCGTCGTGGGCGTCGAGGGCGGGTTGCAGGGTTGCACGCGCGGCATCCAGCTTGTTCATCTGGAGTTGCTGGCGGGCCAGCAGCAGACGCAGGCGGGGGTTGTCCGGGTCGCTGCGCAGCAGGTTGGCGAGGTAGGTGGCGGACAGCGCCGTGTCCGGCGTTTCAGCCAGGCGCCGTTCGAGGTCGGTGCGCGGATAGAGCAGTAAGAGCACCAGCCCGACGATGGCCGCGAGCAGTGCAATGAGCCATCCGGGGGCCAGGAAGGGCCGCTCAGCGGCTGAGGCAGCGGACCTGGATCTGTGCGGCAGCATGGGCGTGACGGTAGTGCTGGATGAGCGCCTCATCCTGGCGGGTCTGGCGGGTAGCGGTCAGCGGCTGGCCATCGGCGCTCACCGTGCAGTGCTGGATGCCGGCCAGGCTGAATTCCAGCGGCACGTAGCCCTTGAGCCGGAAGCTGAGCGAGCGGTCGCTGCGCTGCCAGTCGTCGAGGCGGGCGTTGGCGTCGACCAGCCGGAGGGTGTCAGGGCGAGCGGTTTTTTCCGATGCGAACCAGGCTGCGCCGTCGGTCAGGTGCGGGTAGCGCCCTTCCCGACCGGCCGTGAAGCCGGCCACGCCACGGGCATCGGCCAGGCGCGGCAGGCCGGCCGGCAGACGGAAGGTGCGCAGGTCGCCATTGCCGCGAATGCGCCAGCCGTCGCCGTCGCGGGTGATGATCATCGGCTGGCGCCCGGCGCGCAGGGTCACGAAGTCGTGGTTGTTGGCCAGTTCGCTTTCGTGGCAGGCGTAGATCCAGTTCTTCTCGAAGATCATCTCCATCTCGAGATCGAACAGTTCCGGCTCGGTGAACATGTCCCGGGCGATACGGAACACCCCGTCCGCGGGACGGAAGTCCAGGCAGCTGCCGATGAAGTCTTGCCACTGCTCGACGTTTCTTGCACCACTCATGAGTCG
>CALAGF010000140.1 GCA_937892345.1 uncultured Rhodocyclaceae bacterium | reverse complement strand
TGTCAATCAGCGTCCAATAGTTTCCAGGTGTCAGCGTCCAAATCTTTCCAGTTTGTCAGACAGATTTGACGGATTTTTTCCGCTGTTTGAAGCGGTATGAATCGTTGCCGGTTTCGAGGATTTCGCAGTGATGAGTGATGCGGTCGAGTAAGGCAGTTGTCATCTTTGGATCGCCGAACACGGTGACCCATTCACCGAATGACAGGTTGGTCGTGATGATCAACGAGGTCTTTTCATAGAGCTGGCTGATCAGGTGAAACAACAGCGCCCCACCCGAGGCCGGGAACGGCAAATACCCCAGCTCATCGAGAATCACGGCATCGAACAGCACCAGTTGCTTGGCCAGATTTCCCGTTTTTCCCTGCTGCTTCTCCCGCTCCAGTTGATTGACCAGATCCACCGCGTTGAAGAAGCGCACCCGTTTCCCCTGATGGATAGCGGCAACCCCCAACGCAGTCGCCAGATGGGTCTTTCCCGTCCCCGTCCCACCGACCAGAATCAGGTTGTGGGCGCTCTCCATGAAGGCTGCGGTCGCCAGTTGCTCAATCTGCGCCTGTGGCAATGGTGTTTCAGTCCAGTCGATGCCTGTCAGGTCACGATGAATCGGGAAACGTGCCGCCTTCATCTGGTAGCGCAGGCTGCGGACTTGCCGATCCGCCTGCTCGGCATCAATCAAACGATCCAGCCAGGCTTCCGGCTGCATGGGGCGACGCGCACCTTCGGCCACCAACTCCGCCCACGCGGTGGCCATGCCGTAGAGGTGCAGCGATTTGAGTTGGGCCAGTCGATCAATGGACATACTGGCCTCCGCGCAGACGGTCATAACGGCTGCAATCGGCCGCCGGTTCGACCTGCAAGCGCAATTGCGCCGGCAAACTGAGTTCAGCCGGGCGAGGCGGCGCGGTCAGCCGGCGCAGTTCGTTCATCACCACCGCCGCCGTGATCACACCGCCGTCCAGGGTCAGCTCACACGCCACTTGCAGCGCCTCCAAGCCCACCTCGCGAGCGACCAGCAGCAGTTCAACGAAGGCACGATCTCCCTTCGGCTGTTTCAGCACACGATCTCGCACCAGCCGAATCGGCAGGGGTAAATCCCACTCGACAAACGGCGCCCCGTTACGCAGCGACCCTGGCTTCATCGTAAGTACCGGCAGGTAATGCCAGGGATCGCAGATCAACTGATCTCGGCCAAATCGCCGTTCATGATCAGCAATCACCTTATTCTCGGCGACGATACGCACTTGATCGGCGTACAAACGCACCGACACCACCTTGCCAGCAAAGTCGGCCGGCACGCTGTAGCGATTGCGTTCAACGCGGATCAGGCAGGTGCTGGAAACGCGCATCATCTGTTCGACGTAACCGTCGAAGGGGCTGGTGATGGCCCGTAGGCTGGGGCCTTCCTGAAGAAAGCAGTCAGCAATGGTGCGTGTCGCTTCGACCGGATGTTTGCGCTCCGCCAATTCCCGGCAGCGGCTGGCCAACCAGTCGTTCAGCGCCGCAAAGCTCGCGAAGCGGGCCTTGGGCGTGAACAACCATTCACGGACGTTGCCGACCTGATTCTCGATTTGCCCTTTCTCCCAACCGGAGGCCGGCGTACAGGCGACCGGTTCGAACAGGTAATGGTTGGCCAGCGCCATGAAGCGGCGATTGAAGTGACGATCCTTGCCGACCAGAATGGTGTCCACCACAGTCTTTAAATTGTCGTAGATCAGGCGATTGGGTACGCCGCCAAAGAAGGCAAAGGCCCGGTTGTGGGCATCGAGCACCATCTCCTGGGTCTCGCAGGGGTAGGCGGCGACAAACATCTGCCGGCTGTAGGCCAGCCGGAAGTGGGCAACCTTGATGCTCAGTGCCACGCCTGCAATCTCCACGTGTTCCTGGCTCCAGTCAAACTGGCAGGCATCACCGGGCGCAAAAACGAGCGGGACGAAGGCCTCTTTGATCGTCGGCCGCGTTTGTGCCGACTTCCATTGCTTCACGAAGCGTTGCACGCTGTCGTAGGCGCCGCGATAACCCTCGGCCTGCA
>CALAGF010000139.1 GCA_937892345.1 uncultured Rhodocyclaceae bacterium | reverse complement strand
TGCATCGACCTGGCTCGCGAGCTGCGCGACGAAATGGCACCGCAATGCTGCGAAACCCTGTTGCGCGTCGCCACGCTCTCCACCAACTATTTCGATTTCGACCTGCTGCGCGATGAACTCGAACACTTGCGCCAGCAACCCGTCGCCACGGTCGGCAAACTCAACCATGCCAAGCTCTACTCCGCACTTGGGCAACTACGTGCTTTTAAGGGCGACCTTGTCGGCGCACTGGCGGAATTCGACCAAGCACTGGCAAGCTTCGCCACCCTGAGCGACCCAATCCAAGCGCGACGTGAAGCCCGCCAGACCAGCGTGTATCGCCTGATCGTTCTGATGGATGGCACGCTCGGCGACGCAGAACTGAACAGCGAGCTAACCCGTCATTTCCGCAATGTTACCGGCAAGGCCGACCTGCCCGCCGCCGCCCGTTCACTCGCCGCCAGCGGGTATGAGCAGCGGTTTGACCAGCATCTGCTGCTGCGTGCCTGCATCACCCGCCCGGCACTGATGCAGGCGACCATTGCCGACTACCTCGCCACCCGCGACAAATGGGAGCGCGACATCGACGACCACCCTTGGCCGCTGATCAACACCTACCGCGCTTGGCTGCTGGTCAATTCGGGAAAGGCTCCGCTCGCAACCGACTTCATCAACCAGGCCATCAGTGCCTGTACCGCCGACGATGCTGGGCTCACCCTGCGCTGGATGGGGCTGGTGCTGCACCATCTAGCCGAACGGCTGAAACTGAGAGGTGTCAATCCGTCAGGTGTCTCGCTGTCCGCGCTTGTCCAGCACCTTCCCAACGTGCCGCAAGCTGGCTTGACGCTTGCCGACCCCTTGCCGCTTCTGTGTGCCACGCTGCCATTTAACTTCCATTGAACATCTACGTTTAGAGATATCGCCGCCCAGTCAAATAAATGCATGTGATTGGGCGGCGTACTAGGAGAAATGCCTTGCCTCACCACGCAACCAGTCTGCTTTACGTCTGCATCATTTCCGGTTTCAACCAGCCGGAGTTGGAAGCCTGTCTCACCCACAAGCCGGACGACCTCATCCTGATCGTCAGCAACGATAAGCATATTCAAAATGCCGCCAAGCTCTTTACCGAGGTTCTTCAGGCCGAATTGCCGCAACTGCGTATTCACCGCCCCGACGACGGCCACTCGCTGGATGCCGAGGATATCGAATGCTGCCAGCTCTGGGTCAATGAAGCGCTCAGACCGTTGATCGAATCACCCGAATTCAAAGACCGCGAGCGCGTACTGAACTTCACTGGCGGCACCAAGGCACAAACCGCCGTACTGCTGACGGCACTGGACTGGAATGGCCTTGACTACAAAGCCCTGAACGCACACCACATCCAGCGTTTGCACCCCACCCCCGGCGCACGCACTTATGCCGTCGAGCACACACCGTTTATTGATGCCAGCCCAAGTGCCATCGCTAGGCTGCATAACCAGAACGTCAAAGACAACAATCCCGTCAATCCCCTGTGCAAGATGCCGGGCAGCCTGCCGCTGGCGCAACGTATCTGGGACGCGCTCACCGCCCAAGACCCCGCGCTCGAAGCCCTGTTTACCCGCTTTGGCAAAGTGTGGGGCGAAGGCCGGAAGGTCCCACGCTGGAACCACCCCAGCCTCACCCTCGACTGGAGCGAACTCGGCGACCCGCCAACTGCCGCCGAGCGTCGTTGGCTCGATGCACTTGCCGTACTTGCGCCCAGCGTAATCGAGGACAAGGGCGAGCAGCTGGTGTTACCCGGCAACACCAGCAAAAACAAAAAACAGAACAAATACCTGCGCGACTGGATTAGCGGCATCTGGTTAGAACAACTGGTTTTGCACTGGGTAATCGAGGCCGGCATTCCCGAAGGCTGCGTAGTCAGCAACATCGCCGGCTCGCCTGAAGGCGACGAGCACAAACGCGAACTGGACCTGCTGCTCAACTACCAAGGACAAGCCAAACTGATCGAAATCAAAACCGATTTTCCAGTCAGCAAGGAAAGCCAGGACATGGAAAAGCAGATCAGCAGTCTGGGCGACCGCTTTGGCCGAACCAAAAAACTGCTGTTCATCGGCCCGCAAGGTAAACAGCAACTCGACAGCGGTAAAATCAGCGCGACGCAGCCCATCGACAAGGAGCGCTTCATCCAGCGCTGCAAAGTCAGCGGCATCACCCTCATCGACAGCAAAGAAAAGCTGAAAGAAGAGCTATTCGCCAGCATTCGGGGGAAGTCCGGCTCATGATTGCGACGTTGTAACACTTTCCGCTGACGCGTTATCACCTCGGATTCACCGTCACCCACCCCATCAGCCTGCCGGCTATTATGCCGGCTCCAGTTGGACAGTCCCTTCGACCCACGCCCTGCGCCGGCAATCCTGCCGCACCGGCACCTCCCACTGCGCCACTTGTCCGCACGTACGGCAGTGCGATTACGCCACCGTATTCGGGCACCCTGAACCGCTGCATCACGCTCGGTAGCATTTTAGCCAGCCGCCGCCCCCCCCCCTACCTGATCAAGCCGCCATCCCTTTCCGTTTACGCCGTGCACGATGAAACCTGCCACGGATGCGCTTTCACACGGCACATTGGCCGACCGCGCTGCTGTGCCGTGCGTATTTGCAGAAGGTGGTACGGGCCTGACCGCGCAGCCGGATGAGGAGGAAACGAACGAGGAAGAGAACGACGAGGCTGGGGGCGTGGCGCAAGAAGACGACTTGCGGGTTTATGCCGAGACCGGAATAGACGAAAATTGCAACCACATGAAAAAAAACAGTTTTTCTGATTGGTGAT
>CALAGF010000138.1 GCA_937892345.1 uncultured Rhodocyclaceae bacterium | reverse complement strand
CGAAAAGCGGCATGACCGAATCTGCCAATCTCAATCGATAAGATGCCCTTTCAAACCCAGGCATTTTCGATAAACTCATTGATTGAGTAGCTCCGCGGCTCCAAATCTCGCGCCGAGATGGCGTCAATGATTTGTTTAACGCCACTCACGTAGGGGTTCTTTCCGAATATACGAGTTTCCATCGAAATCGAACATGAGGCGTCCTGAATGACGACCCTATGAAAGGCGTGGCGCGCCAGATGGTCGCTAAGGATCCCAAGGTTGAGTTCTTGCTCAACGACATCCCGCACCGAAACTATCTCAGACGCCGCTACTCTGAGGGAATTGGCTATCGACACGGCCGTTCCAGGAACAGAACTTTTCGTCGCTTGATGGGATTCCAGGACGGATATCTTGGCACCGGAAAATAGCGATCCCGAGCGCTCCAGCATGCACATGAACTTCAGCATGAGAATATTGGTGTTCGGGCATAGAACGACGGGATGATATGGCTGCTTGGATTCGAGTAACGAGCCCGTAGCCAACTCGACGAGCACCGAAGAGGTCCGAGTACAAAACCGCGATATCTCACCAATCTCCCGCCCTGAGCCAGCATGAACAACAACCGCTCGCTCTGCTACATCCTGTCCGGGTGGCCATGGCGCAATGCTGAAATCTCCTTGGGCACCAAGATGTTGTAGTAACTCGCTGGCTAATTTGCCGGAACCCGCAATATAAACTTGCAATGACTTACCCCTCAGTCAAGAAAAGTCGTTTCAATTGCCTTGGCCGCATCCGCTGCCGAATGGCTCCCATCGAAATGACGCGACACTTGCCGACAATGATCGCGCATCTCTCCATCATCTACCAGCATCCGCAAGGTATTTGCCACGTGCGCAACCGTGTAGTCCTTCACCAGAATTTCCTTGCCTACACCAAGGTTGACCGTACGAGCAGAATTATCAAACTGATCGTAAGCCACCGGTCGTATCAGTTGCGGCACACCAGCCAACAAAGCCTGGCTGGTCGAGCCAATCCCACCGTGATGAATAAACACACTCAGGCGAGGGAGCAATTGACGATAAGGTGCGTAGGTTGCGTGGAAAAAGCCCTCGGGCAACGCTGAGGGAATATGCTCGGAATACGGAGAGAGCAATACACCGCGCAGCCCGGCCGCTTGGCACGCAGCAATGGACGTCCGAAAAAACTCTCCGGAACGCGCCGTCGCGGTCCCGGCTGAAATGCCGACAGGCGCTGCGCCTGCGTGCAAAAATGCTGCCAGACCCGGCGAAATATGATCGACCTGACCGTGGTCATACAGCGGAAACCCTGATAGATGAAGATGCGCCGGCCAATCCGATTGTGGCTGGGCAAACCAATCCGGAAACATGCCGATCACACAATCTGCGCCGTGAATCCAGGATTGAAATATTCGTCTAACGGGCAGCAGGCCAAGCTCCTTTCGTTGCTGATTCAGTGGCTTGGTCAACCAAGCATCGTAACGCCGGTCGGCAATCCACCACGCCAAGGATTTGATCCAGGAGGGGGTGCTTGTCACAATCCACTTTGGCATCAGGCGCGCCGGCTGCTCATTGGAGCGGATTACCGAAGGAGCCAGATGAATCGTGACACACGGAACACCCTCTGTTTCCTTGAGAAGGCGTGGTGCGAAGAGCAAAGAGCCGCCAACGGCGATGGTTTGGCCTGGCAGAACCTGTGCTCGCATGGCGGGATAAAAAACGCGATTCAAGACGGCAGATTCATTTGCCACACGCTCAAACGCCTGATCAGGCTTGTCCTCAACCAAATCACCCAGCAACGCTGAATAGGCATCAGCATTGCTGATCGGCACGAAGGACATACCCGCTTCAAGCGCATATGCCGAAAATACCGGGTTGGCAAAGAAAATTACTTCATGCCCTTGGGCAAGCAGCTCGCGGCCGATGGCAATCATGGGAAGGATATCGCCGTGGCTACCGACGGCGGCGAGTAGTGCGCGCATTGCGTTCAAGCTCCATTAAGAGGCAGGCTGAATAACTGCCTGGTAACACGCGGACATGACGGATAGTTTTTCCAGGACTGCGTCAAATTACGTTCTTAAAATACTTCCTTGGCTGCGAACAAGCCATTCAACGCAGCCGGAAACCTCACGTATATCATTGGCGTTGTTGCCACCGTCTCCAGTGTCGCCTGAACTGACAACGATGCCAATTTCGCCGCATCAGTCGGCACGCCACCTAAAAACCGTGCCAGAAACTTCAATCCATCAGTCGCTGTAATTGATAACCCGAAATCCAGAGCGTTTCCCTGTCACCGGCCCGTGTAACTTTGAGTCGCTCCCCCCGATCTGCTAGTGGCCCTGTCAGACGCGCCTCGTCATCAGACAGCGGCTGTAGCGCAACACGAATCGACTGCCCTCCCGGCTCGGTAAAAGTCATTTCAACAAACAGGTAGCCATCTTGCTTCAGAAGGCGGATGCGTTTGGCAAACGCCCAATCCCCCGCCAGATTAATAATCCGATAATCCCCTAGTCGCTGCAGCCAAGCCCCGGCCGGTGGAGGTGCTGGCAGGCGCTCACCAATCAGCATTTCCTGATCAGCATCCCGGGCAATGAGGACTTCGCGACCACTCACCACCCGCCGGCTGAAACCGATCCTGAGCAATGGCCCCAGATCAATATCAATTAGTCCCAATAGTGAGTAGGACAATCCCAACAGACCATCCGCTCTAGGCAGAAGCTTGAATTTTCTGCCATTCAACTCAGCCTGAAGCGCATCATTTTTGGGGGTTATCCTCAGCGCGCCGGCAATGGTTGTATAGAGACCGGGGAGACGCGCCAGATCAACAGGGATGGCCTCAATTTTTTGCTCTGCAGCGGACGTTGACCGCAAGACACCAGCCGCCCTCTCCTCCAATGCCAAGGCCAGCGTTTCTCGGGCGATGCTATCCACAACCTGAGTCGCTTCACTCGAATTAGCCAGCACGACAACCCCTAATTTATGCTCGGGCGACACATAAATCTGGCTGCGAAACAAGTGTGTTGCTCCGGCATGATGTGCGATCCGGCCGGCGTGCGGTATCGGCTGACTCCCCAGCGAACTCAGCATCCACCCCAAGCCAACATGAAAGTTCAAATCAAGTGGTACATCAATGTTTTGCGGACGGAGCATTTCGGCCACACTGGCTGGCTGCAGAATATTTAGGCCCCCACTCTTCCCCTCTGCAAAGGTCATGCTCAGGAAACGTGCCAGATCAAGCACGCTCGCCGTCATCCCGCCTGCCGGGATATCTCGCAAGAAGCGTTCATGTGCCGGTTTATTTTGCTCATACCCGGCAGCCATCCACGGATTGTCCAGCACGCCGGAAGCAAAAGCTGCCGACCCCATGCCCAAGGGTTTCAAAACGGATTCTTCAAGCTGCAGCGGGAAAGGCTTGCCACTTACCCGTTGAACGATTTCGCCGAGCAGCGTTATCCCCAAATTGGAATAGGAGAAGAGTTCTCCTGGCTGAAATGGAAGTTCTTCTCCCGCCATTGCATCAACCAGCGCAGAAAAAGCTGGCCCCTCTGGATCAGTCGATCCCTTAATCCGGTCACGTGCCAAACCAGCATGATGGCTCATCAACTGGCGAATGCTAATTTTTGCCAAAGAGCCATCGGGCGCACGGAGCGATAACTCAGGCAGCCAGTGCTGAATCGGCTGATCAAGATCGAGCTTGCCCGCCTCGACCAGTTGCAACGCCGCAACAACCGTTAGCAATTTTGAAATCGACCCTACCCGATACAAGGTCTGCGCCGTTGCCGGGATCCCCTTTTCCCGGTTGGCCAAGCCAAATCCTTTGGCCCAGACAACTTTCTGATTATCGACCAGCGCAATGCTCAACCCGGGAATGTGCGTCCGCGCCATCTCATACTCAATCTTTTGCGCGATGTAATTCTCTACCACCTGACCATCTCCACGGCCAATCGATGTAGGACGTGATGGCGCGGTATGGCACCCGGCGAGGCTGATGATGAACAACAAAGAAAGAAACGATTTAAGCATGCTGAGTATTCCGAAGTCTTGCAGATATCTGACTCTACTGGCTAAATGAGCATCAATGATTGCTGCCAGTCTCTGAGCATAAACCTCGACCAAATCATGATCACCTCCAGCAATAACGTGTAATTGCGCTCGTGGAAACAAGTCGAGCAGATGTTTGCCCATGCTCCTCAGTGTCTCGAACCGCCCCTCCAATGTTGAATCGCGCATCAGAGACCCAAACAGTCAATTTCCGTCTGCGGCAGTCGCGGCAAATTGCCCTTCGTTTTCGCGTCGACCGCACAATCGATCGTCTGCTTGATCAGATTCAGGGCTTGCCGGCTTTCAGGGATCAAATCACCGTAAGCGTGAAACTCATGAGTCATGTGTTCCCACACATCCAGTCGTACCGCACCACCCTGCCCCTTCACCTCGCGCGCAAAATCCCGAATCATGTCGACCAGAATTTCCTTGCCTCCCGCCTGCAGATAAATCGGTGCCAAGCCCTGCAGGTTCTGATAGATCGGCGAAACCTCTTGGTCACTTAGCGGCTGATCCCCCTTAAGCCACTTGGAGAACTGAATGGTCATGTAGCCCTGCACCATGTCATAGACGTCATTACCGAATTGGCTAACCCCGCGAAAGCCCGTATCAGTCCACGGACTCAGGGCAACCGCAAGTGCTGGTTGTCGAAAACCCGCATCACGCGCTCCGACGAGTGTCATCAACACCAGATGCCCCCCGGCAGAATCCCCGCAGATCACCAGCTTATTCGGTGGTATGCCCTGATCCAGAAGAAAACGGTAAGCCGCCAAGCCGTCTTCGAGTTGCGCCGGATGCGGATGCTCAGGGCTCAAACGATAGTCAGGTGCAAAAATCCGAATACCCAGCCATTCGGCCAGCAACGCAATAAACAGACGAGAGACCTTGGCATAGAAGCTGTAGCCACCCCCATGGAAATACAGCATCGTGATGTCACTGCTGCTTTTCCTGGGAATGAACCAATCGCCCGCGGGTTGATTTGCGCCCGATGGAACAACATCCACCTCAGGCATCACATCAGGCAACGAACAGACGCTATCGAAGTAGGCACGCCCCTCGGCAATGTTTTTCAACACAAAGGCATGGTTGAATTGCTTGCGCCAGAACAGAGTTGCCATCTCAAAGATAGCGGGCCACTCCTTGACCAGAGGCTTACCAATGGCCCGTCGTCCCAAAACCAGAAAAGTCGTCGTCAGCAGATTCGTCACTCCGCGCAGTCGATGGGTAAAGCGGCCTTGGGTTACGGTTTTTGGCATGAGTTGAGAAAAAGAGACAAGCGCGATGATCTGCCGTGCCGGGTTAACAAGAGAATCGATCCATCTACGCCCACTCAGTCATGCTGACAACGTGGGACAATCCACCACGTACATTTGACGTATAAATTCTCCATCAGCTTCAGGACGGCTGCGAGCCGTCACAGCCCTCGACAATGACGAGATCAATTGTTGATGCAGGCAGTCGCAGCTTGAGAGCTGCTTGATATTCTGGTGAGTGCCAGCAATCGCGAGCGGCCTGATACGAGGGAAACTCAACGATAGTGTTGCGCGCTCTGGTTGTCCCTTCTGGAACCTGAAACTGACCCGCCCGCGCCAAGAAGCGAGCGCCATACTTCTCGAGTGCCTTGGCGTTAGCGGCTGCGTATGCTTTGAATTGCTCTTGGTCAGTAACATCGATACGAACAATCCAGTACCCCTTCTGCATTTTGTTCTCCTGCGGTGGAAGGTGCTGCGATATCAAGATGCCCATCATTGGTGCTCAGCCGTTTAGAAAGAAATTTTCAGCTTGCGACCACCGCTGATCGCAAATCCCTCACGCTCATAAAAGGCCTGGGTCCGATCAAACTCCGGCAAAGGCGGCGTCGTCACTTCCAGCCGCTTCCAGCCCCGCGAATGCGCAAATGATTTTGCGGCGGACACCAATTCATATCCCACCCTCTGCTTGCGACAGCTTGGGCGGACATAGAGCTCAGGGATGGTTCCAAACGTCCCTTCTGCATACAGCGCATAGCTTTCGTAGAGCGCGATAAATCCAATGGCCCTGCCATCGGCAGCGCGAGCCATAAAGACAAAATACTTTTCCTGTCGCAGAAAATCTTCCAGCCGCTTGGACGTCTCGGCCAAATCAAAATTAAATGCCTGAATGCCAATCGCACTCATGATTTCTGCCAGCAGTTCGCCAGCCATGACGGCCACCTCGCCTGCATCCTCCGCTGAGACTTGGGTGACTGTCATTTCGTCAATCGATTTTCTTGAGATAGACACCGTATTCCACTCCATCAATAGAAGGTGCCTGAAACACCTTTTGAAAACCCATCCGTAGATACATAGGCAAAGCGACTCGCATGATTTCGCTAGTGTGCAATGCAAAAACCTGTGCTTTGTCCCGCTTGGCCCGCCGCAGACATTCCTCAGCCAATGCCCGTCCAAGGCCTTGGCCACGAGCATCGGGCGACACAACCAGCATTCTCATGATTGGCCATTCGGGTCGAAAAAAAATCAGACTTAGGCATCCCCGGTCCGATGTAAACCACTGCCCCAACAATCCGCTTATCAATTTCGGCAACAAGCAACTCCCCGACGCCGGCCAACAATGACATCTCGGCAATTTTTTCTTTAAAGGCTGGCCAATCGTTGTAAGCGTTCTGAAATTGTTCGAATGCCTTCAATCCCAAGGCATTTACGGTCAACGCATCGGCAGGGTCAAATTCGCGGATATTGATAAACATGTTTTTGTGTCGAGCCACGATGCGCATCATGGAGTCGAGTGCTACCGATCCTCGCCATTGAGATTCTCTATCTGTCTTTGGAAACACTGTATCCAAGGCAACACTGGA
>CALAGF010000137.1 GCA_937892345.1 uncultured Rhodocyclaceae bacterium | reverse complement strand
CCGCTGCTGACGGCGAGACGGGCATGCGAAACGGATAGCCAGAGGGCGCTGGCGGCAGAAACCGGAATCGCCGTAGACGATGAGGCGAACCTGCGGCCAGGCCTGACGCAGGCGTGTGACGAGTAGCTTGATCACGGCGGCCGCCTGCTTCGCGCCGTCGATGCGAGACGGTCGCAGCACGCAGGCGAGCATCGCTTGTCCGCAAAAAACGTAAAGCGGCAGGTAGCAGTAGTGATCGTAATAACCATGGAACTGCGTCAGTTCCTGATCCCCATGCAGCGGCACGTCCGAGGCGTCGACATCGAGGATCAATTCCTCTGGCGCCTTGTCCTGCGCCGCGATGAACTGTTCAACCAGCACGCGATTCAGGGCGATCACATCCGCACGCGTGGCCCCGGTTTCCAAACGCGAGAAGGTCGGGGAACTCGCCAGCTCGTCGATCTTGCCCACGGCCGTTTGCATCAGTGGATCATGGCGCAGCGTGTCGTGATCGTTCAGATCCTCGTAACCGCAACACAGTCCGTACAACCGCTGGGCGAGTAGATCACGCAGCGAATGGGTGATGCGCTCCGGGTCGCGCCGGTCCGATAGCGCCCCGGCGACCGCCGCCGACAAGCCGATCTTGCGATCCACCTGTCGCACCAGCATGACGCCACCGTCGGAACTGAGGGCGCCTCCACCAAAATTCGCTTCGATTTCACGGCGACCTACCCTTCCAAACAACATCTGCTGACCGGTACAATTTGGCATCGGCGGAACTCCCCGTTAAAACTGTCTAGACACCAGAATTAACGCGCCTTCCGGCAGTTCCGCCGACCTCCTTTCGATGAAATATCCGGGTTAGCGGGCAAGTCGAATGAATTTGCGGTATCCCATAGGCCCTGCCTCCGTGTGCGGCGTTGCATGGTCATGGCCAGATTTAATCGATTTCTGCTCTCGGTGGTGATATGCGCCGCTTTAACCGAGATTTTCCATTAGTTTCGCTTTCTAATGGAAGCCATTAGCGCAAGTTGCTGAAAGAGAATAGATTTAGGTGGTTTAAGGCTAAGATTCTGTATCGCGATTTCAGTGCAGAGGAATCATGGGCTTTGAACTTCGATTTAGTGACAAAGAAATCACCGCTTGGGGTGGCATGAGCATCATGAAACGGATGCTTGATCACCTTGGGTTTGAATCAGCGCTGAAGGAAGCCGGTTTGCCGCAACCGGGCAGCAATCGAGGCTATCGCCCGGAGCAACTTATCACCCAGTTTCTGCTTTCGGTATGGTGTGGTGCCAATCGATTTGAACACGGCGAAGTTACCCGGCACGACCCGGTGTTGAAACGCCTTTTTGGTTTCAAGCGTATGGCCAACTTCAAAGCTGTGATGCGCTTATTCAACAAATTCACTCAAGCAAGCAACGAAGCCGTCATGGATTCTCTGTATCGATGGCTCTTTGGCCAATTGTCTATCAACGGACTGACGCTTGATCTGGACTCCACGGTCATGACACGCTACGGCGCACAAGAAGGAGCTGCGCGAGGGTACAACCCGGCCAAGCGTGGACGCGCCAGTCATCACCCCTTGATGGCCTTTGTTGCAGATACCCGCATGATTGCCAATTGCTGGCTGCGGCCAGGTAACAGCAGTTCAGCCAACAACGTACAGGCCTTTCTGGCCAACACGCTTCACCGACTGGGCGGCAAGCACGTCTCGCTACTCCGCGCTGATAGCGGATTTAGCGACAGCGCTTTCCTTGACCATCTGGATCAACAGCCCTTCCACTACATCATTGCTCTGCGCCAGAATCAACCGTTACAGCGTGCATTGGTCGACGTCAGTGGATGGTGGGCATTGCTGGATGAGCACGGCAAGCCCGTCGAAGGCATCGAGCTGACTCGTTTCACCTATCAAGCCCCGGCGTGGGAAAAGCCTCGCTGGGTGGTCGGAATACGCCAACACATTGAACGGCGTATCTCACCCAAGGGTAAATCGCTGAGCTTGTTTGCCGACGATCCCGTCGTCGGCAAATACCGATTCTCGGCGCTGACGACCGATTTGAACTTGTCAGCAGAGATCATCTGGCGCATCTATCGTGGCCGTGCCGACTGTGAGAACCGGATCAAGGAACTGAAATACGATTTTGCCGCCGACAGCTTCAACATGAAGAACTTCTGGGC
>CALAGF010000136.1 GCA_937892345.1 uncultured Rhodocyclaceae bacterium | reverse complement strand
TGACCGCATCGGCCAGGACGTTGATGCCTTCGACCATGCGGGCACGGGCGGAATCACCGAATTTGACTTCTTTAGCTGCCATTTATAGCTCCTGAATTTTGATCTGTTTTCCCGGTTGACCGCAGGATCAACCGAAATCTCTAGGGTCGCGGCAATTAAGCCTGCAGGACACCCATGATGTCTTCTTCACGCATGACCAGGACTTCCTGACCATCAACCTTGACGGCCTGACCGGCGTACTTGCCGAACAGAACGCGATCGCCGACCTTCACGTCGAGAGCAATCTGCTTGCCGTTGTCGTCACGCTTGCCCGGGCCGACGGCCAGGATTTCACCTTGATCCGGCTTTTCGCCGGCGGAATCGGGAAGGACGATGCCGGAAGCGGTGGTGCGCTCGGCTTCAACACGCTTGACGATCACGCGGTCGTGCAAAGGACGAATATTCATAAAGCAGACTCCTGAACAATGTATAGATAAGGACTGACTGAAATTGGCCGCTGGCGCATTCACGCCCTGCGGGACCCGGCGAATGCACTTGTTAGCACTCGTTGCCGGTGAGTGCTAATAATAGGGACGGCTCCGGCGGATTTCAAGGGGCCGCATGCAAACAAATCCCCTTCATTCGCTGTGCGACACCTGAAAATCTCTGCAAATCCCTTGTGGCACAAGGCATTTCGCACTAATCAACGGAGCTCGAACGCTTCCTGGTGAAATGCCGGCCCCGACATGCCAAGGGGCGCCAGCGCCTGTCTTGCATGCTCAGCCAGCCCTGTCGGACCACAAAACCAAAGCTCACTCCCAGCCTGTCCTGCTTCGGAAAGAAGCCATTCGGCAAGAGAGGGTCCAGCCGGCTGGTCATCCGCATGGACATGCAGCTTCATGCCGGGCACTGCTGCGCACAGGATTTCCAGACGTGACACGAAAGGATCGTTGGCCACACTGCGAATGCAATAATGCAGATCGATGACCGTACCGCTCACCGGCTTGCCCTGCAAAGCCTCCAGCCAGGCGATGAAGGGCGTGATCCCGATACCGCCGGCAATCCAGATCTGACGCAGCGCCGGCTTGATGCGCTTCAGCATGAAGCGCCCATACGGCCCCTCAACGCGAACCCGCTGCCCCAGCGTCAAATGCGCGGACAAATTCGCTGTGTAATCGCCCAGCGCCTTGATTTCGAAATCCAGACAGCCATCGCCACGATCAGCACCGGCAATGGTGAAAGGATGCGCACCTTCAGCCGCATCAAAGTGGATGAACGCAAACTGCCCCGGCTGATGCCCGCGCCAGCCGGCATCCATCTGGCAGCGCAGGTGCAGAACACCATGGGTGCGCGAGTTCAGCGCAACGATTTTCCCGGAAAACTGACTGGCACGACCGATCCTGCCGAGCAAGGCAATCAGCGCACCGTAGCTGCCGGCGAGTAGCAGCACAGCCATCAGCCCTCCGACGGGCTGCTGCCAATAACTGACCGGCGCGAGCAGGGCCGCATGCGCGGCAGCCATCAGGTAAATGCCCGGCATCGCCCGATGCAGAAAACGCCAGTAGCGATAAGGCACGCGTTTCCACAAGCTAATGACCAACATGACCAGCAAGGCGTAGATCGCCCACTCGCCCATGTCCTTGCCCAGATCGCGCAGCGCATCCAGGACCCCGCCGAGGCGCTCGCGCGGAAGGCGCCCTTCTCGCCCGACCAGGACTTTCAGCACGTCGTCCGACATTTCGATCAGCCAGTGAGACAGCGCCCAGCCACCGCTGAGCATGCCGGCCCACTTGTGGGTCCGATAGACCCGATCCATGCCACCCAACGCGCTTTCCAGCCAGCGCGGCCGGGACGAGAGATACATGCTGAGCGACATCAGGGCAATCGCCATCAGGCCGCTCAGGTACAAGCCCTCCTGCCGCCATTGCCAAAGTGGATTCACATCGGGCACAACGCCCCCTTGCAGCCATGCCCATCCCCAGGAGAGCCCGACCAGCGCCATCAGGCCGGCAATCAGCGTCTTCATTTCCGCTCCTCAATCTTCGTAATAACCTTGCGCGGCATCGGCGTGGCAGGCAGTGCAGTTCGCCCGGCTACGCACCTTGGGATCACGCCAGTTTCGCGCTGAAACTTCTCGATGTTCGCTGATCCATTTGGGTAATTCGGTGATGCGCAAGGGCGTACTCGCAGCCGAAAGCCCGCGCTGCAACTTGCTGCCCTGTCGTTGTCCGGCACGATCCGCGGCGTTCTCAATCAGGTAGCGGGTGATTTTTTCCGCTGTTGCAGGGTCGACCGTCGCATCGTCGCCAAAATGGTTTTGCAAGCCCCCCATCAATGCCTGCCAGGAACGCGCTGGCAGCATCGATGGCGCGAATGCCAGGTGACAACTGCCGCACTCGGACTGTACGAGCGGATCAGCAACTGGCGGAAAGTAATGGCTTCCGCCGGCCTGAACACGATTGAGCAGGAGCAGCGAAAAAGCACCGGCGGCAAGAACAAGCACGACGGGACGGATAAATGGTTTGATCATGTTTTTCTCCTTGAAACCTTCGGACTCATTGCCCGCGGACATAGCTCAGCCAGTCGCCTTTTTCACGCGGCGAACATTCGCGCCCCAAGACTTCACGGCAATTCCGGCGAAACCATTTTTCGACCTTGGCTGCATCGGCGTAACGCGTGGGCGACACGGAACTCGCCATGGGCTCAAGCGCCTTGCCGGTCAGCGAGCGACCCGGCGTACGCGGATCGAGCCCATGGCAGTTTGTGCAAGAAGGCGTGTCAGGCTTGCCGCCGGTGAACTGCTGGCGATACAGGGCTTGGCCCCGCATTGCGGAGAAACCGGAAAATCCGGGATCAGCCGCCCGCGCTTCGGCCGCATACGCGGCACCCACGGGGTCTGCTGCGGCGATTGCCGGGAGCGGCAGCGCAGCGGCGAACAGCGCACACCTCAGCATGGAAAGAACAAGATGGTTCATGGCGGAGCTCCTGAAAAAGTTGATGGCGCCACTTTGCCCAAAGCCCCCTGAACGGAAGCTGAACACCCCGTTCACCTGCCGTTCATCTGGCACAGGCTATAAAATGCTTATCGTCCACGGGAGTTGACCATGAAATACCTCTGCACCCTGATTGCCCTGCTACCGCTGATTGCGCATGCCGAGGACACCCGCATGCTCGCCCCGCTGCCCGCTCCCGCTCAGGAAACCCTGCGCCAGGAAATGCGCGACAACCTGATTGCGCTCAACGAAATCATCAATCTGCTGGCCACGGACAAACTCAGCGAGGCTGCCCGCGTCGCTGAAGAAGGGCTGGGCCAGAGCGCGATGGGCAAAAATGCGCGACTGCCCTTTGATGCCCGACCCGGACCGCAAATGCCCCGTGAAATGCACGCACTGGGGATGGCCGGTCATCAGGCGGCCAGCGCCTTTGCAAAATCGGCTGCCAGCGGTGACAAGCCTGCTGCGATGCAACACCTGTCCGAACTGACCGGCACCTGTGTCGCCTGCCACGCCAGCTACCGCATCCGCTGAACATGCGGTATCGCCTCGCACTTTCATGCTGGCTGCTATTTGCCCCGCTCGCGGCAAGTGCTGACGGGGCCGATCACGACCGTGCCCGCGATGCGCTCGCTGCCGGTGAAATCCTGCCGCTGGGCACGGTCTTGTCACGCATCGAACGCAGCCATCCCGGACAGGTGCTTGAAGTTGAACTTGAACGCAAAGGCGCTCGCTGGATCTATGAAATCAAGATCATCCGACCTGGTGGCGGGGTGGCCAAATTGAAGCTGGATGCACGCGACGCCTCGCTGCTGGCGCAGCGCGAGCGACACTGATGCGTATCCTGCTGGTTGAAGACGAAACCACGCTGGCCAAACAAATTGGCAGCGCACTCGCGGCAGCCGCTTACACCGTGGATGTTGCGGTCGACGGTGTAGATGGGCATTTTCTTGGCATGGAGCAGGATTACGATGCCGTCGTACTCGATCTCGGCCTGCCGCTCCTTGACGGCGTCAGCGTACTGAAACGCTGGCGCAGCGCAGGTCGCAGCATGCCGGTATTGATCCTCACAGCGCGCGCCGACTGGCACGAACGAGTAGCTGGCATCGACGCCGGTGCCGACGACTACCTGACCAAGCCCTTTCACATGGAAGAACTGCTGGCCAGGATCCGGGCGCTGATCCGGCGCGCCCAAGGACGAACCAGCGACGAGCTCTGCTGCGGGCCGCTGCGCCTGAATACGCGCAGCGCGGTGGTGCACCTCGACGATCAAGCCTTGAACCTGACCAGCCATGAATTCAAATTGCTCTCGCTTTTCATGCACCGCCCCGGAGAAGTCATCCCGCGCGGCGAACTGGTCGATCACATCTATGCGCAGGACAGTGAGCGCGACTCGAACACCATCGAAGTGTTCATCGGGCGGCTGCGCAAGAAACTCCCTCCTGAACTGATCGAAACCTTGCGCGGCCTGGGTTACCGGCTCAAGGTACCGCCACGGTGAACCGGCTGCGCACCTCCCTGCGCCAGCGCTTGCTGCTCGGCACACTGCTCTGGATATTGCTGAGCATCGGCATTGCCGGCTGGGGATTGCACACCCTGTTTCGCGATCATGTCAGCCGTCAGTTCCACGCCGAGTTGCGCATGCACCTCAACCAACTCGCCGCCCATCTGAATTTTGATGCAGCAGGACAGCCCGTCATCACGGCCGCACTCAGCGATCCCCGCTTGACCCGCCCCTATGCCGGCCTCTACTGGCAAGTCGACCGCATGCCCGACACCACGACCCCGGCAGCAAGCGGCATCCTGCGTTCGCGCTCCTTGTGGGACTTCGTTCTCAAGGTTCCCGAAGATCGTCCAGCGCAAGGCGAAATTCACGAACATCGACTCGCCGGCCCGGATGGCCAGATGCTGGGCATGATCGAACGCGTACTCCGCCCGGAAAACAACGATGGCCCTGCCTTGCGCCTGATCGTTGCGGCCAATGAATCCCTGATCAACGAACCGCTGAGCGATTTGACGCGCCCCCTCCTGCTCGCCCTCGGTTTGCTGGCCACGGCCCTCAGCGGCGCCCTGATCGTGCAACTGCGCTTTGGTCTGCGCCCGCTCAATCGGCTGCGCAGCGAACTGGCCCGCCTGCGCGACGGACGTCAGGCTGAGTTGCGCGGAGACTTTCCATCCGAAATCCAGCCGCTGGTCGATGAACTCAACGAAGTCCTCGGTCGCAACCTTGCTTTTGTCGAACGCGCCCGCACTCAGGCCGGCAACCTCGCCCACGCCATCAAAACACCCCTGAGCGTGATGGCCAATGCCGCGGCAGCCGAACCCGGCCACCTTGCCGATTTGATCTCCACCCAGGTCGATATCGCCCGGCAGCAGGTCGATCACCACCTGGCTCGCGCCCGCGCCGCTGCAGCGGCTCAATTGCCGGGCCAGAGTTGCCTGCTGCGCCCGGCGCTGGAGGGACTGCTACGGGTCATGCGGCGATTGCACGAGGCACGCGGCCTGCACATTGAGTTGCTTGCCTGCGATGACACACTGGTCTTCCGGGGTGAGGCGCAGGATATCCAGGAGATGCTCGGCAACCTGCTGGACAATGCCTGCAAGTGGGCAACATCCTGCGTCACCGTGCATTGCCGGCTGACCGACCGTGATTTGTCGCTCGAGGTATGCGATGACGGCCCGGGCATTCCGGAAAATGAAATCTCCCGCCTGCTGCAACGGGGAACACGTGCCGATGAAGCCATCCCGGGCTCCGGCCTCGGGCTTGCCATCGTCGACGACCTGGCACGTCTGTATGGCGGCGCACTGACACTGGCACAAGCCGACAGCGGTGGACTCCGGGCTGCACTCCGGCTGCCAGCAGGCTGAACAAAGCCGCTTTCGCGCATCGCGAGCCATGTGCCAACAGAGTAGAATCCCGGGCTCCGATGCCAAGACCTCGACCGCAGTCGATGTAATGAGAACAGACCATGGACAAGCCCGCCTCCCCACTCCTGCTGATTGTTGACGATAGCCGCATGTCGCGCATGCTGATTCGCGCCATCGTCACCGACCAACGCCCCAACTGGCGATTGATCGAGGCTTCCAGCGGCGACGAAGCCGTCACGCTGGTCGAAACAGAAGTCCCCGATTACGTCAGTATGGATGTGAACATGCCGGGCATCAGCGGCCTGGAGGCGGCTGGCCGCATTCGCATTCGCCATCCGGAAACACGCATCGCAATGTGTACTGCCAATATTCAGGAGAGCACCCGCGAGGCAGCCAGCAAGGTTGGCCTGCACTTTGTCGCCAAACCGATCACCCCCACATCGATTGCCGATGCCATTGCCTATTTCGAGGGCTGACATGGAGAATCTGAACGAACTCCAGCTCGACGCCCTCGGCGAAATTTTCAACATCGGTGTCGGCCGCGCCGCCTCCAGTCTCAGTCTGATCGTCAGCGACGAAGTCCTGCTATCCGCTCCGCGCGTACAGATCGTGCATCGTGAACAGGCTGCGGAAATTCTCGGGCGTAGCGCGCTGATCAAATTCAGCACGGTCAGCCAGATGTTTTCCGGCCCCTTCAGCGCCGAGGCCATGCTGGTCTTTCCGGAAACCAATGCGCTGGAAATCGTCCGCCTGATGGTCGGGCCGCACATGAGCATCGAGGAATTATCGGAATATGAACAGGAGGCGATGTGCGAAGTGGGCAACATCATCCTCAATGCCTGCATGAGTTCGCTGGCCGACCTCTTTCATGTCAGTTTCGACAGCACGCTGCCGCTCCACCGTTTCGGTGATGCCGGACTGCTGAGCCTGCTCGACAATTCCGACGAACCGTTGGTGCTGCTGCTGCAGGTCGACATGAGCATCAGCCAGCAATGCATTCAGGGGCACATCCTCTTCCTGCTCAGCGTCCCGTCGATGCGCAACCTGATCGCCTGCCTGAACGCCTATCTCGCCGAACAGGGGCTGGCATGAACGATTTCGCACTGCCACACGCGACGCTTCAAGCCGTTATCGATGCCGTCGAAAGCGGTCTCATCCTGCTCGACACCGAAGGCCGCATCCTGCGCTGGAACCGCTGGCTCGTGCGCTACAGCGGTATCGCCGCCAAGGATGCCGAACAGCGCCTGCTGAGCGAAGTGCTCCCGGAAACCGGCAATACCCGGCTCACGCTGGCAGTTCAACACGCCTGCCGCAACGGCCTGCCCTCACTGCTCTCACCGGCCCTGCACGGCACCCTGCTGCCCTTGTATCGCTCGGCAGATGACCGGGCGCACAGCCTGCGTCTTCAGCAACTGACCCACGTCATCCCGGTGCGTCATGACAGCCGCGCCGCCTGCCTGATCCAGATTACTGACGTCACCGCCAACATTTCACGCGAACGCCAGCTACGCCAGCAAACCGACCAACTGCGCCGGGCGGCGACGCTGGACCCGGTTACCGGACTGAGCAACCGCAAGAGCTTCGATGAAATCTTCGAGCGCGAATTTCGGCACGCCATCCAGTCGCAGCAGTCAATCGGCCTGATGATGATCGACATCGAGCATCTGCACGGCATCAGCGAGCTGTTCGGGCGCGAGGAAGGTGACCGCGTCTTGCGCGAGCTGGCAAAGGCAATTCTCGGCAGCATTCGCCCGGCACAGGACACCGCCGGACGCTTCGCCACCGACAAGATCCTGGTGCTTTTGCCGGCTCGTAGCGCAAGCGCCATGTGCACGCCGGGTTGCAACATTCTCGGGGCTGCCAGAGATATTTGCCTGCCCTCCGGGCAGCCCATCGTCATCCATTGCGGCATTGCGGCCATGCGACCGACCCCGGAAGCTGACGCGCACACCCTCATTTCCTCCGCCGAGGTCGCCCTGTTTCATGCCACTCATGAAGCATCCGGCCGGGTTGTCTGTTTCGATGCCGACGAGGGCGATTTCATCGACTGCCCCAGCGACAGCTGCGATGAGCGTTGCGGCTGTTAGCATGATCAGGCGGGCAAGCCGTTTCAGCAGTAGGCTTGCCCTGCTGCTGGGGCTGCTCCTGATCGGGCCGGCACACGCCGAACTACCGCCCTCAGTCGCTGATGCCCTGCGCGCCGCCCATATTCCGGAAACCGCCGTCGGGGTAATCGTGCAACCCGTCGATGCCGGCCAGCCCCTGATTGCCCACAACACGGCGCTGGCGATGAATCCGGCCTCGGTCATGAAACTCCTGACCACCTACGCCGCGCTCGACCTCCTCGGCCCGGCATTCACCTGGCAGACCGGCGGCTGGAGCGATGCCCCTACGGTCAACAGCTCCCTGCAGGGAAATTTCTACCTGAAAGGCAGCGGCGACCCACGCTTGGCCATCGAAGACCTGAGCGACCTTTTGCGTCAGTTGCGGGTACGCGGCATCAAGCGGATCGAGGGCGACATCATTCTCGACCGCAGCGCGTTTCAGAACGAGTCCTTTGATCCTGCAGCCTTCGACAACAAGCCGCTACGCCCCTACAACGTCGGGCCGAATGCGCTGCTGCTGAATTTCCAGTCACTGCGCTTCACGCTCCAGAGCGCTCCCGGGCAGCCGCGCGTGCTGCTGGAGTCCCCTAGCCACGGCCTGATGCTGGACAATCGTCTGAAAACAACCGCTGGTGCCTGCGGCAGTGACTGGAAAGATCGCATCACGCTACGTCTGTTGGCGGTGGGTGGCCAGCAACGCCTGGACATCAGCGGCAGCTATGCCGAGCAATGCAATGAGCGCGTGCTCAATCTCGCCCCCCTCTCGCCGGATAGCCACGCCGACGGCCTGATCCGGGCACTGTGGAGCGAACTCGGCGGCCAGCTGGCCGGGCGTATCCGTGAAGGGCGGACGCCGCCCGGTGCGCAGTTGCTGGTGCGCCATGAATCACCGCCTCTGGCAGACATCATTCGTGACATCAACAAGTTCAGCAACAATGTGATGGCCCGGCAAGTATTTCAGAGCCTGAGCAGCGAAGCGCCGGCCAGCACCGAGAGCGCCCGCCGCCGGATCGCAGGATGGCTGGAAAGCCGCGGGCTGCGCTTTGGCGAACTGGTGATGGATAACGGGTCCGGCCTGTCACGCATCGAGCGGATCAGCACCGGCAGCCTCAACCGGCTGCTGCTCGACGCCTGGCGCCACCCCTTGATGGCCGAATTCATGGCCAGCATGCCGGTTGCCGGCGTGGATGGCACCCTGAAAAAACGCCTGACCGACAGCCCGGTGACTGCGCGTGCTCACATCAAGACCGGCACGCTCGATGGCGTCAAGACAGCCGCCGGCTACGTACAGGATGCCGGCGGACGGCGCCACGCCGTCACCTTCCTGATCAACGACAGTCGTGCCCAGAGCGGTGGGCCGGCGATTGATGCCTTGCTGAACTGGGTCGCCGAACGACCATGAACGGCCGGCAGGCTTTTCCAGCAGAAGACTTGATCCAGGCGGGGCTCAATCGCCAGCATGTATTTGCCTTGGCCGACCTTCCCGAAACACTGCGCGCCAAACTCGGCGCACAAGCCCGGGACAGGCAACTGATTCTGCTCGGGCATGGCGGTCGCGCCCTTTGGGAGGCAATGCAGGCCGCCGCCCCCACACGCTCGAACGATCCCATCGATGACTACACCCGTGTTGCGGTCGACCGCTGCCTGCAGCGGATTTTGCCGCCGCAGGCCTACCGTTTTCTCTACCCCGGCAACATATCGATTGGCTTGCAGCAATTGGGCGAACTTGCCGGCTGGCATCACCCCTCCCCGTTTGCGATTGGTATCGATGCCGAATGGGGCAGCTGGTTTGCCTATCGCGCTCTGGTACTGGCCGACAGTGATTTTCCGCTGACACCGCGCGTCGACCGTAGCAATCCCTGCGTGATCTGTGAGCACCAGGCCTGCATCAGCGCGTGTCCGGGCAAGGCGGCAGGCCGCCCTTTCCAGTTAGCTGCCTGCATCGATCAGCGTCTGCAAACCGCCTCGGCCTGTGCGCAGGACTGCCTCGCCCGCCAGGCCTGTCCCGTGGGCCGCCAACATGCCTACGACGCCGCCCAGATGGCGCACAGCTACTCGCGCTCGCTGGCCATGATCCGAGAATGGCGTCAGGCGACCGGGCGCACCCCGGACAGCGCAAGCCAGCCACGCACCACGCGGTAGCCCACCCACAGACCCAGCAGCGGAATCATGATCCAGGCAGCAATCGGAATGCCGATGATGGTCAGCATCAACAGGCCCGACAGGACCAGCCACAGGGCAGTAAACCAGAAGGTGCGGATTTGCCAGTCGAAATGGCTTTCCAGCCAGGTG
>CALAGF010000135.1 GCA_937892345.1 uncultured Rhodocyclaceae bacterium | reverse complement strand
CACTCCTACACCGGCAATCCGCTGGCTTGCCGTGCTGCCTTGGCAACCCTGGACATCTTTGCCGAGGATGACGTGATTACGGTCAACCGCGGGAAATCGCAAAAAATGGCCCAGGCCCTGGCGCCGCTGGCCGATCACCCGCAAGTGCGCCATCTGCGCCAGCGCGGCATGATTGCCGCCTTTGACGTGAGCACCGACGACCCCTTCTTCTCCCGCCGCTTTTACCGTGCCGCCCTTGACCGTGGTGCCCTGATCCGCCCCATCGGCAACACGGTTTACCTGATGCCGCCCTATATTGTCGGCGATGAGGAAATCGCACTGCTGGCGACTGCAGTTCAAGCTGCCCTGACGACGGCACTGGCGTGCTGAGCGCTGGCTGGGATACCCATACCAACCGACTTGGCACTAGAATCTGGGCCTCCCCTCTTCCCGGAGTCTGCCGTGACTGCGAACGATGACCCAACAGACAGCACGACAGCCAGCACGACAGTCCGCCTGTTTCACGCCAGTCTGGTCTGGCCACTGCAACTCCAGCCGCTGACCAGCGATGTCAGTGAGGGTCGGCACTGGGAAGTATTCGAGAATCTCGCCGATATTCATCCATGGCGGCTTATCGATGATGAATTCACCGAAGACCCGAGTTTATTTGCCGAAAGGCATTACCGCGAATTCGTGTCCTTCCTGCCTTATGTGCAGCGCTTTCTCTATGGCGAAGGACGTTCGCGCAATGCAGCCCCTGAAGACCCGCCCGGCGGCTCACCGATGCACGTCTTCCGGCGCAAGGACATTGCCGCACTGCGGCTGACCCTGCGCCCGGGACAAACCCCGGTCGTGCTCCACATCGCCCATCTCGATCTGTACTTCTTCCACGATCTCGATCTGGTGCAGCTCAATGTCGAGGTGCGTGGCGACAATCTGCCACTCGCTACCGTGCGCGACATCCTGTTCCGCTTTGGTCGCGCCTATCCCTCGGGCTGGGAAGAAAATGGCGAGGGCTTGCACAATGTGCACATGGCGGAATGGCTGGATGCATCCGGCCAGGTGGTCGCCCGTTCGGATACCAGGCGCCGGGAAAAATATCTGAGCTACGTCTGCGAACACCGCAGTCCGTGCATTTCCGAACATTGGGCCAGCCTGCTGCGCCCTCTGGCACTGGCACACTCCGATGAAGCCGGCGAGCTTCGCTATCGCCTCATCGAATACCAGCGCATGCCGGTCATGGCCTTTCTCGCAATCGACAATCCGCGCCAGCTGGACCGCGAACAATGGGTGCGCCTCGGTCTGGCAACCACCTTGCATCCGGACGAAGCACTACCGGTCAACGACCCGGCGGTGCAGGAATTCGAAGCCCGTTTTTGTCAGGACCGTTTCTGGACCGACAGCGAACGCGGACCCAACACCCGCTTCATGTGTACCGGGAACACGCTTACCGTGGTCGGCGATGCCGCTTCGGCCTTCTTTATCGACCATGAGCGTGGTGTGCTGGCGCAATTCCGCCACCAATATTTCCTGGTGTTTTTGATTGCGCATTTGCATCGCGCTTCGCTACTCGTTTTTTCGGAAATTCTGGTCGATGCGGTCAACGATCTCGACATCCGGGACGATGACTCAGTGCGCCGGTTCAAGCGGCGAATCCGCAGCAATTTCGAGACTTTCCTGCGCTTCACCCACCGTTACTGGTTCCATGAACTCTCGGAGCGGCCGCACATCCAGGCGATCTACCGTCTCTGTTCCGGACATCTGCACAATGATGCGGTCTACGAAGAGGTTCGCGATGAAATCCGCGAGATGAGCAATTACCTCGACAGCGATTCGCAACGCAGACAATCCAACACTGTGGTCCGCCTGACCGTGATCACCATCCTTGGCCTGATCGCTACCGTCACCACCGGCTACTTCGGAATGAACATCATCGCCTTCGGTGAAGGCAGTGTTCTCGAACGCAGCGTGCATGGCATTCTCGCCACGCTGGTGTTTATCATGCTCATCATGTTTGCCGTTGCCCGCTCAAAACCGCTTTCCGACTTTCTCGAAGCCCTCTCCGACGAACGCCTCAGCCTGCGCCAGAAAGTTTCCCGACTGTGGGGCGCACTCGGCAAGCAGGCGCGTCACTGACCAATAGCCACCATGACCTCACGCCCCCAGCCCACCGTCCTTCATCCGCTCCTCGATACCGAACGCAGCGCCAGCATTCTGGCGGCGACGCGCACCTGGCTGGAAAAGGCGGTGATCGGTCTCAATCTCTGCCCTTTCGCCAAGAGCGTGCACGTCAAAAAACAGGTCCGTTATGCGTTGACCGCAGCAAGCACGCCGGATGAACTCCTAGCCGAGCTTGCCGCCGAACTCGCCCTGCTCGCACACACCGATGCAGCCGAAATCGACACCACCCTGCTGATTCACCCCGCGGTCCTGACCGACTTCATCGATTACCACTTCTTTCTGGCCGAAGTAGACGCCTTGCTGCGCAACGAAGGACTGGAAGGCGTGTTCCAGGTTGCCAGCCTGCACCCGGAGTACGAATTCGCCGGCAGCGACCCGGACGACATCGCCAACTACACGAACCGTTCGCCCTACCCCACCCTGCACCTGTTGCGCGAAAGCAGCATTGATCGTGCCGTAGCTGCTTTCCCGGACGCTGCCGAAATCTTCGAGCGCAACATCGAGACCATGGAAGCGCTGGGACATGCCGGCTGGCAGACGCTCTGGCAGAAATAAAAACACCTCTTCCTGCGATCAGGATCACGAAAAACCGCATCAAATCAGCTTCTCGCCCGGATAGCACACAAAATTTCGGGTGCCCCGGCGGGTAAAAACGTCGTACACTGGCGTTGCATTTTTTTCACTTTCACGCCACGTGCTCTCAAAACTGCATTTCATACTTCTGCTGCTCCCGCTTCTTGCACCCGGCGCCGCAATGGCCCAACCGGGCCGGCTGGAGCACATCGCCGCGAGCGGTGAACTGCGGGTTTGCATCTGGCCTGATTATTACGGCATTTCCTGGCGCAATCCGAAAACCCTGCAGCTGAGCGGCATAGACATCGACAACGCCAGGGAACTGGCGCGCGAACTCGGGGTGCAGCCGCGTTTTGTCGACAGTGGTTTTGCCAATCTGATTCCGGACATCACCAGCGACCGCTGCGACATTGCCATGTTTGCCATCGGCGTGACACCGGCCCGGCAAGAGAAATTGCGTTTCACCCTGCCCTATCTGTCGAGCGACATCTACGCCATCACCACGGCGACCAACCGCCGTATCCGTGACTGGGACGATATCGACCAGCCGGGCAGCGTGGTTGCAGTGGCACGCGGCACGCTCCACGAACCCATCATGAAGTCTCGCCTCCTACATGCCGAACTGCGCGTCCTCGACACCCCGCATGCGCGTGAGTACGAAGTCCAGAGCGGGCGCGCCGATGTCTTCATGACGGACTACCCTTATAGCCGCCGGATGCTGAACAACAGCGACTGGGCCAGGCTGGTGGCCCCGAAGTCGACATTTCACGTTACCCCCTATGCGTGGGCCATGGCACCAGGGGACGACCCCTTTTTCCAGCGCGTCGAACGCTTTCTTGCCGACATCAAGCGTGACGGACGATTGCTGAACCATGCCCAACGCCACCAGCTACAAGCCATCATCGCCCGCTGAAACGCTGCTTCCCGGCAAGAAGCGCCAGCCCCGCGCCCTGATTCTGGTGCTGATCCTGCTGATTGCAGGCTGGTTGGTTGCCTACGCCCTGACCCTGTGGAGCCTGCGCCAGACCACGCTGGAGAACGGGCTGGCCGAATCCGCCAGCCTTGCCCGCAGTTTTGAGCGGCATCTGACACAAACGCTTGAAATGATCGAGATGGCATCACTCAGTGTTGCGCCCGAGCAAGACATTCGCCATGCCAAGCACCCGTTTTCGGCGCAACTGAAGCTGTTGCTCAATCAAGCACCGTACTTGCGCTCGATTTCACTGGTCAATCCTGAGGGCATCATCATTGCCAGTTCTTTGCAGGACAACGTGGGTACGCCGCTCCCGCCGATCGATTTTTATCCCGATGCGCCCCAGGACACGCCCCTGCTGCGCATTGGCCTGCCGCTGCGCGGACGCGATCTATACAACGCTGAAATACCCGGCTTGACCCAGCCGCTTGCTGCCGATGAAGCCTTTTTTCTGCCAGTCATCCGTCCGGCTCCCGGCAAAAATGCCGGGCTGCGCATCGTGGCAACGCTGAATCCGGATTATTTTCTGCTGCATTTTCAACAATTGATGCCGTCGACCGCAGGATTTGTCCAAGTGCTGCGACACGATGGTCGCCTGCTGATTTCATCCTGGCCCCAGGACAACCCGTCAGCCCCTGAACCCGCAGGTGCAGTCCACCAACAACTGGCCAGCGCCGATTTCGGCGAAATGGCTCAATCCCTGGACGGCGGCTTCGAGGTTCTCACCGGCTACCGCACTTCCAGCCATTTTCCTGTGGTGGTGGCCATCCACCTCAATCGCGCGCATGTTCTCCAGCGCTGGCAAAGTGAATCCCGTCGTCTGTCGCTGATCGTTTTTCCCATTCTGCTGGCGTTGACCGCTGCCATCCTGATGATCTGGCGCCGACAGAAACGCCTGGAAGAGAAAGAGCGGGAACTGCTGGAACAACGCTTACTGGCTGCCAGCCTGTTTGAAGCCACCTCGGATGGCGTACTGATCACCACACCCGACGGGCAGATCATCACCAGCAATCCGGCGTATGAGCGCATCAGCGGCTACAGTGCTGACGAAATGCGGGGACGCAATCCGCGAATGCTGTCATCCGGTCTCCATGATCCGGCATTTTTCCAGACACTCTGGCAAGCCGTCGAAAGCACCGGGCACTGGCAGGGAGAAATCGTCAATCGGCACAAGGACGGGCATTTTTTCCACAACCTGCTGACCATCAACGCGGTTAGCGGACCCGATGGACGCACCCACCATCTGATCGGTGTGGCGACCGACATTACCCAGCTCAAAGCCAACGAGGCCGAACTAAAAAGCGCGCGCGACCGGGCGGAATCTGCCTCCCACGCCAAGTCGGTCTTCCTCGGCACCATGAGCCACGAGCTGCGCACACCCATGCACGGCGTTCTCGGCATGACCGAATTGCTCCTGCGCTCGCCCATGGGCGAGCGCCAGACCTACCAGCTCAAGGTCATTCGCAGCTCTGCCCAACGCCTGCTGGGCATTCTGGAGCAGCTACTGGATTACACCGATTTCGAAGCGCACGGCATCACCTTGAGCATCAGCGGCTTTGATCCACGGCAACTGCTGAGCGAATTGCTGGCCGAGTTTGCGCCGCAAGCCGCACACAAATCATTGCAACTGAAATGTACCTTCGCCCCGGACGCCCCGGCCAGCATTTTGGGCGACCCGCTGCGCGTGAAACAGACGCTCGCCAATCTGTTGTCGAATGCGGTGAAATTTACGGAAAGTGGCAGCATCGACGTCAGCATCAGTCTCGACCCGGCCACTGGATTGAACATCGCGGTCAGCGATACCGGGATCGGCATCGCCACAGAATGGCAAAACCAGATTTTCGAGGCCTTTACCCAGATCGAGGATTCCGCCAATCGCCGCTTTGGCGGCCTGGGTCTGGGGCTGGCGCTGGCCTATCGTCTTGCCCACGCAATGGGTGGGAAGCTGTCAGTCAACAGCGTACCCGGCCAAGGTAGCTGCTTTACCCTGAACCTGCCGCTTCTGCCGCCGCCCAAGGTCGGCTGACTGGCAGCTGAATTCTAGCTGGCTGCCATCGGCAGCCCGGCCTGTGGCAAGATGCTGCCATGCATGCACTTCCCCATCTTTCCACGGTCGACTGGCTTTCACTGCTGGTTTTCATCAGTTGCTGGTCGGGCTACGCCTGGTTTTCCGAACGTAGCGACCTCGGCCAGGGCGGATTGATCCGCACCAGCCAGACCTACCGGCTGGCATGGGCCTACCGCATGCTGGAACGCGAAGTGCGCGTCACCGACTCGACGCTGATCGGCAACCTGATGACCAGCGTGTCCTTTTACGCCAACACCACGATTTACATCATCGCCGGCCTGGTTGCCGCACTGGGTGCGTCCGACAAACTGCTTTCGGTAACCGGCGAATTGCCCTTTATCGCCAGCGGCAACCGCGAACTCCTCGAAATCAAGCTGATGCTGGTACTCGCCAGCTTTGTCTTTGCCTATTTCAAATTCACCTGGTCGCTGCGCCAGTTCAACCTGCTGTCCATCCTGGTCGGTGCCGCACCGCAGGGACGTCAGTCGGACCCGGAAATTGAGGCCTACGCAAAACGGGTAGCCGGCGCCAACAATCTGGCCGGCGACGATTTCAACCGCGGCATCCGCGCCTACTATTTCGGCCTCGCCGCTTCCGGTTGGCTGCTGCACCCCTACGTGCTGGCCGCATTCGCACTGTGGGTGACGATCATCCTGTATCAGCGCGACTACCGCTCGGCAGCACTTGCCGTGTTGCGCCAGCACGACTGAGATGTCGCCACAACTGGCGGGTATTGCTTTCGGACTTGCCGCTTACGGCATCTGGGGATTTTTCCCGCTGTTTTTCCGTCAGCTGGCCGAAGTCGCACCAATGGATATCCTGACGCACCGCGCCGTCTGGGCTTGCATCTTTGTCAGCCTGTTGCTGCTGGCACGCGGCCAGGGAAAACAGATGCTCAAGCTGTTTCAGTCGACGCGGCACCTGGCCATGCTCACGCTGGCGGGATTGCTGGTGGGCAGTAACTGGCTGGTTTTTCTATGGGCGGTTGAAAGCCGGCAAGTGGTCGCCTCCAGCCTGGGCTATTTCCTCACCCCCTTGGTCAACGTGCTGCTTGGCTTGCTGGTGCTCAAGGAAAAAGTCAGCCGCCTGGAATGGCTGGCTATCGGACTTGCAGCACTGGGCCTGCTCAACGAGATCATCGCACTGGGGCAACTGCCCTGGATTTCGCTCATTCTCGCGCTGACCTTCGGCACCTATGGGCTGGTCCGCAAGCAGGTGCCGGTCGATGCGCTATCCGGCCTGTGGCTGGAAACGCTGAGCATGTTGCCGCTGTGCCTGCTCTACGCCTTTTGGCAAAACACGCACGGCCACACGGTTTTTACTGGTTACGCCCCGACGACCGCTGCATTGCTGGTGGCAGCCGGCATCCTGACCGCGGTGCCTTTGATGGCGTTTGCTGCGGCCACCCGCCGACTCGATCTGGTCACCGTGGGCATGCTGATGTACATCAATCCCACCCTGCAGTTCCTGACCGCTGTCCTGCTCTTTGGCGAAGCCATGAACCCCGCCCGCCTCGCCAGTTTCGGCCTGATCTGGCTGGGGTTGGCCGTATTCAGCATCAGCCTGTGGCACAAATACCGGAGATGAGTCAGGCTGAATAGGACAAGTCACCCGTCGCTGCGCGATGGGTGAAATGGTTCATGACAGGAAGTTTCTTCCAGGAATGCCTTCGAAATAACTGAAAAAACCCGCGGGAAATTCATCATTTTTCACTAGTCGCTACTCTAGAATCGCCCCCCTTCATCGTCCAACGACGACACTAATCAAAAAAAGGGGGCAGGATGTTGCATCAGCTTTCGACTTCAACCCGACTGATCTTGCTGGGACTGGGCGCCTGCCTGGCCATTGCATTTATCGGCCTGATGGGTGACTACCAACTTTCCTCACTGGCATCGCTCACCCGAAACGAGTTGGCGGCTGCCCGAGATGAAAGCCGGGCCATAGTGACGGTCAAGTCTGCGCAATCGAGCTTTCTCAACCAGATACAGGAATGGAAAAACATCCTGGTCCGGGGCAACGATCCGGAAAGTTTCCGAAAATACAAAAAGGCCTTCGATGAACGTTCGGAGAAAACCCAAACATACTTTGCTCAAGCGATATCCCAATTAAAGGCCAATCAAGCGTCGACCGATGAGATCGAAGCCCTGCGCCAGCATCATCGGAAATTGACGGAAAACTATTTGGCGGCGCTGGAAAAATTCGATCCAGCAGACCCGCAAACGGGAAAGCATGTTGATGCACTGGTCAAAGGCATGGACAGAACGACCACAGCCGGCATGAATACCTTGGTCGATAAGCTGGAACAGCAATTCGAGCAGCGCATCACCGAAGAAATTGCCAAAGCCGAACGGCAAAGCCATGATGCGACCCAATGGTTCTGGGTCGTTTCCCTCATCAGCTTGTTTGTTGTGGCGATCCTGTCCATCACCATTCGCAACGACCTGATGCGCGAACTGGGTGGCGAGCCAGCCGATGCGGCTAATGCTGTCCGCCAGATTGCTGCCGGCAATCTGAACATCCGGATCACCACCAAACCCGGTGATGACAACAGCCTGCTGGCATCAATGAAACATATGCAGGAAGCACTGCACACGGTGATACGCGAGATCAACAACGCCGCAACAAGCTTGGTCGATGCCGCACAAGGGCTGGCCAGCACTTCGCATCAAGTGGCAGCCAGTTCGCATCAGCAAAGCGCGTCTTCCGCAGCCATGGCGGCAGCCATCGAACAAATGACCGTGAGCATTAACCAGGTTGCAGACAACGCCCAAAACGCCCATCAACTGGCCAGGAATGCGCAGACACTTTCAAACCAGAGCGGCCAACTGGTCGAAGACACCATTCACGAAATCAACACCATTGCCAACTCGGTTCAGGCATCCACACGCGTGGTGTATAGCTTGGGTGAGCACTCCAACAAGATTTCCGGGATTGCCAACGTGATCAAGGAAATCGCTGACCAGACCAACCTGCTGGCGCTGAACGCCGCGATTGAGGCCGCCCGTGCCGGTGAAGCCGGACGGGGTTTTGCCGTAGTCGCTGACGAAGTTCGCAAACTCGCGGAAAAAACCACCCTTTCCACGCAGGAAATTGCCGAGATGATTCTGGCAATCCAGAACGGTACCCAGATCGCGATTCGCCAAATGGAAGATGGCTCACGACAAGTCGAAGCCGGCGTTCATACCGCTGCGGCGACCGGCCACTCGATGAAGCAGATCGAGAATGGTTCCGGCAAGGTTCTCGAAGCGGTCGACGAGATGGCTGAGGCACTGCGCGAACAAAGTACGACCAGCGAGCAGATTGCGCTCAATATTGAGCAAGTCGCCCAAATGACCGAGGAAAACAGCGCCGCGGTGGAAGAGGTTTCCGGTGCCGCTGCCAGGCTGCAACAACTGGCCAGCGCAATGAAACTCAGCATCGCCCGCTTTCAGTTGTAAGCAGGCACTGCTGGCGAAGGGCTGCGTCAGATTCTGCGCAGCGCCATGTGCGCTGCAATCATTGCCGGAATGTCCTTTTCCAGGCCGGTATTTTTGCGGCAACCCAGGGTCAGATGGAGCAGGCCGCTGGTGAACGCCCAGGTATCCCGGGCTGCGACCGACGGAGGAAGACCAGCCCGGAGCAAACCCTTGTCGAAAGCGCGTTGATACATGCGTTCGATCTTGTCGAGAAAAACCAGGGCCGGGCGCCCGACTTCTTCCTGGACACTGGAAAATTCATCGACGTATTCGCAACGTGAAATCATGATTTCGAACACTTCGCGCACGACTTCGCATTCGTCGAGCACGCGGAAAAACTCGCTGATCGAGGCTTCGATGGCATCAAGCGGGTTGTCATACGCGGTGTCGTAAAGCCGGGCATCGGTGCGTTCGAGCATGGGCGCAAAAACATCTTCGCGCATTGCGAAAAACAGTTCAGCCTTGTCGGCAAAATGCCAGTAAACCGCGCCACGGGTCACCCCGGCCGTTTTGGCGATCTTGTCGAGCGACGAGCGGCCAACGCCACATTCGTGAAAGACATTGCGCGCGGCAATGATGATTTCCTTGCGTGTCTGCTCGGCTTCTTCTTTTGTTTTTCTGACCATTTTTCTCTCCCGGCAGCAGCTGCCTGCCTTGTTTCTCAGTACATGTTAAATCATGCAATGCTTACTTTTCCACTTATACATACATACTTGTTTGTATATAATAACCAAAAATTCCTCCAAGGAGCATCCCGACATGACGAGCCAAACCTTTTTTCAGCGTTCCATCCTTCCAAGCCTGATTGCCGGGGCATTGCTAGCCGGCTGCTCGGACAAGGCAGGCCCTGCCAAACCGCCCATGGGCCCGATGCCGGTAACGGTGCTGGAAATGCAGGTGCAAAGCGTACCGAGCAGTATCGAGGTGATGGCACAAACCGAAGGCGCCCGCGAAGCTGAAGTTCGTGCCCGGGTTGGCGGCATCCTGATGCGTCGCCTGTACCAGGAAGGCGACACGGTCAAGGCCGGACAAGCCCTGTTCCAGATTGATCGCGCACCCTTTGAAATTGCCCTTGCCGAAGCCCGCGCCCGTGCGCAGCAGACCGAACGTGAAATGGGCCGCATGCGCGGCCTGGCAGAAGCCAAGGCCATCAGCCAGAAAGAATATGATGACGCCCGTTCCAATGACGCCATGGCCCAGGCGGCCCTGCGTCAGGCCGAACTGAATCTGTCGTGGACTACCGTCACTGCACCGGTATCGGGCACCACGGGTCGTGCGGTCCACTCTGAAGGCAGCCTGATTTCCACCGGCACCGACAGTCTGCTGACCTCGATTTACCAGACCAATCCCATGTGGGTGCGCTTCTCGCTCGGCGAGAGCGATCTGGCCCGTCTGCCCGGTGGCCGCCTCGACAAGAAGAGTATTCGTGGCGTCGAAATGGTGCTTGGCAACGGTCAGGTCTACGGGCAACCGGGCAAGCTGAACTTTGTGGCCAGCAATATCGATACCACGCTGGGCACGCAAGCGCTGCGCGCTGAATTTGCCAACCCGGAACAAGAACTGATGCCGGGGCAATTCGTCCGGATCAGGCTGTTGACCGGTGAACGCCAGGGTGTCTTCCTGGTGCCACAAGCCGCTGTCATTCAGAGCGAACAGGGCTCGCTGGTGATGTTGGCCGGTCCTGAGGACAAGGTCACGCCGCGCCCGGTGAAGACTGGCGAATGGCATGGCAAGGACTGGGTGATCCTGGGCGGCCTGCAGGCGGGTGACAAGGTGATCGTGGACAACCTGATGAAACTCCGCCCCGGCGCACCGGTGGCACCGCATGCACCGGGCGTTCAACCCGCCGCCCCGGCAGCGGGCAAAGAAGGCGCCACGCCGGCGAGCAAGAGTTAAGGAGCCAGCATGTCCAAATTCTTCATCAACCGCCCGATCTTCGCATCGGTCATCTCGATCATTATCGTGATTGCCGGGCTGGTCGCCTCGCAGGTGCTGCCGATTGCGCAATACCCGCAGATCGCGCCGCCCACCGTCATGATTACCGCCACCTATCCGGGTGCTTCGGCTGACACGCTGGCCAAGACGGTCGCTGCCCCCATCGAGGAACAACTGAACGGGGTCGAGAATCTTTCCTACTTCACCTCGTCGGCTTCTGCCAACGGCGCAGTCACCATTACCGCAACCTTCGATGTCGGTACCGACGTCAACATGGCAGCGGTCAACGTCAATAACCGGGTAAAAGCCGCCGAACCGCGCCTGCCGGAAGCTGTCCGCCGCAATGGCGTGATCGTGCAAAAGCGCTCCAACGACATCCTGCAGGTCGTTGCGCTGGAATCCGAAAAGGGCAAGTACGGCACCCTGTTTCTCTCGAATTACGCCAGCCTGAATATCGTCGATGAACTCAAGCGCCTGAAAGGCGTGGGCGACGTGACGATCTTCGGTGCTCAGGATTACTCGATGCGGATTTGGCTGAAACCTGACCGCATGGCACAACTGAAGCTGACCACCAGCGACATTTCGAACGCCATTTCTGCGCAAAATGCCCAGAATGCGGCAGGCAAGATCGGCCAGGAACCAGCGCCCGCAGACCAGCAACTGGTTTATACCGTGACTGCCAAGGGTCGACTGCTGAGTCCGGAGGAATTCGGCAATATCGTCATCCGTGCCAGCGGCCCGGGCGGACTGCTCCGTTTGAAGGACGTGGCGCGCATCGAACTGGGCGCTTACAGCTATGACCAGCAGGTCACGCTTGACGGCCAGCCGACCATCGCCATGGGCGTCTTCCTGCAAACCGGCGCCAACGCGCTGGAAGTGGCTGAACGCGTGCGCGGCAAGATGGATGAACTGAAAGGCAAGTTCCCGGAGGGCATGGGTTACGTCATTCCCTTCGACACCACCCGCTTCGTCTCCGCCTCGATCAATGAAGTGGTCAAGACGCTGATCGAAGCCATGGTGCTGGTGCTGGCGGTGGTCTATATCTTCCTGCAAAGCTGGCGCGCCACGCTAATTCCCATGGTTGCCGTGCCGATTTCGCTGATCGGCACCTTTGCCGGCCTGTGGATATTCGGCTTTTCGATCAACACACTGACGTTGTTTGCGATGGTGCTGGCAATCGGGATCGTGGTCGATGACGCCATCGTCGTTCTTGAAAACGTCGAACGCCTGATGGCTGAAGAAAAGCTGCCGCCCCGCGAAGCAGCCATCAAGGCCATGCACGAGGTTTCCGGCGCGCTGGTTGCGATCGTGCTGGTGTTGTGCGCGGTATTTGTGCCAGTGGCTTTTCTCGGTGGCATCGCCGGCCAGTTGTACAAGCAGTTCGCGGTCACGGTGGCCGTGGCTGTCGTGCTCTCGGGTGTGGTCGCATTGACGCTGACGCCTGCACTGTGTGCGCTGTTGCTCAAGGCCCAGCACACCGAAAACAAGCTGTTTGCCCCGTTCAACCGCCTGTTCGAGCGCCTGACCAGCAGCTACACGCGCACCGTCGGATTCACGCTGAAGCACGGCATCGTCGGCGCACTGGTTTTTGCCTTGGTGATCGGGTTGACCGCGCTCTTTTTCCGCGTCATTCCGGGCAGCTTTGTCCCTGCCGAAGATCAGGGCTACCTGATTTCCGCACTGATGCTGCCAGACGGCGCCACCCTGAAACGGACCCAGGATACGGGCGAGCGGATGCGCTCGATGATCGCCAATGATGAAGCGGTCAAGCACACCTTCGTGGTTTCCGGCTTCGATCTGATTGGCGGCGGCAACAAGCCCAACGCCGGCACCATGTTTATTCCGCTCAAGGATTGGTCCGAGCGGCAAGGCAAGGCGCAGGATCTGGCCGGCAAATTCATGGGGATCGGCATGATGCAGCCGGACGGCATGGGACTGGTGTTCAATCCGCCGCCGATCATGGGCCTGGGGACC
>CALAGF010000134.1 GCA_937892345.1 uncultured Rhodocyclaceae bacterium | reverse complement strand
CATCTGCTTTCCCCTCTCGGCATCACGATGGAACCGGGGAGCGTACGGGTATTTCCCGAGCCTGAACGTCGGGCGGTCGTGGCTTTGCCGGCGGGTGATGGCCCCTTGATCGGCTTGCATATTTCGGCCCGCAAGCCTTCTCAGCGCTGGCCGGCAGCGTCTTTTGCAGCGCTGGCGCACAGATTGCACGATCAGTTGGGGGCGCGTTTCCTGGTGTTCTGGTCGCCTGGAGCCGAAGACAACAAGTTGCATCCCGGCGACGACGGCAAGGCGCAGGAGCTACTGGCTGCCTGCAGGGACATCCCCGTATTGCTTTGCCCAACCGTTGAGTTGCCGGAGTTGATTGCCGGCCTGTCGTTGTGCGATGCCATCGTGTGCTCTGACGGTGGCGCGATGCATCTCGCGGCAGGGCTGGGCAAGCCCATGCTGTGTTTCTTTGGCAATTCCGGGGCCGCCCATTGGCGTCCCTGGGGGGTGGAACACCGCCTCTTGCAGCCCGACAGCCTGAATGTGCCCGATATTTCGGTCGACGAGGCTGTCGCTACTTTTAATGATTTGATGAATGCCGTTCACGGCCAGGCAGGTGTGCAATGATCCGTTGGTTAACCCTTGTATGGTTTGCGATTCAGGCGCGCCTGTCGGGCAAGTCGAAAATATCGCTGGGGGCAAAAATCAAGTTTCCCAAGCATCTCTCGATCGGACGCAAGGTGATCATCCGCACCGGTGCGATTGTCGATGCACCCGGTCGCTGCACCCTGCAACTGGGCGACGAGGTGAATCTGAATCAGGGCGTATATCTGGGCGCTTTCGGGACGCATTTTGTCGTCGGTGACCGGACCCAGTTCAACCGCAATGCACTGGTGGACGGGCGAGGTTCGGTCAGAATCGGCAAGGATGTGCTGGTCGGCCCTGGTGCCCAACTGATTTCCTATCAGCACCGCTTTGCCGATCTCGATCAGCCGATCAACCGGCAAGGTCTTGATCTGAAGGAAATCGTGGTCGAAGACGATGTCTGGATCGGTGCCGGGGCGATTGTTCTTGCTGGAGTCACGATTGGCCGGGGCAGTATCGTGGGCGCCGGTGCCGTCGTCACCAAAAGCTGTCCGCCGCTATCCATTCTGGGCGGTGTTCCGGCGCGGGTGATCGGGCAGCGTGGCGAGGGGCGCGATGCGCCGGTGGCCGGCGGCGAATGAGTGCGATGCCGGTCTTGAAACGATTACTGGAAGGCTGAACGAACGTGCAGCAGTACTTGCGATTCATCGACGGTTTGCGGGCGATCGCCGTGATCTCCGTCGTGGCTTTTCATGCCGGATTGCCCTGGGTGTCCGGTGGCTTTGTCGGCGTGGATGTGTTTTTTGTCATTTCAGGCTACCTGATCACCGGTTTGTTGCTGGATGATCTGAAGCAGCACGACCGGATTCGTTTTGCGATCTTTTTTGCCCGTCGGGTAAGGCGCTTGATGCCGGCCATGATGTTGGTGTTGCTGACTACGGCAATTGCCGGGGCCTTTCTGATCCTCCCCGACGAGGCTGCATCGTTCCGCAAGTCGATTCATGCGGTGATCATGTTTTACGCCAACCTGCATTTCATGCAGCAGGTAGGGGGTTACTTTGCCCCGCTGGCTGACACGATGCCCCTGTTGCATACCTGGTCGCTGGCGGTGGAAGAGCAGTACTACATGGTGTGGCCGTTGATCATGGCGCTGGCGTGGCGATTTTGGCGCAAACAGCCGGTCGACCGCAGGGAACGCAAGCTGCTGCTACTGTTTGTCAGCGTGTTCGTGCTCTCGCTAGTGGCCAATTTTTACTGGTCGGGGCAACGCGTCGAATGGGCGTTTTACCTGATGCCGATGCGCGCCTGGGAACTCATGAGCGGCGGGCTGATCGCCCTGCTGCAAGCGCGCTGCACGCTGACGCCGCGACAAGGGGGGCTGCTTGCTGCAGCCGGACTGGCAGCCATTCTGGGCGCCGTCTTCGGGTTCGATGCCACAACGGTGTTTCCGGGGTTTGCCGCGATGCTGCCCACTTTCGGGACAGTCGCCATGATTGTTGGACTCCGCCATGCCGGAGCCACCTCACCCGTGACCTGGCTGATGACCACGCGGCCCATGGTTCAAGTCGGTCAGCTTTCCTATTCCTGGTATCTCTGGCACTGGCCGGTACTGGCACTGACCCGAACCTATTATCTTGCCGAGAAGGATCTGTGGCGGGACACGCTGGCGGTGGGCATTGCCTATGTGCTGGCTTGGCTTACGCATCGGTTGATTGAAAATCCGATCCGCTACCAGCGTCCCTGGGTGTTCGCAACGACGCGTGGCACCTTGTGGAGTGGTCTGGCGATGTCGGTGATCGTGCTGGGTCTTGCAGTCTCTGCCATTACTGTGGGCAAGATGGGGCATCGTGACCGTGATGCCGCATGGCCCGGCATCGTCGGCCCCAATGACGCGACTGATGCCAAATGTTTTGCCGAGGGCATCCGGCAGTTGTCCCGCCCGCGTGCAGATTGCACCTACGGCGTGCCGGAAACCCCTTTGAAAACGGTGATCTGGGGTGATTCCCACGGTGCCGCACTGGCCCCTGCCGCAGAAGCGATCGCCCGAAACCGGGGCGAACGTGTGCTGTTGCGCGCGATGCCCGCCTGCATTCCGGTGCCCGGCCTGATTCCCTTGCGTGAACAGAGCCGCGGCATTCTCGAATGCCCGGACTTCAATGATGCGGTGATGAAGGAGATCAAGGCGCTGGCGAGCGAAGGCGTCAGGAATGTCATCATTTCGAGTCGCTGGGTGAGCTACATGGGCGATTTGCCGACCGATCCCGGGGGCGGGGCACATACCGGCCTGCTGACCCGCGATCAATACGGGTTGGATGGCCGCGGTCAGCATTGGCGTGCCGGTCAGGCGCCGGCCGATCCCATGGGGTCACTGGCTTCATTCGAGCCGGCTTTGCTCGCCGCAGTGGGTCGACTGCAGGCCGCCGGCCTGAATGTGATCCTGCTTGCCCCGGTACCGGAGTTGCCGTTCAATGCCGTGCATTGCCTGACCCGGCGCAGCGCAGAGGAATGCGTGGTTCCCCGTTCGAGGATCGATGCCCGGCGCCAGGGTGTCGTGGCCGTACTGAAACGCACTGCTGAGGCGATGCCCGGCGTGCAGCTCATTGATCCGATTGATGCCATGTGCGATGAAGCGCGTTGCTACACCGTACGCAACGCACTGCCGCTGTATCGCGATGACGACCATATTTCGATTGCCATGGCGCGCAATCTGGCCGAAAGCCTGATCCCCTTAATGGCTCGCTGAAGTCGTACTTGCAACGCGTTTGAATACGTATTCGTCGCAACCTGAACCGAAAAGTCCGGAGCGGCGCTTGGCAATCGCCTTGACGCATTCGAAGCCCTGATCCGCCAAAAATTGCTTGAGCGGTTCCGGAGCAATCGATTCGTAAGGGTAGCCGCCAATCCAGTCGCGAACATCGTGGTAGAAATCCATGCCACGTTTGTTCTTGTACTTGGCGATATGCTGCTTCAGAGTCTTGCCGCGCAACAGCAGGTAGGCGCCGAACAGGCGGATGTAGAGCCGTTCAGCCCATGCCTTGGAGGCATCGTCGGCCTGCACATACCAGCGCTTGATCCGCGTCCACACGCCGCAATAGCGGGTCTTGCCGTAGAGCGCAATGACCAGATGCCCCTCCGGCGCAACCAGTGCGGCGGCGCGGGTAATTGCCTCGTACATCTGTCCGGTGTGGTGGAGAACGCCCCAGGAATACACCATGTCGAACAGTCCGTCTTCAGCCGGGCTGGCATCGAGCACGCTGCGAATCCTGACCGAGTAAGGCTTGTCGTCACCCCTTGCGCCAAGTACGGCCTGCGCGGTCGATACCGAATCGGGGTCCAGATCGAAGGCCGTTACCGAGGCCGCACCCAGTTCCAGCGCAGCGAGGCTGTGCAGGCCCGAACCGCAGCCGATATCCAGAAAACGCTTTCCTTCCAGTGTCAGCGGAGAAATCAGCGACGCCAGACGCTTGATCGCCTGATTGACCTTTTCATCGTCGATTTCCTTGGAGAAGCTGGCCCAGTTTTTACCGAAGGCAAAGCGGATTTCCTTGGTTTCTTGCATCATGATCGGCTCTTGGGAGTGTCCGGCTGGCCGCCGGCTGGCCGCCGGGTGGGTGTAGGGTGCAAATACCGCGCGGGGCATCAACGGTCGACATATTAACGGCTGCCATTTCCATTGCTGTCATTCATGCGCTGAAAGAGTAACTGCGAGCCTTCGTAGGTCAGGTGGTGACGGTCGCGGAAGATCAGGTTCCCGTTGTGCAGTGCCGAGCAGCGCTGGCCGTCGCACAGCGGCGCGAAGGTATCGAGGAAAGCCAGGGTAGGAAAACGCGCGCGCAGACCTGTCAGGTAGTGATCGTAGTCGGCCCGCTTGCGTTGCATGTAGTCGACACTCTCGGTACTGGCGGCGGCCTTGTCCTTTTTGCCTGCCAGCCATTCAGCAAAGGCAGGGCGCTGGACATTGAGGCGGGGGTCAAAATCGAATTCGGGATTGTCGATGATGAAAACCACCTGCTTGCCGCCATCAAGGAGGTCACGAATCGTCTTCTCCATGATGTCGTTGAAGGGATTGTCCGCTTGCTTCATGCGTCCTTGGTGATAGGCGATATAGACGGTGCGGATTTCAGGGTGACTGTTCAGGTAAGCGATGTTTTCCCATGCCGGGTCCTTGCCTTGCTGCATGGGCCCCTGCAATTGCAGCAGATTGCCTTGCCTGGCGGCGATGGTTTGACTCAGTCCGGGGAAGAAGTGGTTGGCGTGGCTGTCACCCAGCAGTGCGTCGGTGAACGCGCCTTCCCGAGTACGCATGCAGTAGTTGCCGGCAATCTTGACTGCCTGCTGACAGGCCGGATCGAGCACCCGCTCGGCAGGCCATAGCAGGTCTTTCCAGTCGTTGCCCGGCAAGCGTCCGGGAAAACCTTGCTGACCCCGGGTGTAATCCCCCAGACCGCCGAGCGCCACCAGGATGCAGAGCCCGGCAGCAGGCATCCAGCGCTGGGTACGCGGCGACCAGTGCCCGTGGCGCAAGGGCGTTTCGACAAAGCGGTAAGTGGCCCAGGCGAAGATCATCGAGATCACTAGCAGTCCGGCAAGCGCAGGGGCTGCCAGATGATCAAAAAGAATGCGCGAATAGCTCAGCACCAGCCAGTGCCAAAGGTAGAGCGGGTAGCTGATCAGGCCGATGGCAACCGCCGCCCGGGAGGCCATGACCCGGCGGCTGAAGGGCGCGTCGGGCCGTGACAGGATGATCAGCGCTGCGCCCACGGTGGGCAGCATGGCGCGCCAGCCGGGAAAAGGATCGCTGCCGGAAATGCCCAGATAGGTGCCGGCAATCAGTGCGACGCCGAGGGGCGCAAACCATGTTGCCGGCAGCAGGCGAGCGAGCAGGCGGTGAATTTGTTCGCCGTGCAGGGCAACGACGGCACCCAGCATCAATTCCCAGGCACGATATTGCGGCAGGAAAAATGCCTCAACCGGCCGGTCGACCGTAAAGATCAGACAAGCCAGCAAACTGGCCATGCCGGAGAGCGCAATGGCCCATTTTCCGATGCAGGCAAAGCGAAAAGCCAGATAGATGACCCAAGGCCAAACGATGTAGAACTGTTCTTCGACCGCCAGTGACCAGAGGTGGAGCAGGGGTTTCAGGTCGGCCTGGGTGTCGAAATAACCGGCTTGCGACACCAGCAGGAAATTATTGGCGAAGAAAGTGCTGTGAATGATGGAACGCCCGAGTTCCTTGAATTCGCTCGGGGTGAGGATCGCGTAGCCCAGGCCCCAGGCGGTGGCGAGGCAAAGTAGCAGCGCCGGAAAGATGCGCCGGATGCGCTTGCCATAAAAGCGGATCAGGCTGAAGCGTCCCTGCCGGCAGTCTCCGGCAAGGATGCCGGTAATCAGGTAGCCGGAAATGACGAAAAAGACATCAACGCCGGCAAATCCGCCAGGCAACAGGCTGGGGAAGCCGTGAAACAGCAGTACTCCGAGCACCGCGATGGCGCGCAGGCCATCGATATCGGGGCGATAGGAGAGTGAGGTATCTGCGCTGGCAGCAGCGGTCGGAGTCATCAAAAGGCGGCTAGGTCGGCAGGGTGTGCCTGCGGTTTCAGTGAGCTGCTTCCCAGTTTGCCCCGACGCCGACTTCGACGATCAGCGGCACTTTCAAGGTGGCGACTTGCGTCATCAAGCGAGGCAGGTGGCTGCGGATTTCAGCGAGTTCGTCGTCAGGCACTTCCAGCACCAGTTCGTCATGAACCTGCAGCACGAGGCGCGATTTTAACCCGGAAGTTTCAAGCCAGCCCTGCACGGCGACCATCGCCAGCTTGATCAGGTCGGCTGCCGTGCCTTGCATGGGCGCATTGATCGCTGCCCGTTCAGCGCCTTGTCGGCGATTGCCGTTGCTCGAACGGATTTCCGGAAACCACAGGCGTCGACCGAAGGCGGTTTCGACATAGCCCTGCTGGCGGGCTGTTTCGCGGGCTTCTTCCATGTAGCGGGCGACGCCCGGGTAACGGTTGAAATAGCGATCAATATAGATTTGCGCGGCACTGCGCTCTAGACCGAGCTGGCGGGCAAGCCCGAAAGCGCTCATGCCGTAGATCAGGCCGAAATTGATGCTCTTGGCGACGCGACGCTGGTCGGGGCCGACTTCCAGCGGCGTGACGCCGAAGATTTCGGCGGCGGTGGCGCGATGCACGTCTTCACCGTGGGCGAAGGCATCAAGCAGGCGCGGGTCTTCCGAGAGATGCGCCATGATGCGCAACTCGATTTGCGAATAGTCAGCGGAAACGATGCTGCTGCCGGCTGGTGCAACGAAGGCGGTGCGGATGCGCCGGCCTTCCTCGGTGCGTACCGGGATGTTCTGCAAATTGGGATCGCTGGAAGCCAGTCGCCCAGTCACGACCGAGGCTTGAGAGAAGTGAGTATGCACTCTGCCAGTCTGCGGGTTGATCATGCGCGGCAGTTTGTCGGTATAGGTGCCTTTTAGTTTGGCCAGCGAACGGTGCTCGAGCAGCAGCTTGGGGAGCGGGTAATCGAGGGCCAGTTCGGAGAGGACTTCTTCATCGGTCGACGGGGCGCCGGCGGCAGTTTTCTTCTTGACCGGCAGGCCGAGTTTGCCGAACAGGATTTCGCCGAGTTGTTTTGGCGAGGCCAGATTGAAGGGCTGGCCGGCCAGTTCGTAGGCGCTGGTTTCGAGGGCCATCAGCTTCTGGCCGATTTCGTGACTCTGGCGGGCCAGGATATCGCCGTCGATCAGGATGCCGGCGCGTTCCATCTGCCAAATGACCTGCCGGGCCGGCAGTTCGATCGTGTGGTAAATGCGCGAGAGGCCGGGTTCGGAGGCAAAGCGCGGGTGCAGCACTTGATGCACGCGCAGCGTCACGTCGGCGTCTTCGGCGGCGTAAGTCGCAGCGCGTTCGATATCGACCTGATCGAAGCTGATCTGCTTGGCGCCCTTGCCACAAAGCTCTTCATAGGCAATGGTGGCAAGGCCGAGGTGGCGGGTGCACAGTTGTCCGAGATCGTGGCCCTTGTCGGATTCGATCACGTAGCTTTGCAGCATCGTGTCGTGGGCGATGCCGGCCAGCACGATGCCGTGATTGGCAAAAACGTGCTGGTCGTATTTGGCGTTTTGCAGCAGTTTCTTGCGGTCGACCGCTTCCAGCCAGGGCTTCAGCTTGGCCAGGACTTGATCACATGGCAACTGTTCGGCAACGCCGGGGGCGGTATGGCTGAGCGGGATATAGCAGGCCTCGCCAGGGGTGACCGAGAGCGAAATGCCGACGATACGGGCTGCAAAGGCATCGAGGCTGGTGGTTTCGGTATCGAGCGCGGTGAGTTCGGCCGCGTCGATCCGGGTCAGCCAGGCATCGAATTGCGCCCAGGTGAAGATGGTTTCGTAACGGACTTCGGCAGGGGCGCTGGGTGGGAGTGCCGCGTGGCCGGTGCCTGCGCCATCGCCGTCTGGTGCGGTGCTTGCGGGTGCGGGAAGGGCATCGACATCAAGCTCGCGCAGCCAGGTGCGGAAATTGTAGCGGCCGTAAAGTTCACGCAGGGTGTCCTTGTCGAGCGCTGTTGCGGTCAACGCGGCCGGCGCGGGTAAATCCGGCAAATCGCACACCACGGTGACGAGTTTTTTGCCCAGCGGCAGGAAATCAAGATGATTCCGAAGGTTTTGCCCGACCACGCCGCTGATCTTGTCGGCATTGGCCACAATGCCGTCGAGTGAACCGTATTGAGCCAGCCATTTGACGGCGGTTTTTGGACCACACTTTGGTACGCCGGGCACGCCATCGACGGTGTCCCCAACCAGCGCGAGGTAATCGACGATCCGTTCTGGGCGAACGCCGAATTTGCCTTCGACGCCCTCCGCATCGAGCAATTCGTTGCTCATGGTGTTGTACCAGCGAACTCGCGGTCCGACCAGTTGGGTCAGGTCCTTGTCACCGGTGGAAATCAGGGTGTCGATGCCGTCGACCGCAGCACGCGTTGCCAGGGTGCCGATCACGTCGTCCGCTTCGACGCCGTCAACCATGATCACCGGCCAGCCGGCCGCCTTGATCGCTGCGTGGATGGGTTCGATCTGGGCGCGTAGATCATCCGGCATCGGCGGCCGATGGGCCTTGTATTCCGGGTACCAATCGTCGCGGAAAGTCTTGCCCTTGGGGTCGAAAATGACGGCCTTGTAGTCTGCCTTGTAGTCGCTTTCCAGCCGGCGTAGCATGTTCAGTACCCCATACAGCGCGCCGGTCGGCTCGCCGGCCGGATTGCGCAGGTCGGGCAGGGCATGGAAGGCGCGGTAAAGATAGGACGAACCGTCCACCAACAACAAGAGAGACATGAGCGATGACCGAGAGCGAAAAACTGAAGATGGGCGTCGAGACCGAGGCTTTGCTGAAAAGCGCGACTGCCCGCGAGTCCTGGCGGATTTTCGGCATTATGTCAGAGTTCGTTGAAGCGACCGACCGGCTGGGCGCGATCAAGCCGGCCGTGACCATTTTTGGTAGCGCGCGCATCAAGCCGGATACGCCGTATTACGAACTGGCCGAGAAAACGGCTCGGCTGTTGTCCGATTCCGGGTTTTCGGTCATTTCGGGCGGTGGACCGGGGATCATGGAGGCGGCCAACAAGGGGGCGTTTTACGGCAAATCGCCGTCGGTGGGCTTGAATATCCAGTTGCCGCACGAGCAGCAAACGAATCCCTATCAGGATATTTCACAGACCTTCCGTCATTTTTTCGCCCGAAAATACATGTTTGTACGCTTTGCCAGCGCCTATGTGGTGATGCCCGGCGGTTTCGGGACGCTGGATGAGCTGATGGAGGCACTGACCCTGATCCAGACCGGCAAGGCGCGCAAGATTCCCCTGATTCTGGTGTGCTCGGATTTCTGGAAAGGCTTGATCGACTGGTTCAAGGAAACGCTGGTGCGCGAGCAGATGATCGAAGCCGAGGATATGCATCTGATCCAGTTACTTGATGAGCCGGAAAAAGTCGTCGAAGCCATCTTCAAGCACTACGAGGCACGTCCCTTCAGCCCGCTGCCGAACGAGCGGGAGTTGATGCTCAACCTGTAATAAAATCGGCTTAACCATTTCGAGGATTCACCATGCGTCGTCTGCTTCCCTTTTTCCTGATGATCGCGCTGCCAGTCTGGGCTCAGCAGGTCGCGCCCCAGCCGCTGCCGGCTGTGCCGCCTCCGCCACCGGGAATGGAATCCTTTGATGCCGCACTGGAGCCGCAGGTCACCATCATCCGTGGTGAAAAGGAAACCCGCGAGGAGTTCCGTGTGCAGGGCAAGCTGTACATGGTCAAGGTCACACCTGCGGTGGGCAAGCCGTATTACCTGGTTGATCAAAAAGGTAACGGTCAGTTCATCGAAGCCGATATCGCCCAGCATCCGGTGCGTCCGCCGATGTGGGTGATCCACAGCTGGTAAGCATTTGTCGGTCTATACCGCAGTCGACCGCGGTGCGCTCGCCGAATGGCTGGCGCCGCTGGCGCTCGGCGACTTGATTGACTATGCCGGTATTGCGGCCGGCATGCAGAACTCCAATTATTTTGTGACCACCGCAAGCGGCCGTTTTGTCTTGACCCTGTTCGAGAGCATTCCGCCGGCCGATCTCGATTTCTATCTTCGTTTGCAGGAGCAACTGGCAGCGCGTGGTTTGCCCTGTCCGCGACCGCAGCGCGATGCCACCGGCCGCCGCTGGCGCATATTGCACGGCAAACCCGCCGCCCTCTTGAGTTGTCTGCCGGGGCGCACGCTGGTCGCACCATCGCCCGCCCAGTGCGGGGCTTTGGGCGCCACGCTGGCCCGCCTGCATCTGGCGGCAGCCGATTTTCCCGATGCGCCGCAAAATCCCTGTGGCCTGGCTTGGTGCGAGGCTCAGGCGAACGCGCTGTGGGCGTTTCTGCCGCCGGATGATGCGCATCTGCTGGCCGATGAACTGGCCTTCCAGAGGGCTCAGGCACGGGGCGAGTTGCCGGGCGGCGTCATTCACGCCGATCTGTTCCGCGACAACGTGCTGTGGGATGCCAACGGTCAACTCGCCGGTTTGCTTGATTTCTATTTTGCCGGCGTCGATTGCTGGCTTTACGACCTGGCGGTGGTGGTGAACGATTGGTGTCCGGATGCCGCGCATTTTGCCGCACTGTGTGGCGGCTACGTCGGCGTTCGCCCTTTGAGCCCGGGGGAACTGCTTGCCTGGCCGGCCATTCGCCGTCTGGCCGCGCTGCGTTTTTGGTTGCTGCGCCTGGGGGCGACATACCAGCCACGTGCCGGCAGTGTGGTGACAGTCAAGAATCCGGACGACTTTCGTGATTTGCTGCTACAAATCCGCCTTGCCCCCGGCACGCTCCCCGGCTAGCATCCGCGGATGAACGAATCCCCCGTATTCCCCATGCAACCCGCCCCGTTCAAGGGTGAAAGCCGAGAAGTCGATCCCGGTAGCTGCTTTGACTGGCTGGCCCAGGGCTGGGCCATGTTCCTTGCCCATCCGGGCGTGTGGCTCGGCGCCAGCATCCTGCTTCTGGTGATCCTGATGGCGATCTCCATCGTTCCCTTGTTCGGGCAAGTCGCAGCGCACCTGCTGGTGCCCTTGTTCGGCGCCGGCATGGTGCAGATCTGTCGCAGTATTTCGGAAGATCGCGAGCCGCAGATCGCGGAATTATTTGCCGGTTTTCGCCACAACGCAGGGCAGTTGGTGATGGTTGGCGTATTTTTTGCCGTCGGGATGTTCGGTATCGCCATGCTCGCCGTGCTGCTGATCAGCGGCGGCATGCTGAGTGGCGTGATTACCGGGCGCGTGGGGGGCTATGGCATCTCGCTGGGTGGCATGTTGCTGGCCGGTCTGCTGGTGGTGGTGCTGTCGGTGCCGGTAATCATGGCAACCTGGTTTGCGCCGGCGCTGGTTTACCTGCACGACATGAAGGCGCTGGATGCCATGAAGGCCAGCTTTTCCGCCGGTAGCACGAACTGGCTGGCGATGGTCATCTTTGGCGTTTTTCTGGTCGTGGCGGCGTTTTTCGCCATGCTGCCGCTGGGCTTGGGCATGATGCTGCTGTTGCCGGTGTTTTCTGCTGCGGTCTACGCGTCCTACCGCGATATTTTCACCGGAGCCTGAACCTTGCGTGCGCAAACCCTTCCTGCCCGAGCCGGCTGGCAATGGATCGTCGGCGGCTTTGCCATCTTTCGTCGCAATCCACCCTTGCTGGCGATGCTGGTGATGAGCTACTGGTTCATCGTAGCCTTTCTGAACCTGCTGCCTGTCGTCGGTCCGCTTGCCGCATCCGTCGTGATTCCCGGCTTGTCCGTGGGTCTGATGCAGGCGGCACGCAATCTGGAGCGCGGACAGGCCGTCAACATTCAGACCCTGTTTGGCGGTTTCCGGGAAAACACCCGTACCCTGCTCATACTCGGCGCGCTTTACCTGCTGGCGACCCTGGCAGCCCTCGGCATGTCCACGCTGTTCGATGGCGGCGCCCTGATGCACTACATGCTGGCCGACAGCAAGGCCGAGCGCGCTGCCTATGAGGATGCAGATTTCACCTTGTCCGCGCTCTTCCTGCTGGTGTGCATGATCCCCGTATTGATGGCCTGGTGGTTTGCGCCGGTGCTGGCCGCATGGCATCGCCTGTCAGTCGGAAAATCCCTGTTCTTCAGCCTGATTGCCTGCTCGATGAACTGGCGCCCCTTCGTGACGTTTGGTGCCGGCTTGCTGCTGGTTGCCGCGGTGATTCCCGGTACCCTGCTGGGTCTGTTGCTGATTCTCTTGCCTGAACTGCAGGGATTTTCCGCCGTGATTGTCACCGTGGTCATGGCTTTGTGCATCGCACCCACCGTGTTCTCCAGTTTTTATGTCTGCTACCGCGACATCTTCGGCATTTCCGAAATTGTCTGATCCGGTCGGCGTTTTCGGCGGCACTTTCGATCCCGTGCATTTCGGCCATCTGCGGCTGGCCGAGGAATCGATGGCGCATCTCGGGCTGGGCGCCGTGCGCTGGATTCCGGCGGGCAATCCACCCCATCGCGGACAACCGCAAGTGACTGCCCTGCAACGTCTCGAGATGGTGCAACGGTCGACGGCCGGAAATCCCCGTTTTCAGGTCGATGCCAGCGAAGTGCTGAGCATGGCGCCGAGCTATACAGTGGACACCTTGACCCGCCTGCGTGCCGAATACGGGCCGACACAGCCGCTGGTGCTGCTGGTCGGTGCCGATGCCTTTGCCGGACTCTCCAGTTGGCATCGCTGGCAGGAGATTTTCGCCCTTGCCCATGTGGCGGTGTCGCACCGTCCCGGATTTCCGGTGGAAGGCGCCAGCCTTCCGAGCGAGCTTGCCGAGGCATTTTCCGCCCGGCGCGCGGCTGACATTGCGGACCTGAAAGCCGCTGCTGCCGGCCGGATCGCGACTTTCGCGATGACCCAGCTGGCCATTTCGGCAACCCAGATCCGCAAGCTCCTGGCGAACGAACTGTCTGCGCGCTATTTGCTTCCGGACGAGGTTCTCGACTATATTCAGACCCATTTTCTCTACAGAAATCCCTAATGGACATACGTAAGCTGCAAAAAATCGTTGTTTCGGCGCTTGAAGACATCAAAGGCAAGAACATCGAAGTGATCAACACCAGCAAATTGACCTCGATGTTCGACTACGTGGTCATTGCCACGGGTGATTCGAACCGTCAGGTCAAGGCACTGGCGAACAACGTGGTAGTCAAGGTCAAGGAAGCCGGTGGCGAGATTGTTTCCACCGAAGGCGAAGATGGCGGCGAATGGGTACTGGTCGATATCGGCGATATCGTCGTCCATGTGATGCAGCCGAGCGTGCGCCAGCATTACAACCTTGAAGAACTCTGGCAGTTGACCCCGGCACAGCGGCGCAAGGCTGCGGAGCAGGCCGCCGGCGAATGAAGCTGGCCATCCTCGCCGTCGGCCATCGCCAACCCGCCTGGGTAGACGATGGCTGCGCCGAGTACCTCAAGCGCATGCCGCGCGAACTCACGACCAGCGTTTCTGAAATCAAGCCCGAGCCACGCGGATCGAAGACCCGCGAGCAATTGCTGGCCGCCGAAAAATCCCGTATTCGCGATGCCCTGCCGGCCAGCCCGCGCATTGTCGTGCTTGACGAGAAGGGCGACGATCTGACCACGCTCAAGCTGGCCAAGCGCCTGGAAGTGTGGATGCAGGATGGCCGCGATGTTGCCCTGCTGATTGGCGGTGCGGATGGTCTGGATGAGGAATTCAAGCAGCAGGCCGACGATCGCTTGCGCCTCTCCAGCCTGACTCTGCCCCACGGCATGGCGCGTTTGCTGCTGTGCGAACAGCTGTATCGCGCGGTCAGCGTTCTGAAAAATCACCCTTATCACCGGGAGGGTTGATGCGAATCTACCTGGCCTCGCGCAGTCCACGCCGCCGCGAATTGTTGCACCAGATTGCGGTGCCGTTCGAGACGCTATTGTTCCGTGTGGGGCCGCGAGCCGATCCGGAAACCGATGAAACCCCGCTGGCTGGAGAAACCTCGCTGGTCTATGTCGAGCGTGTGGCCCGTGCCAAGGCGGCGCATGGCGCGCGTCTGCTGACCTTGCGGCAATTGCCGGCCGCCCCGGTGTTGTCCGCCGACACCACGCTGGCCCTGGATGGCGAGATTATTGGCAAGCCGGATGATGCCGCGCATGCAGCGCTTATCCTGCAACGCCTGTCCGGGAGAGAACATCAGGTCTTGACGGGGGTCGCGCTCAGCGACGGATTGCAGCAACGCTATGTCTGCTCGGTCAGCACGGTCCGCTTCAGGGTCTTGGCGGCAGGGGAAATTGATGCCTATGTCCGTTCCGGGGAGCCGATGGACAAAGCCGGCGCTTATGGCATTCAGGGCAAGGCCGGCGCATTTGTCGCCCACATTGCCGGCAGCTATACGGGAATCATGGGTTTGCCACTGTTTGAAACGGCTGAATTGCTCAAGGATTACGGCTGGCGCCTTTGATCGCCAGCGCAGCCGCCAGCGGTCCGTTGATCGCTGGGCAGGGCCTGCGGGCTTGTTGGCACAGGCTGTTCAGTGCGTCGATGAAATTTCCATCATGCAGGCGGTCGACCGTGATCTCGCGGGATTGGCCCTCGCGTGTCAGCCATTCGATCAAGCAGTCCTGTTCAGGCCAGTCCTCACGCCTTTGGTAGAGCACGGGCGTGCCGTTGCAGGCGGCTTCCGTAAAGGTGCCGTAGCCCGGTTTGGTGATCACGGCGTCGACCGAGCACAGCAGATCGGTAAAAGACAGCCCGAAGCTTTCGATGGGGATCGCATCCGGGTGTTGGCAAGCCCAGGCTTCGGGAAGCAGCCAGCGCCAGCCGCTGCCTTGTGGCCAGTTTTCAACCGGCAGGCGGTGCGTGATCCCGCCCATGGCAAGCAGCGCACAGCGGTGCTTGCCGAGTCCGAGATCGTGTCGCGTGCCGCGCACGGCAATTACGCCCACGTCCGTTAGCTGCGGCAGAGTCGGCATCGGCATGCCCGGCGTTGTGCGCAGAAAGGCGTTGGCTGACGCATAGGCGACCTCGATTTCAGCGTGAATTGTTACCGCCCAGTCGGCAGGCGGGAAAACATGCTTGAACAGATCGGCCCAGTTCAGCGAGCACAGTGCCAGCGAAGGTATGCCGGCCTGACGTGCTGCGGCAAGGGGCAGGTAGGCCACGCTGGTGAGAACCAGATCAGGCTGCAGTGCCTGTAGTTTTGCCGCTGCGTGCGCCACCGTGGCCGGCCAGTCGGCATGGGCCTCGCGATACGCAGCGGCACTGGCCGCCAAATCAATGCGGGTGGCGTCATGCATCACAAACCCGAAGTCGCTGGCCGCGGCGACATGGGTGAACGCCGGCTGTATCCTTTCGCGCAGGCGTTGTGCCGGCAGGGCGCTGGCGACGGTCAACCGAAGTTCAGGGCTGATTTCGGCCAGCGCATTCAGTACCGGCGCCACAATTGCCAGATGGCCGAGTCCGTGCGCCGAAATGTCGACGTACAGATGCATTTCAGCGGTTTTTGAAGGCCGGTTTGCGCTTTTCGGCAAAGGCGTTCATGCCCTCTTTCTGGTCGTCGAGGCCGAAGCTCGCATGGAACAGGCGGCGTTCGAAAAGCAGGCCTTCGGTCAACGAGGATTCAAAGGCACGATTGACTGCCTCCTTGTTCATCATGATGACCGGCAGCGAGTAGCTGGCGATGTCCTGTGCGATTTTGAGGGTTTCCTCGAGCAGGGTCTCGGTGGGGAAAATGCGTGCCACCAGGCCGGCCTGTTCGGCCTCGATCGCATTCATGAGTCGTCCGCTGAGGCACATGTCCATGGCCTTGGCTTTGCCGATTGCGCGCGGCAGACGTTGGCTGCCACCGGCGCCGGGCAGGGTGCCGATCTTGATCTCCGGCTGGCCGAATTTTGCATTTTCGGCAGCGTAAATCATGTCGCACATCATCGCGAATTCACAGCCGCCACCCAGTGCATAGCCGGAGACGGCCGCAATCACAGGCTTGCGGGCGCTGCGGATGCGTTCCCAGTTGCGCGTGACGAAATCGGTTTTGTAGGCATGCATGTAGTCGAAGCTGTTCTGGCGCATGACGCTGATGTCGGCGCCGGCAGCAAAGGCTTTTTCATTGCCGGTCAGCACCATGCAGCCAATGTTTTCATCGGCTTCGAAGGCGTCGACCGCGGCAGCGATGCCATCGGCAACTGCATCGTTGAGGGCATTCATCGCTTCCGGGCGGTTGATCCGGATCAGCCCCACTTTGCCGTGGGTTTCGCTCAATACGACAGCATTCATCTACCTTCTCCTATGATGTGATGGGGAAGCATCTTAGCAAGTGCCTCAAGTTAGGGATTGTCCTGATGACGACAGTTGACGTTAACGTTAACCTGCTATCCTGTCATGAAAAATCGACACCCGAGGGGGAGACAACATGAGTTATGCCATCGACCGGGAGCCTTTGTGGCAGCCCAATCCGCAAACCGTCGGCGCGACCCGCATGGCCGCCTTTATCCAGGCCATGGGTCATGGCGATTATGCCGCCACCTGGCAATGGTCAGTGGATCAACCGGCTGATTTCTGGGACAGCATCTGGGATTTCTGCGGGGTGCTGGGCGAAAAAGGCCGGGATGTGCTGGTCGACCCTGAGCGCATGCCCGGTGCGAGCTGGTATCCCCAGGCGCGCCTGAACTATGCAGAAAACCTGTTGCAGGATGCGGGTGACACCGAAGCGCTGGTGTTCTGGGGCGAGAACAAGGTCAAGCGGCGCATGAGCCGTTATCAGTTGCAGCGCGAAGTTGCCCGTTTCCAGCAGTTCCTGATCGCTGCTGGCGTTGGCGAGGGTGATCGGGTGGCCGGGTATCTGCCCAATCTCCCGGAAACGCTGGTGGCCATGCTGGCAACAGCTGCGCTGGGCGCAATCTGGTCGTCGGCCTCGCCGGATTTCGGGGTGCAAGGTGTGCTCGACCGCTTTGGTCAGATCGAGCCCAAGGTGCTGGTCTGCGTTGACGGCTACTGGTACAACGGCAAACCGGTGGATTGTCTGGAAAAGAACGCCGAGGTGGTGGCCAGCATGCCGTCGCTGCGAGGCATTGTGGTCGTGCCGTATCTGGCCGATCAGCCGGCAATCGGAGCCATTGCCGGGGCCGTCTGCTGGTCCGGTTTGCCTGCGGTCGACCCGGAAATTTCCGTGATTTTCAAGCGCCTGCCTTTTTCCCATCCGCTGTTCATCATGTTTTCCAGCGGTACCACTGGCGTTCCCAAATGCATCGTGCACTGTCACGGCGGTGTCTTGCTGCAGCATTTGAAAGAGCATCAGCTGCACAGTGATGTGCGGCCGGGCGACCGCGTTTTCTATTTCACCACCTGCGGCTGGATGATGTGGAACTGGCTGGTATCCGGCCTGGCATCCGGCGCCACCCTGCTGCTTTACGATGGCTCACCCTTTGCCGATGGCGGCAAGGTGCTGTTCGATCTGGCGGAGGCGGAAAAAATGACCCACTTCGGGACATCGGCCAAGTTCATCGATGCTGCCGCCAAGCTCGGGCTGACGCCGGGCAAGACCCACCAGCTGGGTGCCTTGCGCGCCATGTTCTCGACCGGCAGTCCCTTGTCCCCGGAAGGGTTTGACTGGGTCTACCGCGAGATCAAGCAAGACATCCTGCTCGCCTCGATTTCCGGCGGCACCGATATCGTTTCCTGTTTTGTGCTGGGTAACCCGGTGTTGCCGGTGTATCGCGGAGAAATCCAGTGCCGGGCGTTGGGCATGGCGGTCGATGTCTTCGATGAAGCCGGGCAGCCGCTACGTTCCGAAAAGGGCGAATTGGTGTGCACCCGCCCCTTCCCGGTGATGCCGGTCGGTTTCTGGAACGATCCGGAGGGCAAAAAATACCGCGCTGCGTATTTCGAACGCTTTGACAACATCTGGTGCCATGGCGACTTCTCGGAGCTGACCGCCCACGACGGCGTGATCATCTATGGCCGTTCCGATGCCACGCTGAATCCGGGCGGGGTGCGGATTGGCACCGCCGAAATTTACCGTCAGGTAGAACAGTTGCCGGAAGTGCTGGAGTCGCTGGTCATCGGTCAGGACTGGCCGCCGGGCAAGGCCGACGATGTGCGCGTGGTGCTTTTTGTCAAATTGCAGGAAGGGCAAATATTGGATACCGCACTGGTCGACCGCATCAAGCAGCAGATTCGCGCCAACACCACGCCGCGCCATGTGCCGGCAAAGGTGGTTCAGGTGGCGGATATTCCGCGTACCAAATCGGGCAAGATCGTCGAACTGGCTGTGCGCAACGTGGTGCACGATCAACCGGTCAAGAATGTCGAGGCGCTGGCCAATCCGGAAGCGCTGGATGCCTTCCGCAATCGCGAGGAGTTACGGGACTAGACGCGGCCGAGGATGATCCGGCGCAGGCCGCGTCGCATCATCCTGCCGCCGGCGAAGGCTGCCAGCAAGAGATGGCTGCCGAGCGAGAGCAGGGCATGATTGATCTGACGGCTGGCCTGTGGGCCTTCAACCCGGCGGTGGAAGGCGGTGCCAGCCACCACGCTTGCGGTCCACGCAATCAGAACGCCAAAAATGGCGACCACTTCCGAGTCGCTGCCTGAAAAGGCGAAGGCTGCGTTAACCAGCAGCAGCACCGGGAAGTGGATCAGGAATACCGAGTAGGAAATCCGGCCCAGGTAGTCCAGCAGCGAAGATTGTGGCCAGCGTTCGAGCAGGCCGCTGCGGCGGCTGAAGCCGATGAGCAGGGCAATGCTGAGCGCCAGACCGATGCGCAGACGGAAATCGACGACCAGTGCGGCCACGGTGAAGGTCGTAATCAGGCCGGTCCACAAGCGGAGTTGACCTGCACCCGAAGTCCACCAGATGGCCGCGCCGAGTCCGTAGGAGCCAAAGAAGTACAGCGCCCAGTTGTCCCATGCGGGCTGGCGGTTGAACCAGAACAGGGCGCTGATCGCCACCCCGATCACCAGTAGCGGTGCCACGAAGCGCCGGTGCCCCAGCCACAGCAGCAAGGCCATCAAGGCGTAGAGCTGGAAATCGATGGCCACATACCAGACACCGGCAGAAAGCGATTCCGAACCCAGCACACCGTGCAGCAGGCTGGCATGGGCAAGCCACTGGCCGATAGTGGCGCGGGCGGGGATGGCGTCATCATCCATCCATTGGTCGGCCAGCGCCGAAGCGACCACCGCGATGCTGACAGCAATCAGGAAAGGGACGGCCAGACGCAGGTAGCGGGCGGCGATCAGTTGCAAGGGATTGGTGCGCAGGGCGTTGCCATGGGGAGAAAGACTGCGTGCGGCCAGGAAGCCGCCAATGACCAGAAAAACCTGAACTGCCATCCGCCCATAATCGACCAGCCATTCAGCCAGATCAGGGGCGGCCAGCGCCGCGCCGGCTGCGAGCGGGCCATAAAGCATCAGGTGGTGCAGCACGATGATCTGCGAGGCAATGGCCTTGAGGGCATCGATCAGCGGCATGCGGTTTTGCTTCGGATTCATGACCCGGATATTACACCGAAAATGCTGCGGTGCACAAAGACCAGTGCCTTGTTTTTATTGTGTAAATTTGTCAAAAATAGTGTTGACCCTTGCGGCTTGGCAAATTTGATCGCCTCAGAGGCGGGTGAAAGCTGCACCGCCCAGCTGATAGCGATTCCCGCCCTGTCGTTTGGCGGCGTACATTGCCGCGTCCGCAACGCGCAGCAGCGCGTTGGCTTCCTTTGCGTCGGCGGGAAAGATGGCGACGCCAATGCTGGTGCCCAGCTGCAGTTCGGGGTAGTCCGGAATGTGTATCTGCGCAACTTCCCCAAAAATGCGCCGGCAAAAATCATCGATATGTTCGGGGGTTTCAAGCTTCGGACAAAGGATGACGAATTCGTCGCCGCCAAGGCGGGCGACGGTGTCGGTACTCCGCGCCACCGCACTCAGGCCCTTGGCAAACTGCTGGAGCACGAGGTCGCCAACGGCGTGGCCGAAACTGTCGTTGATCGGCTTGAACGCATCGAGGTCGAGCATCATCAGGGTGAGCGCTTGCGGGTTGTGGCTGGCATCGTCGATCGCTTGCGTGAGCGTGGTCTCGAATGCTGCGCGATTGTTCACGCCGGTCAGGACATCCTGGTGCGCAGCGCTTTGCCAGTGCAGTTGCGCCCTGGTGGCGCTGCGCTGTTGTCTGAGCAGGCTACCCAGAATGAGCAGGAAGTTGAGCATGGCCAGCATGAACGCCAGACTCTGAATGGCTCGCAACTGGTTGGTCGAAGCCACCGAGCTTTGCTCAAGTGAGGTGGTCAGGCGGTTCATGCCATCAAGGAGGCGCAGATTGTTGGCCACCAGAAAGTGGCGGAATTCTCCAATGGCAACGGGGTCGCCACCGGCAATCCTCGTCCGCAGCGGGTCGCTGGTACGCCATAACGCAAAGACCGCGCTCAATGCGGCATGCCCCTCTGGTGTTTGAACGGGCCGCAGCGTCACGCTGGTGCCATCGCCACCCTGGGCCGGGCCGCCATGGATGAATGCTGCCAGCGTACTGTCGAACAGGGTGGCCGCTTCCATCATTTCACCGCGTGCGGCTTGTGCGGCAGGAGATCCGGGATCCGTCGAAGCGAGGAGTGCGGCCTTGGTCAGGCGTTGCGACAACATGCGCTGCCGGCCCGCCAGATTGATTGCAACCGCATCCAGGGCCACTTGATGGGCAATCCACAGATTGATGACCAGAATGCTCAGGTCGAGCACGACGAACAGCGCGACCGCAACGAACAATCGGCGGGGTGAAGCAGTCAGGCGGTCTAGAACTCGCGTCATGGCTCGATGTTCTTGCGGGAAGGCGTTTTTTCGGCTTTTTCCGTGTCTTTGTCAATCTTGTCCGGCTGCAGCCTGATGAAAGCGGGCGATAAAGGCCCCGGCGAATTTTTCCGGCAAATCAATCCAGACGCGGTGGCCGCTACCCGGTGCAACGGTCAACGGGCTGCCGCCTGCATTTTCCATGCGGCTGATGGTGCTCACCAGATTGCCCTGGGGATGCACGCATTCGATACGATCCCCGAGGCTGAAGCGGTTCTTGACTTCAATTTCCATCAGACCGCGCTGTGCATCAAAGCGGGTTGCATCGCCGGCATACTGGCTGCGGTCGGATTCGGAATGACCGCGCAGGTAATTCTGGTGTTCGGCATCGTGATGGCGCTGGTAGAAACCATCGGTGTACCCGCGGTTCGCAAGGTGTTCGAGTTCGCGCAGCAGGCTGGCATCAAAGGGGCGGCCGGCAACCGCATCGTCGATGGTCTGGCGATAGGACTGGCAGGTGCGGGCGACGTAGTAGGGGCTCTTGGTCCGGCCTTCGATCTTCAGTGAATCGATGCCGATTTCGGTCAGCCGATGCACATGCTCGATGGCGCGCAGGTCCTTGGAATTCATGATGTAGGTGCCGTGCTCATCCTCTTCGATGGGCATCATTTCGCCGGGGCGCTGTTTTTCCTCGATCAGGATTTCGGCATCGCGATCCATGAACTGCACCGGCTGTTCTGCCGGCGTATGTACTTTGTAATCCCAGCGGCAGGAGTTGGTACAGGTGCCCTGATTGGGGTCGCGGTGGTTGAAATACCCGGATAGCAGACAGCGGCCGGAATAGGCGATGCAGAGCGCGCCATGAACGAAGACTTCAAGCTCGATATCCGGGCATTGCTGGCGAATTTCGGCAACTTCGTCGAGTGAGAGTTCGCGAGACAGAATCACGCGGTCAACGCCCATTTTTTTCCAGAAACGGACAGCCGCCCAGTTGACCGTATTGGCTTGTACCGATAAATGGATGACCTGCTCCGGCCATGCCGTGCGCACCATGTCGATCAGCCCGGGGTCGGACATGATCAGCGCGTCGGGTTTGAGCGCGACGACGGGTGCCATGTCTTCAAGGTAGGTGGTGAGTTTGGCGTTGTGCGGAAAGATGTTGCTGACCACGAAAAA
>CALAGF010000133.1 GCA_937892345.1 uncultured Rhodocyclaceae bacterium | reverse complement strand
GATCTACATCCCATTGCCGCGTGATTTCAGCGATATTGGTGTCGATTTGCTTGAGGTGAAAGTCGACAGGATGATCGTGCATCGCAGCGTATTTACCCGCCGGATCATGCTGCAAAGACAAGAGGACCTGACTGCGGTTATCAGCCATCAGGCGACCAATCACAGCCAGCGCCTGCGTGGGTTTTAGCGCTTCATTATGCAGGCGATCACTGGCACCATCGATGGTTTTCATCCCGGAGATGCCTAGTCCGGCGAGCAGCACCATGGTGAACAGCAGCCCGGCAAAAACACTCAGCAACTTCTGTCGCAAGGACCACGAGGCAAATATTCCTTCGCCACCCTTGACTACAGCACCGTGGCGAATACGCAAGCCTCCGGCGCGCTTTTCCTTGAACAGGCGATACGCACTTTCCGCAGCTTCAACCTGGTGACGGGAAGGCAAGCGGCGAACGGACATGTAACCGGTGACCTGCCCCCCCTCCCGAATCGGAGTTGCAGTGGCCAGCACCCAGTAATGGTCACCATTCTTGCACCGGTTCTTGACCATACCGGTCCACGGACGGCCATCTTTAAGGTCCTGCCACATGTCGGCAAATGCCTCTGCCGGCATATCGGGATGGCGTACCAGGTTATGCGGTTGACCAATCAGCTCACCCTCGGTAAAGCCGCTGATATCGATGAAGTCCTTGTTGATGTAGGTAATACGACCCTTCAGATCAGTCTTGGAAACGATCAGCGACTGATCGGTCAACAGTACTTCGCGATTGGTTACAGGCTGGTTATCTCTCATCAGGCATCCATCTCGTTGTTATGTATTACGATTAAAACTCGGCCCACTCGTCATCGTCGGGCATATCCAATAGCGGCAGAGATGCCGATTTAAACGTGTTTTCCGGAGTTGACCGTGGCAGTGCAAGCTTGGGGGTCGAAGGCACGATGGTGGCAACGGTTGTGCTACCCGGCAGACTGAATACCGAAACGGCCTGCACCAGATTGCGCGCTTGCTCCTCCAGGCTTTCTGCTGCAGCGGCTGCCTCTTCAACCAAAGCGGCATTTTGCTGCGTCATTTCGTCCATCTGGGTCACTGCACGTCCAACCTGATCAATGCCACCACTCTGCTCGCGGCTCGCATTGGAAATGTCGGCCATGATTTGCGCTACACGTTGAATGCTGTTGACCACCTCAGCCATCGTCTTGCCGGCTTGATTGGCAAAACGATTCCCCTGTTCAACCTTGTCCACAGAATCGGAAATCAGCTCTTTGATTTCTTTTGCGGCACCGGCACTCCGCTGGGCGAGGTTACGCACCTCAGTCGCCACCACGGCAAAACCACGTCCCTGTTCACCTGCGCGTGCTGCCTCAACAGCTGCGTTGAGTGCCAGAATATTGGTCTGGAAGGCGATACCATCAATCACGCCGATAATGTCGGCAATCCGGTTACTGGAGAGGTGTATCGCCGACATCGTATCCACCACTTTGGCTACCACATCCCCCCCGCGCTCTGCCACATCCTGGGCACTGGCTGCGAGCTCGTTGGCCGTACGCGAGTTTTCGGCGTTGTGACGTACCGTCCCGGTCAATTGCTCCATGCTCGAAGCAGTTTCCTCAAGGCTTGATGCCTGCTGCTCTGTGCGTCCCGAAAGATCCTGATTGCCCGAGGCAATTTCCTGTGCTGCGGTATTGATCGAGTCCGTCGCACCCTTGATCGAGAAAACGATCTCCCGCAGGTTGTCGACCGTAGTATTGGCATCGTCACGCAAACGCCCCAGCACGCCCTGGTAATCGGATTCAATTTTTTGTGTCAAATCGCCATTGGACAGGCGATTCAACATGGCGCCCACTTCTTCCAGCGCATGGCCACTGGCTTCGAGCAAACTGTTGATGCCCGTTGATATTTCCCGGAAGAAGCCCTGCAACTGGTCAGCCGCGATGCGCCGGGAAAAGTCACCGGAGGCTGCCGCACGGATAATGCCGCTGACCTCCTCTTCGATGGCCACTTCGGCAGTACGATCAAGCCACTCCACTACGGTTCCGAGACGTTCACCCAATTCCCCCACAATCGGACTGGCAACAAGAGAGAACGTACGCCCGCCAACCTGAATCTCTGAGCGGTGACTGCCCTTGAGTCCAGCCAGCATGTTGCGTTGATGCGTGGGCTGACGGTGATAAATATCGAAGTTCGAACCGAGTATCCGGTCTGCACTGAAATTGGGCAGCACCTTGCGCAAATCGGCTTCTGCCGTGCGCATCATGTCCAGCACCGCCTGATTGCAGTAAATGATTACGCCATCGACATCGGCCACCATCACACTGTTCGATGTGCCATCCAGCGCCACCTTGATTCGCAGTGCCTCGCTGGCAACCCGATGCTCTTCTTCCGTCCGCGCCTTCAGGTCAACTTGCATCCGACTCAGCGCCTGCATCAACTGCGCAGGCTCGTCCTTGCCAGAGAGATCCAGTGTGTTGTCAAAATTCCCGCTGGCCACCGCATTGGCAGTGCTAACCGCAGCATGCAAAGGCCCAGTAATCTGGCGAGTCACCCAGATGCCCGAAGGGAGCATGACTATCACCGCAATCACCATCAAGGCAATCATCAGCATCTGAACGTTTGACCGCGTATCAGCGATCGCGGCAAGACCCGCCGTATTTTCCGCATGGACTTGATGCACCAGCCCCGCGATGGCGTCCGACCAGGATTGCATCGCCGGTTTGAAATCCGACGAAAAATAGGTGTCGACTGCCCCCCTGTCACCTACACGAATCAATTCAGCCAGTTTGGCAGTAACCGCTGCGGCCTTGTCCCGCATTGGCGCAATTTTGGCAAATGCGGCTTTGAGTTCGGCGCTCTCCAGTCGCTGACCAATCGCGCCTTCGAGTTCGCGAACCTGCTTAAAGGTCGTATCCGCACGTTCGCGCTCTGCACGCTGACGATCAATCTCCTCGTACAACATCATGTCGCGCATGTTGTTGCCGATACTGAGTCCACGCGTTTCCATTTCCAGTGCCTGCCGCGTGATCTCGGAGGCATTGCCGGCAATATGCTCGGCCTTGTCGCTAATCATGCGCAGTCCGAACAGCGCGATGATCACGAAGGTCAGCATCAGCCCCAAGGCCCCGACCGTTGCCAGAATCAGGCGGCTACCGATTTTCATGTTGCGAAGATTGGGCATGCTCAAACTCTCTTCAAACCGGGGCTATTCTGCAGCGGAATCAATCAGCGCCATATCCGCACTGGTCATCAGACGTTCGATATCGGTCACGATCAACATCCGGGTATCGATGGCGGCCAACCCCTGGATGTACTTGGTATCAAAGGTTCCCGAGAAATCCGGTGCCTGACGAATCTGCGCCGGCGTCAGCGAAATCACATCGGAAACGCTGTCAACCACGGCACCGATCACCCGACCGGCGACATTGAGGATGATCACGACGGTAAATGGCGTGTACTCGACCTTGCCCAAGTTGAATTTGATGCGCAGGTCGACAATGGGCACGATGATGCCGCGCAGATTGATCACGCCCTTGATAAAGGACGGCGCATTGGCAATCAGGGTGGGTTGCTCGTAACCACGGATTTCCTGAACCTTGAGGATATCGATTGCGTACTCCTCACTGCCCAGCGTGAAGGTCAGGTACTCGCTTGCTGCCAGGTCTTCTTCGCCTGTGGCTGCCGCGCTATTGTGGGTCATCACTTCCATCATCTACTCCTTGGCAAGCCGTCAGACGGCCTTCTGCATGTTTGAACGGGCCATACCGGCGATGGCAGAGACGTCCAGGATCAGGGCCACATGCCCATCGCCCATGATCGTCGCACCGGACACTCCCGGTACCTTGCGATAGTTTGCTTCCAGACTCTTGATTACGACTTGATGCTGACCGACCAGCGCATCGACAAACAAGGCGGCCTTGGCACCATCGGCATCCAGAACCACCATGATGCCCTGCGTGAAATCAGTCCAGCTTGACTTGAGGTTGAATACCTCGTGCAGAACAACAACCGGCAGATATTCACCACGAACCTGAATCACCCTTGCCTGATTCGATAGCGTCTTGATGTCCCCCATCTGCGGCTGCAGAGATTCCACCACGTAGGAGAGCGGCAGAATGTAGGTTTGATCACCGACGGCGATCGACATCCCGTCAAGAATTGCCAGCGTCAGCGGCAGCCGGACAGTCATCCGGGTACCAATGCCTGCCATTGAGTCAATATCGACTCGGCCGCCCATGGACTGGATATTCCGCCGGACAACGTCCATCCCGACACCACGCCCGGAAACATCCGTCACCTGATCTGCGGTAGAAAATCCCGCCTCGAAAATGAGATTGAACACTTCCTGGTCGGTCATCTGATCAGACACCGGCAGGCCCCGTTCACGGGCCTTGGAGAGAATCTTGTTACGCGGCAGACCGGCCCCGTCATCCCCCACTTCAATGACAATATTGCCGCCTTGGTGGTAGGCCTTGAGGGTAATCGTACCGGCAGGGCTCTTGCCAGCAGCTACGCGTTTTTCCGGCAACTCGATGCCGTGATCCAGACTGTTGCGGATCAGGTGGGTCAAGGGGTCAGTAATACGCTCGATCAGGCTCTTGTCAAGCTCCGTGGTTTCGCCGGAAGTCTTCAGCTCAACTTGCTTGCCCAATTTGGAGGAGAGGTCGCGGACCACGCGCGGGAAGCGTGAGAATACGAAGGAAATCGGCATCATCCGGATCGACATCACCGATTCCTGAAGATCGCGGGTATTTCTTTCGAGTTGTGCCAACCCATTGATCAAGCGCTCAGGCGCAGCCTCCTGCATCTGAGTCGCGGTTTGCAGCAGCATCGCTTGCGTAATCACCAGTTCACCGACGAGGTTGATCAATTGATCCACCTTTTCGACGCTGACACGAATCGACGATTCACCACCGGCAGCAGGCGCAGCAGCCGGCTTCGCTGGGCGCGCAGATGCCAGCTTGGCGGGTGGCGGCGCTTCAATCACCGGTGCCGGCGCAACCACGGGTGCGGCCACGACAACGGGTTCTGGCTGAGCAACCGGCTTCAGTGGTTCAAAAAATCCAAATCCATCGCCCTCTTCGGCCAATTGAGCCGGTACTACGGTCGACGTCGATGCAGCGGTCGTTTCCGGGGCAAAAAACCCATAACCATCGCCATCGTCCGGCATTTTTTTGTCCGGTGCAGGCGTCGGCAAAGGCGCGAAGAAACCAAAACCATCGCCTTCTTCGCCAGCAGCTTGCGCGGCTACCGCTGCGGGCAATGGCTCAAAAAATCCGTAGCCATCGCCATCCGGCACCTGTTGGGATGAAGCGGCAGCTTCTCCTGCGTTGGCATCAGCGAAAAAACCGTAGCCCCGAGCCTCGTCCGGCAAGCCTGGAGAGTCTCCAAAGAAGCCAAAGGCCGTCGTGCCATCCGGAGCCACCGACTTGTCCTCGGTAACGCGCCACGCACCGTTTTCGGCGACGAAATCGATTTGATCCGAGAAGGTATCCGGCACTGCTTCGGTCAACAGGCGCAATTCCCAAAATCCGGGGCCACTGCCTCCGGCTTCAGGCCTGCTGACGATCTCTAGTTCGCCAAAGCTGCGCAGCTCATCCAGCAGGTTGTCGATACCAACACCCTTGAGCGCCACATCGGTCGGCACAAACTGGATATCGTAGAGTCGCCGTCCGCTGTCATGAGGCACACGAACTGCGACCTCGTCACCCGCAACAGGCTGAGGCTCCACCAACGTGCTTCCTGAAGGCGCTGCAACTGCTGTTGGGGCCTGGACTGGCGCTTGGGCCACCGCGGGCGGCGCTTCGTCCGAAGACAGGCGGCGCAGCTTGGCGCAGATCAGCGCAACGGTATCCGCATCCACCTCACCGCGGCCTTGATGTGCCTCCAACATGGAGCCGAGTACATCGCCAGCCTCAAGGAAGGCATCCACCATATCCGAGCGCAATGTCAGCTCTTCCTTCCGGATTCGATCCAGAAGGTTTTCAAGGATGTGAGTGGTCTCGGCCAGATCGGTAAAACCGAAGGTCCCGGCACTGCCCTTGATCGAATGCGCAGCACGAAAAATCGCATTCAGCTGCTCCATGTCCGGATTATCCACATCCAGATTCAGCAGCAAGGATTCCATGGCTGCCAGGTGCTCCGCTGACTCCTCGAAAAACACCTGATAAAACTGACTCATGTCGATAGACATGCTTCCCCCTCCGACGGCATGCAATCAGACTGCGTACCGAAAACCGATGCAACAAAAATCAGCGAATTCGAATCGTAAGGACCCGGCTTAACCGATGACCTTGCGCACGACCTCAATCAGTTTTTGCGGATCGAAGGGCTTGACCAGCCATCCGGTTGCGCCTGCCGCACGCCCCTGAGACTTCATGGCATCGGATGATTCGGTTGTCAGCATCAGAATGGGCGTTGAGCCATATTGCGGCAAGGCGCGCAGATTCTTGATCAAGGTCAGACCGTCCATGCGGGGCATATTTTGGTCCGTCAACACCAGGTTAACCGAGCGAGCCTTGGCCTTATCGAGGCCATCCTGACCATCTACTGCTTCGACCACATCGTAGCCAGCGCTTTTCAGCGTGAAAGACACCATCTGACGAATGGAGGCGGAATCATCAACTGCAAGAATGGTTTTTGCCATTTTTCCCTCATTTGTTAATCAGAACAATTCTACAGCCCCGCTAGCATACCCTGTTTGTGCCACCGGGTTATGCTCAACGTCCTGTTTCATGGATACAAGTTTTTGCGAAACCTGATATACGTGCGATTGTATCTCTCCAAGCTTACGCATCGTATCTGCCGGATTTTCCGACCCCAGAAGGGTTGTGAGCATTTTGCGCTCGTCGCCCACCACCTCATCCAGCAAGTCAAGGCGGCGCTGTACATGCCCCAACAGCTGGGTCACCATGTCTTGGAACTGCAGCGACATAATCGCCTTCCCAACCGCATTTTCGACATCATTCGCAATTTCGTTCAGTTCACTCACAGCACCTTCGGTGCTCAGGTTGATTTGTTCTATGTCCTTCATGGCCTGCTCGACATCACTTTTGGAAGTCAGAGCAAAAGTCATATCTTGTGCAGCCATCCGATTGATTGCAGACTCCGTCTCGGAGATCGTTGTCTGAATATCTACTAATGAAGCACGTATCTGACGGCTGAAATGATTTGTTCGCCCGGAAAGATCGCGAACTTCGTCAGCAACCACAGCAAACCCCCTGCCCGCCTCACCCGCCCTCGCAGCCTCAATCGCGGCATTCAGTGCGAGGAGATTCGTTTGCTTTGCAATCCCCTCAATTTCGCCGAGCATCCCCTGGACATATCGCATCTGCACACTCATGCGATCAGTCATTTCAACCAGCGACATCGCTACACGGGAATTCTGAATGACGCTATCCACAAACTGCCGAAGCGTTTCAGAAGTCTTGCTTGCAAACTGATGAAAATCCGAGCCGCCAATAGCCTCACTGCCACCGGAAACGACCTGTAAACCGAGTTGCTGCTGTCGACGTGTCTGAACGTGCATTTGCTGAAAACTTGCAATCAAGGAATCGATAGCCTCTGAAAATATGCGTTGCGCACGCAAAATTTCTTCGCGCATTTCCTTTATCTGCACTTCAAATTCATTCGCCATACATTGAATAGACTGACTGCCTTGCTCAATAATCTGCCGATCAATTGAATTTACGGGCTCGCTCACACTCGGTGCTGAAGCAGACTGGCGAAGAAAAGACGCAGCCATCACCCAGCCTGTTGCTGCTATCACAAATCCCATCATGACCGCCCCGGACTGAGCGCCTGGTGCAACATGCCAAAGCGTAACGGCTGTCAGCGAAGTCCAAGCAACCCCCAGCAGAATCAAGCTTGCCTTTGACATCCGAACTCCAGCCAAGAACACATCATTAAGTTACTTTGCCCGTTCATTTACAGCTCCGGGCAATTTCAGACCAGCAGGCACATCTTCAACATCACTGATCTCAGACTCAGGACCCTCCTCCTGAAGGATTGCCTGCTCCGTTTTTTTGTTCAATACCACAATGCTGATCCGCCGATTCACTGGATTCAACGGGTCGTTGTTGTCAAACAGCAGCGTTGAAGCCAAGCCAACAACCCTCAGTACCTTATGATCCTCCATCCCGCCAACGACCAGTTCCCTGCGCGAAGCATTGGCACGATTTGCCGACAACTCCCAATTCGAAAATCCCTGACTCCCGCCGACAAACTGCGCTGCGTCGGTGTGTCCGGCCAGACTCACACGATTTGGAACGTCGTTCAGCATGCGCCCAATAGCTCTCAGCAAGTCTCTGGTATACGGCTTGAGATCAGCGCTACTTGAGTCAAACATCGGACGATTTTGTTCATCAACGATCTGAATGCGCAAGCCTTCGCTTGTAATATCCAACAGCAGTTGTTTTTTGAACTGAGCCAACATTGGCGTTTGTTCAATCATTTTTTCAATGTCAGACTTGAGCAACTCCAAGCGTTCCCGTTCTTTGCGACGAAATTCCAGCTGCGCCTCTTTGGAGAACGATGTCGACTTCTTTGCCTCAACGTCGCCACGCTTCACCTGCCCGCTCTGGCGGGTCAGATCTTGCCCGCCCCCTTTCAATACGCTGGTGGCATCACCAGTACCCGACCCACCCTGCATGGAAACCTTCACGGGATTTTGAAAAAAATCCGCAATCCCTTTCAGGTCACCTTGAGCGGTCGAACCCAACAGCCACATCAGCAGAAAAAACGCCATCATCGCTGTCACGAAGTCGGCATAGGCAATCTTCCAAGCGCCACCGTGAGCGCCGCCGGCAACAACCTTTTTTCGCTTGATGATTATTGGACGCGTGGAATCGTCACTCATTTTCGCCCTTTCTTAAATGTGAACGAGTGACTTACTTGCCTTTACGAGCCTTTAGCTCTTCCTCAAGCTCCTTGAAGCTCGGTCGCTCATGTCCGCCTAGCGTCTTTCTGCCAAACTCGATTGCGACCTGAGGGGCATACCCCGACATTGAAGCCAGCAGCACCATCTTGATGGTTTTGTAAATTGTTGCAGACTGATGTGCTTTTTGTTCAAGCAAACTTGCTACCGGCGCGACAAAACCGTAGGAAATCAAAATACCAAGAAAGGTACCCACCAAGGCTCCGCCGATCATTTTCCCGAGAACAGCGGGTGGCTCACCAACCGAACCCATCACGTTAACCACCCCCATCACCGCGACGACGATACCAAACGCAGGGGTTGCGTCACCGACCTTCTGGACAACATGCGCAGGCTCTGCCGCCTCATGGTGGTGAGTTTCCAACTCCACATCCATCAAGCTCTCGATTTCGACGGTATTCAGGTTGCCACCTACCATCATGCGCAAGTAATCGGTCATGAATTCGAGCACATGGTGATCACCTACGATGGCAGGGTATTTCGAAAATACAGGGCTGGAGTCAGGATTTTCAATATCCCCTTCAATCGACATCAAACCTTCTTTTCGAACCTTGGCAAGGATCTCGAACAGCAGTGCGAGCGTATCAATGTAGTAATTTTTATTGTAAGGGGATCCTTTGAAAACTCCCGGCACTGCTGCAACTGTGGCCTTGATAATTTTAATGTCATTGCCTGCCACAAATCCACCAACGGTCAACCCGATGATGGCGATATATTCCATTGGCACCCATAGCGCCAGCAAACTGCCGTGAACCGCGTAGGTACCAAGCGAAGACGCCAAGATGATGACATATCCAACAATCAGAAACATTTAACGCCCCCAAAACCGTGGCAAATTTGAGCGACGGTTATTTTGCATATTAGTTTGCCTATTGTAGCCACAGGCTCCGGAACTAAGCAAAGCAAGTTCAGTTTGCCATTGCTATCAATTTCGATACCGGCGAGGTGCTAGACTACCGGAATTAACAAATCTTCTCACCTGCTCGTGATCACATTCTGCACGCAATGCGCTAATCGTTTGTCTACCTGCATTCCTGAAGGCGACAACCGTCCGCGGCAGGTTTGTGCTAGCTGCGGTCATATCCATTACGAAAATCCAAAAGTCATCGTGGGCGCGATTGCCGAATGGGATGGAAAAATTCTGCTTTGCAAGCGCGCAATTGAGCCGAGGTTGGGTTACTGGACACTTCCTGCCGGATTCATGGAGAACGACGAGTCAGCTGAGGCGGGAGCAATTCGGGAAACATTTGAGGAAGCGGGGGCTGTGATCAATATCGAGGCGCCGTTTGCGATGTTTGACATTCCTCATATCAGCCAGATTCATTTGTTTTACAGAGGCAGGATGGCTATGCCCGATTACAATCCAGGCCTTGAGAGCCTGGATGTCGGACTTTTCTCCGAGAAAAACGTGCCTTGGGACAGGATCTCCTTCGAGAGCGTCAAGTTATGTCTACAACTCTTTTTTAGCGACCGCTCAAAGGGTAGGTATTCATTTCATAACCGTATACTTTCTCCGGTATAGCCTGCCGCTCTAATTGCCATCCAATTTGAATTCAAGGGTGTATCGGTGGCCAACCAGCAGACTAGTGGGGACAGATACGTCCAGAAGTACCTTTGCAATCAGCTCTTTGAGTTTTTCCCGCTCCTCATCGTCCCCTCCTTTAATTTGTAATTCCTGCCTGGCGCCGAGAGCGTTTTTTGTAATTTCGATTTCAGCGTGATATTTGGAATTGGTCTCGAATTTGGAATCTCTCGTTTCTTTCCGCAGTGCTCGCGCCAAGGAGAGCCGGTAGCGAACCAAGTCGTCGCCACTCCCGGGTTGTGGTGTATTGGCACTCACTGCGCCACCGTGCTGGGCTCTATAACCTGGCACGACGTCTGGCGATAATTCTTTTTTGCTGCGACGCTGCCTGCCCGGCACCTGTATTCGCCTAAATAATTTATTGCTTTCGGCAACTTCAGGGATTTTTCCCAAGCTTTCTTTGGCAGCCCTCTGCTCCTTCAATTTGGCGGGCAAGAAATCTCCTCTCATCGAGTGCCCCGGTCTTCCGTTATTCAGAGAATCCGTTCCAGAACGTATTGCCGTTGGATATGCCAAAAAACTTACAACTGCATGAAGCGCAAGTGAGAGCAACACTGCCTTTAGAAAACGAAAAGCCCCGGGATCGCCAAAGCGGGCCGGGGCTACAAACATAAATGAATCTGCTCAGTTGCCGCTATTGCGGGAATCTTCTTCCATCTTATTGGAGTACATCTTGCCCATAACGGCACCAATCACCAAAACACCAACAATGACAACCAAACTCATCAAGCCAATATCGCTAGTAAACAGCAATTCCCAAGCCATAAGTCACCTCCCAGTAACAATAAAATCAACCCGCCTTTGCCGTAACGCGAAGCGGCTCTTCAGAATCAACACGCCAATCACCTTGCAGACGCCACTTCCCGGCAGGATCCTCTATAGAAACATGCCAACGTCCATTTATATCTGCAAGTAGACTCCCTTCATAAAACCCCTGCCCTACCAGCTTCATTTTAACGACTTGATCAAAACCCGACTGTGTAGGGTGAGCCAAGCGAATATTGAGCAGTTCGGGCAAATCCCCCCCTGCAGAGGAATTGATAAGCAAGCGAATACCATTACCTGAGCGCATCAAGTCGGCACTAAGGCCCAGACTAGCGGCATGATGATCGCGCTGGAGCTTCTGATTTACGGTCATCCCTTGCTTGTAGTAATCGTCCGTAACCAATCCGTCGTTACTGACTACCGCAAGCCAGATGGTAATCACTGCGCCAATGATCACAATACCCGGTCCGGCCATCAAAATCCAAGGCCAAGGCTCACGGTACCACGGCTGATTATCGTTTTTTAGGGTCATCGAATTACTCATCTCATGGCACCAGAAAGGAAGCCTTTTCTCGAATAGCAATTTTGGCATTGCCCAAGGCTTTGATATTGAAATAAATAGTATTTGCCCCTTTTTTGCCACTCGCAGGAGGAGCATATACCACGACAGTGACTTCCCGATTTTCCGCACTGGAAACTTCTACCGGACGCCAGTCCCTAATCGAAATACTATCCATTCCCTCACCCTCAACAGAGAGATCGTAGCTTTGTTGCATCTCGGTGGTATTCATGAATCTGAGTGTGTAGACGTTTTCGATGCCACCGTCGTCGGCTTCACGGGCAAGTGTTGATCTATCACGAATAACATCCACCATTAAAGGTACACGTGTCGCAATTGACCAAGCTGTAGCAATCGAGATGAGGATGAGGATAGCGGAGTACAGCAATATGCGAGGACGAAGCAGATGAGACGCAACGTCCTTTGAGGAAAAATGCTTGGCCATCGCATTTTCCGTGGTGTACCTGATTAAACCCTTGGGCTTTCCCAACTTACTCATCACTGGATCGCAAGCGTCAATACAAGCGCCGCAACCAATACATTCGTACTGAATTCCCTTCCGGATATCAATACCTGTAGGACAGACAGCGACACAAAGACCACAATCAACACAGTCTCCGAGATTTGCTGCCTCCAGTCCTTTCCGCTTCGCCCCACGGGGCTCTCCTCGCTCCGGATCGTAGGTGATCACCAAGGTATCCGGATCAAACATTACCCCTTGGAAGCGCGCATAAGGGCACATGTACTTGCATACCTGTTCACGCAGAAAACCCGCCTGCATGTAACAGAACCCGGCATAAAACAATGTCCAGAATATCTCCCATCCAGAGAACCCGAGAGGGAAAGCGGAGAGCAACTCGCGCGTTGGCGAGAAGTAGGCAACCAGAGTGAACCCTGTCCACAAGGAAATCAAAATCCAGATTAGATGCTTGGCCGACTTCAGAGCAAATTTTTTTGCGTTCATCGGCTTTGAATCCAATTTCATCCGGCTCGAGCGATCTCCTTCTATTCGTGCTTCAACCCACATGAAGATTTCACTATAGACAGTTTGAGGGCAGGCATAACCACAAAAAAGCCGCCCAGCAATTGCTGTAAATAGAAACAGGACATATGCAGAAATGATTAGGAGTACCGCCAGGTAAAAAACATCCTGAGGCCACAGAACCAACCCGAACAAATAAAATTTTCGATCGACAAGATGGAAAAGTATTGCTTGCCGATCATTCCACTGAAGCCAAGGGGCTCCATAAAATAGTATTTGGGTAATCCAGACGAGTGCCCAGCGCCATGACGTCCACCAACCCTTGACGTCACGAACGTAGATTTTTTTGTGTTTCTCATAAAAAGAGACCTCTGCTGGTATAGCAGAGGGCGACTGACGAGAAATGTCTTTATTTTCAATCATATTCTGGAAACCGTATCAGAATGAAGCTGTACGGAAAAACCGTATAAGCAACTTCATTTTGATATGGTTTATAAGAGTTCAATTTTAAAAAAGGGGCAACAATAGCGTTGCCCCTTCCTCGAATGCTCAGAAATTACTTAGCCTGTCCAACGCTCATTACGTATGCAGACAGCAGATGCACCTTTGCTTCGCCCAAGAAATCCTTCCAAGCAGGCATCTTGTTTTGACGTCCGTTATTGATGGTCTCGGTAATCGTTGCTTCGGAAGAACCGTACAACCAGACCTTGTCCGTCAGATTCGGAGCGCCTACAGCCTGACCGCCCTTGGCATCCATACCGTGACAACCAGCACAACCAGCTTCCGTAAATGCGGTAGCACCCTTGGCAGCACGGACGGAGTCATTCGGCAAGCCGGAGAGGGAGCGGACGTAGTTCGCCAGATCCTTGACCGTATCTGCACCCAGATGAGCGTGCGGAGGCATCATGGCCATACGACCAGCGGCGATCGTCTCAACAATCTGTTGAGGCTCACCACCCCATTGCCAATCGCTGTCCGTCAGATTTGGGAAACCCTTTGCACCACGAGCATCAGCACCATGGCACTGCATACAGTAGGTCAAATACAGGCGCTTACCCATCTCCATAGCTTGCTTGTCTGCTGAAACAGCTTTGAGATCCATAGCAAGATACTTGTCGTACAGCGGCTTGACAGCTGCATCCACCTTTGCAACCTCAGCCGTATGCTGCCCGACTGAAGTCCATCCGAGCATACCTTTGAAGTTACCCAGTCCTGGATAGAGTGCAAGATAAACCAATGCAAAAATCACGGTAATTACAAACAACCAACTCCACCAACGGGGCATAGGGTTGTTGTACTCCTCAAGGGTCTCATCCCAGACATGACCCATTGTCTTGCCCGGTGTGAAGGTTGCCTTGCCCTGAACAATCAGCAATACCGCGCAGGCAAGAATACTGCCCAGCACAATCACAATGACGTACAGGTTCCAAAAATCATTAATGAAATCGCTCATTTGCTTTCCTTTATTTCAGCGCGGGTGCGACGTACGGGACGCCGCACCATCATCATCATCTTCTGCGAACGGCAACTGAGCGGCTTCTTCAAACCCCTTTTTACTGCTGTTGCCGTAAGCCCATGCCACGATCGCCAGAAAACAAACCAAACCGGCAACAGTAACAATGGAACGCAGATCGTTGATGTCCATGGCCATTACTTCATCGTGCTCAGTGCCGTACCCATGCCTTGCAGGTAAGCAATCAGAACATCCATTTCCGTCATGTCGCCAATGGCAGCCTTGGCCCCTTTGATGTCTGCATCAGAGTAAGTCGGCAAACCACGCACATTGGCGTACGTACGCATGACTTCCATCTTCTTTTCGACATCTGCGCCAACGGAATCTTTTGCCTTGGTAGCGGCAAGGAAAGCGAAGGCCGGCATGTTGGACTCTGGCACAACGTCCCGAGGATTCATCAGGTGAGCACGTTGCCACTCGTCCGAATAGCGACCGCCAACACGATGCAGATCAGGACCGGTACGCTTGGAACCCCACTGGAACGGGTGATCATAAACATACTCACCCGCAACAGAGTAATGACCATAGCGCTCGGTTTCAGCACGGAACGGACGAATCATCTGTGAGTGACACAGATAGCAGCCTTCCCGAACGTAGACATCGCGCCCGACCAGGCGAACAGCGTCGTAAGGCTTGGTGCCTTCAACTGGTGTCGTGGTGGATTTCTGGAAAAAGAGCGGCACGATTTCCAGCAACCCCCCCCAGAGTACAACCAGCAACGTAAGAATGATCAGTAGCGGTACGCTCTTCTCAATTTGTTCATGCTTGAGCATTATTCTCTCTCCCTAATCAGGCGTGATGTCCAGCAGGCGCAACAACCGGCACAGCTTCGGTTTTGCCACCAGCAATGGTCTTGAACATGTTGTATGCCATGATCAACATACCGGCCAAGAACAGGACGCCACCCAGCCAACGAATCGCCCAGAAGGGATAAGAACCCTTGACCGATTCCACAAAGCTGTATGCCAACGTGCCATCGGTATTCACAGCGCGCCACATCAAGCCCTGCATCACACCGGCAATCCACATGGAGGCGATATACAGCACGGTACCGATTGTTGCGATCCAGAAGTGGGTGGTAACCAATGAGGTGCTATACATTTCCTTCTTGCCAAACAAGCGGGGCAAGAGGTAGTAAATGGAACCGATTGAAACCATGGCAACCCAACCCAAAGCACCGGAATGCACGTGACCAACGGTCCAGTCGGTGTAGTGCGACAGCGCATTGACTGTCTTGATCGACATCATCGGACCTTCGAAGGTCGACATACCATAAAAAGACAGGGAGGTAATCAGGAACTTCAGGATAGGGTCATCGCGCAGCTTGTTCCAAGCACCGGACAGCGTCATGATGCCGTTGATCATGCCACCCCAAGACGGTGCCAGCAGAATCAGCGAGAAAATCATACCGACGGACTGGGTCCAATCCGGCAGGGCAGTGTAGTGCAGGTGGTGCGGACCGGCCCACATATAGGTAAAGATCAGCGCCCAGAAGTGCACAACCGACAGACGATAGGAATAGACCGGACGACCAGCTTGCTTCGGCACGAAGTAGTACATCATGCCCAGGAAGCCAGCAGTCAGGAAGAAGCCGACGGCGTTGTGACCATACCACCACTGGATCATCGCATCCTGAACGCCTGCATAAGCAGAGTAGGACTTGGTCAGGGTAACCGGCAACGCGGCGCTATTCACGAGGTGCAGCAAAGCCACTGCAATGATAAAGGCGCCGAAGAACCAGTTGGCCACATAGATATGGGAGACCGTACGCTTGCCGATAGTGCCAAAGAACACTACAGCATATGACACCCAGACCAACGTGATCAGAATATCGATCGGCCATTCCAGCTCAGCGTATTCCTTGCCACTGGTAATACCCAGAGGCAACGTTACCGCAGCCAGCAGAATGATCAGCTGCCAACCCCAGAAGGTAAAGGGAATCAGCGGGCCGCCCCAAAGACGGGTATGACAGGTACGCTGCACAACCCAGTAAGAAGTTGCAAAAAGCGCACAGCCACCAAACGCAAAAATAACCGCGTTGGTGTGCAGCGGACGCAGGCGCCCGAAGTGCAACCAGGGCCCGATATTAAGTTCCGGCCAGACTAGCTGCGCCGCGATAATGACACCGACCAACATGCCGACGATGCCCCAAATGACGGTCATGACGGCAAATTGCCGTACGACCTTATCGTTATATGTGGTTTGCGTTCCAGACATGAACCCACCTCTCGTTAATAAAAAACGGGATGCCCACCTCCCTGAGACCAAGGGGGCACATAGAAACGATGGTATTCTAGTCGAACGGGGTCGTTTTGACATAGATCAATCTACCGATTATCTAGGTCAAAATAGTCCGAATTACCTACCTACAGAAGCCTATTCAGGTAAACTCAGGACAAAAAAAGGGTGCGTCGTAACGCACCCCAACCCCAACAGAGAATTGTCGCAAGGCACTCACCTTGCAATGGCAGAATTATCGTCATTCGCTCGCAAGAGCTCGTTGACTCAGGTCAAACTTTCCCGGCTTTATCAGCATCCACATCCGCTGCCTCTGCCGGCGGCTTGGGCGGATTGTCATCCATCAGCACCCGGAAGCCAGGCCCCTCGAGATCGTCGAACTTCCCACTGCGCACCGACCACCAAAAGGCAATCGCGATGCCGAACACGAGCAGCACAGAAACCGGAATCAGCAAGTAAACACTTTCCATCAGTCAGTCTCCTGGCGCTGAATACGCAGCGAGTTGAGGACGACCAGCAGGGAACTGGCCGACATGCCGATACCGGCCAGCCAGGGGGTTACATAGCCCGCTATTGCCAGCGGCAGCGCCACAAAATTGTACGCGAACGACCACCACAGGTTCTGGCGAATGATACTGAGGGTGCGCTGGGCCCGCTGGAGGCCGAAGCGCAAGTGATCGAGATTTTCCGACAACAGCACGAAATCCGATTGCGTGCGCGCCAGTTGCGCCCCGCCCCCCATGGCCACCGATACCTGCGCCTGGGCCAGCACGGGCGCATCGTTCACCCCGTCGCCCACCATCGCCACCACGGCACCGGCCGCCTGCAGGGCCGTGACGCATTCGTGCTTGCCCTGCGGCGTGACGCCGGCCCGCGCATCCTCGATACCCAGGTTTCCGGCTATGCGCCGCGCCACGCTTTCGGCATCCCCGGTCAGCAGCACGATCTTTTTGCCGGCGGCACGCAAGTAATTCACCAGGGCCAGCGATTCGGCGCGCAGCTCATCACCAATCCGGAACAGCGCCAGACAACCGGTTTCATCCCCCAGGGCAACGACCGTGTCGCCACTCGCCAGCCAGTGGGCTGCGGTTTCCGGCAAGTTGCCGGCACTCAGGCCAA
>CALAGF010000132.1 GCA_937892345.1 uncultured Rhodocyclaceae bacterium | reverse complement strand
TGCCACGTAGACGCAGAAAATGCCGCTGTCTTTCTGGTTGATGATCGCGTCGATCGCCAGAGCGGTTTTACCGATCTGACGGTCACCGATGATCAGCTCACGCTGGCCACGGCCGACAGGGATCATGGCATCGACAGCCTTGTAGCCAGTCTGTACAGGCTGGTCTACCGACTTACGCCAGATCACGCCTGGAGCAACTTTCTCGACCGCATCGGTCTCGGTGTTGTTCAGCGGACCTTTGCCGTCAACTGGGTTACCCAGTGCGTCGACAACGCGACCCAGCAGTTCCTTACCAACCGGAACTTCCAGGATGCGGCCGGTGCACTTGGCGCTCATGCCTTCAGCCAGACTGGTGTACGCGCCCAATACAACGGCACCTACGGAGTCTTGCTCCAGGTTGAGGGCCATACCGTAGACGCCGCCCGGAAACTCGATCATCTCGCCGTACATGACGTCGGCCAGACCGTGAATCCGCACGATACCGTCAGATACGCTGACGACAGTGCCTTCGTTACGGGCTTGGGAGGTCACATCGAGCTTGTCGATGCGGCCCTTGATAATTTCACTTATTTCGGAAGGATTGAGTTGCTGCATTGCTCTGCTGCCCCTTCAAACTCAAGATTTCAATGCTTCGGCTAGTTTCGCGAGTTTGCCGCGAACTGAGCCATCGATAACCAGGTCGCCGGCGCGGATTACGACGCCACCAATCAGGCTGGCATCCTCCGCGGCGTGCAGACGCACTTCTCGGCCGAGCCGTGCACTGAGAACCTTGGCGAGTTTGTCTTGCTGTTCTTGGTTCAATGCAAAAGCACTGGTCACTTCAACGTCTACCGATTTCTCTTGCTCGGCCTTGTACAGGTCGAACAGAGCGGCAATCTCCGGCAGAAGCAGGAGACGGTCGTTTTCGGCAACGACGTGGATGAAGTTCTGCACTTTTACATCAAACTTGTCGCCGCACACGTCAATGAACGTGGCGGCCTTTTCTGCGCTCGTCAGTCGCGGGGCCTTGAGCACGCGCTGCATGGTGTCGTCTTGCGACACCGCTGCAGCCAGGCCGAGCATGGCTGACCAAGAGGCCAGCTGCTGGTGGGCCTGGGCGTGCTCGAAGGCTGCCTTAGCGTAAGGTCGGGCCAACGTGGTCAGTTCTGCCATGATCGCCCTCGCTTAAATTTCAGCAGCCAGTTTATTAACCAGCTCCGCATGCGCGTTTTGATCGATTGTGGCACCGAGGATCTTCTCGGCACCGCCGACGGCCAGAGCACCCAGTTGGGCACGCAGGGCGTCTTTGACGCTGTTCAGTTCCTGTTCGATCTCGGCCTGAGCCTGAGCCTTCACACGGTCAGCTTCGACACGAGCCTGATCACGGGCTTCGTCGACGATCTGAGAACCGCGCTTCTTGGCTTGCTCAATGATTTCAGCTGCCTGAGCTTTAGCTTCGCGCAGTTGCTGACCCGCTTTATCTTGGGCCAGTTCCAGGTCACGAGCTGCTCGGCTGGCAGCGTCCAGTCCATCCGCGATCTTCTTTTGACGTTCGTGCAAAGCAGCAATGACCGGAGGCCAAATGAACTTCATGCAGAACAATACAAAAATTAAGAACGCAACGGACTGGCCAATCAGGGTTGCATTAATGTTCACGCCAACACCTCGCTCATTCGTTGTCCATCACCCCAATCACTCGAAAAGTCGAGTGATTAGCCAGCGAGTTGACCAACGAAGGGGTTCGCGAAGGTGAAGAACAGAGCGATACCAACACCGATCATGGTTACGGCGTCGAGCAGACCGGCAACGATGAACATTTTAACTTGCAGCATTGGAACCATTTCTGGTTGACGAGCAGCGCCTTCCAGGAACTTGCCGCCCAGCAGGCCGAAACCAATTGCGGTACCCAGTGCGCCCAGGCCGATCAACAGTGCAACAGCGATAGCGGTTAGACCAACTACAGTTTCCATCTTTCCTCCCGACTTTTACGTCGTATGGTTTAGGTTTTTTAGATTTTAAAGCGGTAAAACAAATCGTTTCATAGCCCTTTCAGGCCACCTTCCCGTTTCACCGGGAAGGACATCAGACTAGTCGAGACTGGTCTTAATGGTTCTCTTCGTGCGCCATCGACAGGTAGACGATGGTCAGCATCATGAAGATGAAGGCCTGCAGGGTGATGATCAGGATGTGGAACACAGCCCACGCCCACTGCAGAACAACGCCCAGGCCGCTAAGCCAGAGCAGACCGCTGCCGAACATCACAGCGATCAGAATGAACACCAATTCGCCGGCATACATGTTGCCGAACAGTCGCAGGGCCAGGGAAATCGGCTTGGCGACCAGGGTTACGAATTCCAGCAGGAAGTTCACCGGGATCAGCAGGGCCTGAACGAAGATGTTCTTGCTGCCGAACGGGTGCAGGGTCAGCTCGCCGAGGAAGCCGCCGATGCGCTGGCCCTGGATCGGGTGCGCTGGATTCCCGCGGGCTTGTGGTAGCCGTGCATGTCGAGGAACAGGCGGTATTTGGCGGCCGTTTCCGCGAGGCGGTAGGTGAAATCGGCGATCTTCTGGTCGTCGCGGTCGAGGAAATCGACCTTGAAGCCCTTGATCCCCATCTCCGAGTAGTGCTTGCAGACGCGTTCGAGGTCGCGTTCCGTGGCATAGAAACCGGCCCAGAGGACGATGCCCACGCCGCGTTCCTTGCCGTAGGCGACCAGTTCGGGCAGGTCGATTTCGGGGACGACCTGGAAAAGGTCGGCCTTTTTGTTCACGGCCCAGCCTTCGTCGAGGATGACGTATTCGATGCCGTGGTCGGCGGCGAAGTCGATGTAGTATTTATAGGTTTCGTTGTTGATTCCCGACTTGAAGTCCACGCCGTAGAGGTTCCAGGTGTTCCACCAGTCCCAGGCCACCTTGCCGGGTTTGATCCACGAGACGTCCTCCACGCGCGAGGGTGCGGCGAGACGGTAGACCATGTCGTTGTCGGCCAGCTGGATGTCGCGTCCGGCGATGGCGAAGACGCGCCACGGGAAGGTGCGGGTCCCCGAGGTGCGGGCGATGAAGTCCTCGCGCTCGGTCACCAGCAGTTGCA
>CALAGF010000131.1 GCA_937892345.1 uncultured Rhodocyclaceae bacterium | reverse complement strand
CTGGAGTTCAGACGTGTGCTCTTCCGATCTCTTGGGGGCGTCGGCTTCAATGCGGATCAGGTCGGCCGGCGTGAGAATGCCGTGGTCAACGCCGTAGCGCAGGGCTTTTTCGAAGTAAGGGCGGTCGTCTACCCGCGTCAGGGCTGTATTCACTGGCGGCATTCCTTAAAGCGCGGATTCCTCGTCGTCGTCCTGGCGGCCGGCAGCAGCAGGTGCGGCGGGCGAAGCAGCGGCGAAGAGTTGTTCTTCCAGCGCATCCACGCGCTTTTGCAAGCGGTCGCGCAGGGTCATGATCACTTGCTCGAAGATGTCAGGCAGTTCGTAGCGCAGCACCCAGGCGGTTTCCATCCAGTCGTGGTCGGCGATTTCCGAGCGCGATACCTTGGGGCGTGAATTGGTGATCGAGTCGCCTTCGTGCATGGCCTCATCGATTTCCTCGATCTTCTCGTTCAGCCAGGTAATCGAGCGCGACTCGTGACCATGTTCCGCATGCCAGTCTTCCAGAAACTGGCCGGACATGGCAAAAGCCAGCAGCTCATCGTCACGCTCGCCAAAGTAATTGGCCAGCGCGCTGTAGCCATCCTCGGTTTCGCCGATGGCTTCGAGGTACTCGGCGGTCAGGTCTTCATCGCGGAAAAGTACGGCATTCATCATGCCGTGCAGGGCCGCGTGGGTCTGATCGCGGTAACGCGATTCGAGCACCACGGCGCGGGCAAACTGTTCCGGCGTCACCAGCATGTTGACCACCGACTGCCGTGAGCCGTCAAAGCTGCGCATGATCGCCAGCAGGTCTTTCGGTGCGACCTCGTCGAGCACGGCAACCAGTGCGAAATCGCCTTCGCTGTCGGCAATTTCGGTGAGTGCCGATTCGGCACCGTGAATGTCGCCGGCAAGGATGAGTTGTGAGGTCTTGATGACTACGGGATGGGTCATGGCGTGATCTTCTTTGACTATCGATGAAGGAGCGTAGAGGTCAGGATTTCAGGGAGTCGAAGCCCTGTTCGCCCAGCCAGTCGTCACCGGCCTCGGCCAGATCGCGATCTTCGTCGTCGGCATCGTCGCCGTCGCTGGTGCCGCTGCGACCTTCGCGGCGCTGCTCACCATCGTCTTCCTTGTCTTCGTCATCGTCGGTACGGCTGGGGGCTGGCGCGCTATGCTCGAACTTGCGGATGAACTCCAGGCAGGCGGCGGTCACCATGAAGGTTTCGCCGGCACCATCGGCCAGCACTTCGTCGCAGTAAGCCTGCGCCCAGTCCGCCAGCTTGAAAGTAGCAGAGAGGCGATCCCAGTCGGGAAAATCGTCATCGTCCGGCTCACAGGCAATCGCAGCGTGCATGGCCTTGGGTGCAGTAAAACTGAAGGCATCGTAAAACACCGGTACCACCATCTCCGGGCTGAACTCGATCATCGGCAGCAGCGCACCGAGTTGCTCGCGTTTTTCCTGGAGGCGGGCGCGCAAGGCGGATTTGCCTTCGGAATCGTTCAGCAGGTCCTGAATTTCGGCATCGTAGGAAGAGGCCAGTTCAGCAAAGTAATAGGATTTTTTCACGCTTGGAGATTTCCGAGATAGTTGGACCAGAGTTCGCGGGCAGTTGCCAGCGGATCGTCGATCAGGCCGCTGCGCCGGCTTTCGTCGTAAGCCTTGCGGCGCTCCGGGTCGCCGAGCAGTTCATAGGCTTCCTGCACGGCACGAAATTTGGCGGCCGCATCCGGCGCCGGGTTGCGGTCGGGGTGATACAGCGCCGCTTTCTTGCGATAGGCGGACTTGAGGGCTTCGGGCGTTGCATCGGGCGAAACCCCGAGCAATCCGTAATGGTCTTTCATGCTTGTTATCCAGTGTCGTCCGGCGGTGAATCGCCAGAATGCGCAGGGGGCGAATTATCGCTCAGCACGCGCCTATCTGCTTGTTTTTGGCGGGTGTGATGTTTAAACTCTGTATAAACATACTTGGGGCAAATGATGACTTCAACCGTTCTCGACATCAAACACTGGGGTAACAATCTTGGCGTGCGCTTGCCCGCAGCGATTGCTCAGGCGGCGCATTTGCATGCCGATCAGCGCGTCAGCATTACGGTGGAGGGTGAGCGCGTCATCATTACGCCGATCCGTGACGAGGTGCTGACCCTGGAACAACGTCTGGCACGTTTCGATACGGAACGCCACGGCGGTGAAGTCATGGCGGCGCCGGCTGTCGGTGCCGAGCAATGGTAAAGGCCGGCAAAAGCTGGGTGCCGGACCGGCAGGAGGTCATCTGGATCGATTGCAATCCGCAACGCGGGCAGGAAATGCGCGACATCCATCCCTTTCTGGTGCTATCGCCCAAAGCCTTCAACGAGAAGACATCGCTGGTCATCGGGCTACCCATGACCACTGCGCCTTATAACGCCGACAATCCCTTTGCTGTCGTGGTTGGCCCAGCGACGGGGCGCAAAGCGGGGCAGCCCAGTTATGTCCTCTGTCACCAGCCTAAATCCTTCGACTGGCGGCAATGCAGCGCGGCACCTCATCCCATGCAGCGCATTGCCGACGCCCGCTTTGCAGAAGTCTTGTCGATCACCAACCAGATCATGCAACTGGCCTGAACAAGCGCGTTTGCCCCGGCCTGTTCAGGCGTCAAAGGCCGGCTATTTCCCTGGCATTCTTGGCGCGTCATGCCAAGTGTATGATTCGTCCTTCCGTTTTTCCCCCGTAAAGCCATGACCCCCGCCGAATTCATTGCCCGCTGGCAGCACGCCAGCGGTTCCGAACTGGCCAATGCCCAGAGTTTTGTGCGCGAACTGGCCGAGCTGCTTGATGAAGCGCCGCCCAATCCGGCACGGGAAGACACCCGCGACAACGACTACGTTTTTGAGCGGCGCGTCATTTTTCATCATGGCGACGGGTCGACCGCAGAAGGGCGGATCGACTGCTACAAGCGCGGTCATTTCGTGCTGGAGGCCAAAAAGCTCAAGCTCGGGCCGCAGACCAAGGGCTTTGACGACGCCATGCTGCGCGCCCGCGCCCAGGCCGAAAACTACGCCCGTGCCTTGCCCGCAAGCGAAGGCCGTCCGCCTTTCCTGATCACGGTCGACGTCGGTCATCTGATCGAAATTTACGCCGAGTTTTCGCGCAGCGGCGCCACCTACACGCCCTTTCCCGATCCCCGTTCGCACCGCATCCGGCTCGCTGAACTGGCCGATGAAGCCGTGCTGGCGCGGCTCAAGGCCATCTGGCACGCGCCGGACAGCCTCGACCCCGCGCGCGTCGCCGCCCGCGCCACCCGCCAGATTGCCGAAAAGCTGGCCGGTGTCGCCAAGGCGCTCGAAGCCGCCGGCCATCATCCTGAACGCGTCGCCGGTTTTCTGACGCGCAGCCTGTTCTGCATGTTTGCCGAAGATGTGGGGCTGTTGCCGGCTCGCGCCTTTACCGATCTGCTGGCCAGCCTGAGCCAGAGGCCGGAACAGTTCGTGCCGCTGGTGGGCGCGCTCTGGCAGGAAATGGACAGCGGCGGTTTTTCCGTGGTCTTGCGCCAGCAACTGCCGCGCTTCAACGGCAAGTTGTTCAAGTCGCCCGATGTGCTGCCGCTCACCCGCGATCAGATTGATCTGCTCCGCGAGGCAGCCCGTGCCGACTGGACGCTGGTGGAACCGGCCATTTTCGGCACCCTGCTCGAACGGGCGCTGGACCCGGCCGAGCGCCACAGCTTGGGCGCGCACTACACGCCGCGTCCCTACGTCGAACGCCTGGTCTTGCCCACCGTGATTCAGCCGCTGCGGGAGGATTGGGCCAATGTGCAGGCGGCAGCCCTGTTGCTGGCCAATGAAGACAAGCCGCAGGCCGCGCTGGCCGAAATCGATGCCTTTCATCACCGCCTGTGTCAGGTGCGCGTGCTCGACCCGGCCTGTGGCAGCGCCAACTTTTTGTACGTCACGCTGGAACACATGAAGCGACTGGAAGGCGAGGTGCTGGATTTTGCCCACAGCATCGGTGCCGGCCAGCAGCGGCTGGAGGCCGAAGGGCTGACCGTGGACCCGCACCAGTTTCTCGGTCTGGAGATCAATCCGCGGGCGGCGGCGATTGCCGAGCTGGTGTTGTGGATCGGCTATTTGCAGTGGCATTTCCGCACGCGCAGCGCGGGCCTGCCGCCGTCGCCGATTTTGCGCGATTTCAAAAACATTGCTTGCCGCGATGCGCTGCTGGATTTTGACGAAAAGTGCCTGTTGACCGATGCAGCCGGGGTGCCGGTGACGCGTTGGGATGGCGTGACGACCAAAATCCATCCGGTCACTGGCGAGGCGGTGCCGGATGAATCGGCGCAATTGCCGGTGTGGCGTTATGTGAATCCGCGCAAGGCGGTGTGGCCGGCGGCGGATTTCATTGTCGGCAATCCGCCGTTTATCGGGGCGGCGAGCATGCGGGCGGCGCTGGGCGAGGGCTATGTCGAGGCGCTGCGGTCGACCTGGGCCGAGGTGCCGGAATCGGCGGATTACGTGATGTTCTGGTGGCATCACGCAGCCTGTGTGGTGGCCTCTGGCGGGGCGCGGCGCTTTGGCTTCATTACCACCAACAGTTTGAAGCAGACCTTTAACCGGCGCGTGGTGCAGGCGGCGCTGGATGGGGCCTTGCCGGGTGCCGGGGTTGTTGAGGCTGCGGTTGCTATTGAAGGTGCTGTTGAGGGTGCTGGTGAGGTTCCTGTTGCCGCCGGGCTGACGGAAAACGCGGGGACGGCGGGGCGGGGGCAGCGCCCTTCACGCGTGGCGAAGGCGGTTGCTGCCCCCGCCCCACCGTCCCCGCTCCGCCTCGTGTTCGCCATCCCCGATCATCCCTGGGTGGACAGCGCCGACGGCGCCGCCGTGCGCATCGCCATGACCGTGGCCGACCGGTTGAAAAATGCGCCCGGACAGGTGTTGACCGTAGCAGCTGAAAGCGATCAGGGCGGGGAAGGGCTGGATGTGCTGTTGCGCCCACAACAGGGAGAGTTGCACGCGGATTTGCGGATTGGGGCGAATGTGGCGGCGGCTCAGAGCTTGCGGGCGAATGGTGGTATCAGTAATCGCGGGCTGGAGATTGGCGGTGCTGGTTTTATCGTGACGCCTGAACAAGCGCTTGTGCTGGAGGCTGATGCGCCGATTCGCGATTACCGCAACGGCCGCGATCTGACCGACCGGCCGCGCGGCGTGAAATTGATTGATTTATTCGGGTTGACCGCAGACGAGGTGCGCAGTCGTTATCCGGCGACGTATCAATGGGTATTGGAGCGGGTGAAACCGGAGCGCGATCAAAACCGGCTGGATTCGGTACGTCTGAACTGGTGGCTGCATCGGCGTCTGCGTGAGGATTTGCGGGGGGCTTTGGTCAACCTGCCGCGTTACATCGCAACGGTGGAAACGGCCAAGCACCGGGTCTTCCAGTTTCTCGATGCCGCCATTGCGCCGGATAACAAGTTGATTTGTATTGCGCTGGACGATGCCTATGCGCTGGGCGTGCTGTCGAGCGGGGTGCATGTGACGTGGGTAATGGCTGCCGGGAGCACTTTGGAAGATCGGCCGGTTTACGTCAAAACGACCTGCTTCGAAACCTTCCCCTTTCCCGAGGCGTCGCTGGCGTTGCAGGCGCGTATCGCCGATCTGGCGGAACAGCTGGATGGGCATCGCAAGCGGCAGCAGGCGGCGCATGCGGAGTTGACGCTGACCGGGATGTACAACGTGCTGGTGAAAATTCGTGCCGGGGAGGCGTTGACCGCAAAAGAGAAGGTCGTCCATGCGCAGGGGCTGGTGAGCGTGTTGAAAACCCTGCACGACGAGCTGGATGCGGCCGTGCTGGCGGCGTATGGCTGGGACGATCTGGCCGCCGGATTGTCTGCCGTGCCGGGGACGGCGGCGCGGCGGGCGGCGGAGGAGGGGCTGTTGTTGCGGCTGGTGGCCTTGAATGCCGAACGCCAGCGCGAGGAAGCAGCGGGGCGGGTGCGCTGGGTACGTCCGGCCTTCCAGCAGCCGCAGGCGGTATTGCCAGCGGTCGACGGCGAAAATGGGGCAAAAACCGAGTCGACCGTGGTCGGGAGCGCTGCCAGGGCGGCGCAATCGCCGTGGCCGGCGGCCTTGCCGGATCAGATGGCCTTGCTGGCGCGCTTGCTGGACAGTTCCCCGCAATCCCTGCCGCAACTGGCCAGCCGCATCAGCGGCAAGGGCGCGTGGAAAAAACGCCTGCCCGACCTCCTGCAAACCCTGGTCGCCCTCGGCCGCGCCCGTCAAGACGGCGATACGTGGCGGGCGGCGTGATGGACTACAATCCCTCAGTCAGAGGAGTGCGTGAGCATGCCTGTTGTGTTTCGTAGTGATGGCATACGGTTTTTCTTTTTTTCCAATGAGGGCAACCCACGTGAGCTGGTACATGTGCACGCGCAGCGGGGGGCGAGTCTGGCGAAATTATGGCTTCGCCCTGAAGTGACACTGGCGGCGAATCATGGATTTTCTGCGGGCGAATTGCGTTTGATTCTGGCGGAAGTCAATGCGCACGTGGATGAGATTGAAAGGGTTTGGCATGAGTACTTTGGCTAAGTCAGTCCATTTTGACGATGCAATGCTGTGGGTTGAACTGCTTGATGGTCGCCAGCTTGGTGTGCCGTTAGCCTTCTTTCCCCGTCTTCTGCATGCCTCTGCCGAAATGCGTAACGCCGTGGTGATCAGTGGCGGCGGCCTGGGGCTGCACTGGGAAGCGCTTGATGAGGATATTTCGGTGCCCGGCCTGCTTTCCGGCATGGGTGATGCAACGATGGCCCGTGGCCTTGCTGCCTGATTCGTGCGAATGCCACGCAGCCGCGCTTCCCTTTTTTTAAGCTCATCGCGCCTGCAATCGCTGATGAGCGGAGTGGTGCTGCTGACCTGGGTGGGGCTGTGGCTGTGGGGCGGGGTGGCGAGTTATGGCGCCGCCGGTGTCGGCGGTGCGTTGTTGTGGCTGGCCTTGGGGAGTCTGGCTTGCCTGTTTGGTTTCATCTGGAGCTTCGAGTGGCTGGTCGAGCGGCTGGATGAAACCTTGTCTGCCGTATTCGGACTCGCCTTGCTGCTGGGTTTTGTCTGGCTGGTGCAGTATTTCTGGGCTGTCCGGGTTTAGTGCGCCATCTCTCCGATGAATGCAAGGTCCAGGAAGCCGGGCTTTCCTGATTGCGCTTGCTGTGTTCAATCGGCTTTGGTGATCGGTGCGCTGTCGTATTTACTCGCGTTCAATAGCTCGACGCCGGTCACATTTCCGGCTTCGTCGTAGTCCAGGATGATGTCTTTCCGTATTTCTTCGGATTCGATCACCTGGCGGTCGCTCAATTTGATGTACATGGCGTCGACATTTGGGTCGTAGTTGAATCTCATTTTTTTGCCTTCATTTGTCGATCAAGAGACACGACCCAGAATTTGTGATGCTCGTTTCCTGGGCGCGTGTCCAAACGCATATCTCAATTCCCCGCTTCCATGCGCAAATAGGCGCGGCTGATGTTGCCGCGGTGCAGGTCGGCAAAGTTTTTCAGGTGGCTGAAGGCAGGTGCGTCCTTGAGGGTGTTGACGGCTACATCGACGCCGGCCATGTCTTCGGCCAGTTTTCGCGTGCCGCTGACCACGAATTCGAGGTAGGCCCCGGTTTCGCGTTGTGCCTGGGCGGGATCGCAGACCCGGCCATGGCCGGGCACGATGCGCTCGGGCTGCAGGGCGAGGGCTTGATTGAAGGCCTGTAGCCAGGTTGTTGCGTTGCTTTCCGGCAGGATGCCGAGCAGGCGGTCGACGTAGATGTGGTCGCCGGAAAACAGGATTTTTTCCTTGGGCAGCCAGACGATGGCATCGCCGGCGAAGTGGGCGTCGGCGAAATAGCGGATTTCCAGTGTGCGGCCGCCAAGGCTGAGCGTCTGGCTGTCTCCGCTCAGTGGCTGGGCGGCTGGCGCCGGGGTGGTGCCAGCCATCTGCTCTTTCAGTTCGCGGGACAGTGCCTCGATCTGGCCTTTACCCAGTTGTGCCTGGGTGGTGGCCGTGCGTTGCAGGGCGACGATCCGCGCGCCCTGCTTGGCGAAATAGTCGTTGCCGAGCCAGCGGTGATCCTGGACGCCGGTGTTGATCACCCATTTGACCGCTTTTCCGGTGAGCTTTTTGACCTCGTTTTCCAGCAGGCGGGCAGCAACGGTCGACGCGCCGGCATCGATCAAAATGGCGCCTTCGGGGGTGTCGATCACGCCATAGTTGGCGTTCAGCCCGTAGTTTTCATACAGCCGGCCAGCGGTCTGGCCGATCAGTGCGTAAATGCCGTCACCGAGGGCGTTGACCGTGAGGATGGCTTCCGCACGTACAGTTTGGGTGAACAGCAGCAGGGCGCCGGTCAAGGCGAGCAGGATTTTTTTCATGGTGTGGGTCTCCTCCGTCAGGCTGCTCAGTCTATAACCAAGTGCTTATTTTCGCCCGGTCCGGCACGCCGCCTGCGTGCACCACCTTGCCATCGACCACCACGCCGGGTGTGGACATCACGCCGTATTGCATGATTTGCGGCAAATCCTCGATTTTTGTGAGGTGGACCGCAACGCCCTTTTCCGCGGCGACTTCCTCGATCAGTTTGATGGTGTTGCGACAGTTGGCACAGCCGGTGCCGAGGACCTTGATGTCTTTCATGGTGTTGCTCCTTACAAAACGAGGTTGAAGATGTAACCGACCAGCAGGATGCCGGTGGCGACGATGCCCGCAAATGCGGCGATCAATGGGGGTTTGAGCGCTTTGCGCAGGATGATCATTTCGGGCGCGGAGAGGGCGATGACGCTCATCATGAAGGCCAGCACGGTGCCAAGCGCGGCACCTTTGCCGATCAGCGCTTCGACAATCGGGATGATGCCGGCGGCGTTGGTGTACATCGGCACGCCCAACACGACCGCAGCCGGTACGGCCCACCAGACATCCTTGCCCATGAACGAGGCCATGAAATCCTGCGGGACGTAGCCGTGGATGCCCGCCCCCAGCCCGATGCCGGCAAGGACGTAAGGCCATACTTTGGCGACAATCTCGCGAACATGCTGCCAGCCGGCGGCAAAGCGCGCCGGCCAGTCAGCGGCGGGATCGCCATCCCAGCCTGCTTCGCCGCGCTGGATTTGCTGTACCCAGTCCTCCAGGTGATGTTCCATCTTCAATTGCCCGATGATCAGTCCGGCAACAATCGCGACCATCAGGCCGAGGCCGAGATAGAGCGCGGCAACCTGCCAGCCGAACAGGCCAAACAGCAGGGCCAGGGCCACTTCGTTCACCATCGGTGCAGAAATCAGGAAAGAGAAAGTCACGCCCAGCGGTACGCCTGCCGACAGAAAACCAATGAATAGCGGCACTGCCGAACAGGAACAGAAGGGGGTAACGATACCGAGCATCGCGGCGAGCAGGTTGCCAACGCCCTGGCGCCGACCGGAGAGCAGGGCGCGGGTGCGTTCGGGCGCAAAGAAGGTTTGCACCACGCCCATGAGGAAAACGACAGCGGTGAGCAGCAATAGCACCTTGGGCGTGTCGTAGAAAAAGAAATGCAGGGCTTCGCCGAAGGGCGTGCTGCGGTCGAGGCCGAACAGGCCGATTATTGCCTCGGCCCATTCGCTCAGATGGCTGTAGGCCGTAATCCAGAGGGCGCCGACCAGGGCGATCAGGGCGAGCCAAGCGGGCGTGCGGGTTGGCGGTGTGAGATGGATTGAGCTCATGGCATTTCCCGAAATGTGGTGCTTGAGCCTGTAGACGAAGCTTTCG
>CALAGF010000130.1 GCA_937892345.1 uncultured Rhodocyclaceae bacterium | reverse complement strand
GCTGTAGCGATGTGTCTTGCCGCCGTCGCTGGCGGACAGCGCCCCGTAGCGGCCGATTTCGCCGTTGGCAATCGCGCGTTCCGGTACGTGTTCGGTGGCGGTCCATTCGGCTTGGTAGGCCATGCCGGTCAGCGCAAAGCCGTTGTTGGCCGAACCGGAGCTCAGGCGCAGCACGAGATTGTTCTTGTCGAGCTTTTCCGGTTGATCCCAGGGGCCGTCGTTGCCGGCTACTTCGACGGCGCCGAGCAGATTGAACTCACCAATCCGCTGACTGCCGGCAGCGACGAGGCGGCGATAGTTGTGCTGACCGAGGCCGAGATCGACAAAGCTCTTGTCGAGCTGGCGCAAATAGTCGATACGGCCACTGCCGGTGACGGCCAGATCGCCGTCCTCGGCGGCATAGACGCCCTTGCGGTATTTGACGCTGCCAACCAGTTCGGGAATCAGGAAGTTGAGATCCATATAGCCTTGGCCATGGGCGTGGCTGAGCATGTTGACTGGCATGCCCATCAGCTGCGTGGAGAAATCGCTGCCGTGATCGAGATTGAAGCCGCGCAGAAAATACTGGTTGGCCTTGCCGTCGCCGGAATGCTGGGTAACGATCATGCCGGGGACGGTTTCGAGGACTTCGGCCGGGCGCAGCAAGGGACGATTGGCCAGTTGCCTGGCGGTAATAGTGCCTTCACTGGCGGAGTCCGCGATGCCCGTGAGGTCCTGGCTGCCTGAGCTGACGGTGACTTCCTGCAGGGTGGGGAGGCCGCCGGACTGGGCGCTGCCAGGGTTGGTGAGGAGAATGGCGAGCGCTGTTGGACACAGCAAGGCGTGCTTCATGGTGAAACTCCATTGAACGACTGGCCGCATTCCCGCAGACAGTCCGTTGCAGTCGCTTCCCCGGCAGGGGGAAGCACGAAACAACAGGCCGGTCTCCGGGCTCGCAAGTCTTGACGTATCGCCTTCCCGGGTCGGTACCCAGTGGCCTTGTGATACGCCCGCACTCGCTTACCGTTGCGGGGGCAGCCGGGGATTTGCAGCTTTCGTGCCGCGCACCCCGTTCCCGTTTCACCTGTGGCAGTCAGCCACAGACACCTGTTGAATTGTGTCCGGCAATCACTTCACACCATGCCGCCGGACGGGCGGGCAAAAATTACCGGGCTGGCCGGGAGGCTGGCTCGATCAGCACCAGTTTGCCGGTCTTGGGATCGCGGAAGACCTCGCCGACCCGGTCGTAGCCGCTGCCATTCTGTGTGATACCGCTGGCCGGGCGTTCGATTTGTTGGCCCTTGTCGACCGGCTTTGGCGCTTTCAGGGCCTGTTGCGTACCTGCGGCCAGTGCGGCGAGCAAGCCGCAGGCGAAGACCAGCATGACGTCGACCAGATTCACCAGGCTGGCACGCGGGTCCTCGTCGCGGTCGTCGAAACGGGCGTCTAGCTTCGAATAAAGGCGCAGGCGTTTGCGCGGTTGCAGTTCGCTCATTCCATGCGCTCCAGGACTTCTTCATACCAGCGCCTGCGCAGCTTGCCGATGACCAGACCGGCGATGCCGGCGACCAGGCCGAGCACGGTGGCGTCGAAGGCGACAGTGACGGCGCTGGCCAGCTGCGCCGGATCGCCCTTGCCAAGCGCAGCGAGGCCGGGTCCAAGCGGGATGATGGTGGCCATCAGGCCGAGCATGGGCGGGATGCGGGCCAACAGGTCGGCGCGCTCCAGGCGGTGGCGGGCGACGGCCTGAACGCGAGCTACGTCACCGGCCGCCTGCAAGCGGGCGAGGCCGGAGAGGCGTTCACCGACGGCGAGGCCGGCCTCGATCAGCGCGATGGCGCAGGCCAGCAGCAGGGCGGCCAGCGCCGGAGTAAGCAGCCAGGTGACGGCGTCGTGCAGCCAGGCGAAGGAAAGCGGATCGTTCATCGGAAACTCCTGGGGTTAAGCGTTGCGCCGGCCAAGCCAAACGCCGAGCGTAAAGAGGGAAAGGCTGGCGGCGAGCAGGCCAAGCAACTGGAGGCTGCGCTTGGCTAGATCGCTGGCCGGCGCGGCCGATTCGGTCAGTTCGTAGTAGCGCGGAAGGTTTTGCGTGGTGGCTTGCTCCCCGGTTTTTGCCATTTTTTCGGTGTTGACCGCAGCACTCGCTTTCACTGCCGGATCAGCCGCAGCAGGCGGTGCTGCGGTACCGGTTTCACCCCGCGCTTTGGCCAGCGTTACACCAAGCGCCTGCGCCTCGGCGGCATCGAGTTGCGACGCCAGCCATTGCCACATCGGGTGGTTGGGGGCGGTGTGGCCACTGCCGGGCAGGCCGTTCCTGGCGACCAGGCGGGCCAGTTCGCCGCCCATCTGCTTGATCGTTGTGGCATCGGTTTTCCAGAAGCCCTTCTCGGCGGCCACCATGAAAATCGCCAGCATCTGTGCCTTGACGTGGGCGTTGTGGCCCTGGCCGAGAAACTGGGGCAAACCAAGTTTTTGTTTGTCGTCGAAATAGACAGCCTTGACCTCGTCCCAGGCCCAGTTGCTGACCAGGTCGGGGCGTGTGACCTGCCAGCCCCACAGGTTTTCGAGAAATTCGGTACCCATCGTCCGGGCACCAGCGTAGCCGTGCTCCATCAAGGGCTTGAGCCAGGCGGGATTCAGGAAGCGGCCGCGCAGTTCGCCGAGTAGCGCTGTAGTCAGCGGCTCGACGTCGGCCCGGCCCGGTTCGGCGTGTTGCAGGATCATGGCTTCCGGCGCTTGGCCGGTGCGCCCTTCGATGGCCAGTGACAGGCCGCCGAGGTAATCGAAGGCGTCGTTGTTGTCGAGCAGGCCGTAGAGGTTGCTGGCCCGGCCGTGATAGGTGCGCTTGATGCCGTCGAGCGCCGAGTCGAATGCGGCGTGCGCTGCCTCGCCGCTGTCGTCGAGACCATAGGCGTGGCCCATGCGGTTGCGGTAGGCGCGACCGATCTCGTCGCGTTCGCGCCAGGCGCCGGAACGCTCGGTCAGCCGGTTGACGCCGGTACCGTAAGCGCCGGGGGCGTCGCCGAAAATGCGCTGGGCGGCGGCATGGACAACCTGGATCCGGCCTTCGACTTCTTTAAAGAGATGGCCCAGGAGGGCCGCCTGGATGCCGGCATTCTGTTCAGCATCATTGGCTACCGCCTGCCGGAGTTTCTGACTTTAATTCTGCCGCTGGGCTTTTTCATCGGCCTGATGCTGGTGTTTGGCCGCCTGTATGTGGACCATGAAATGGCGGTGCTGAACGGCAGCGGGGTCAGCCGCAATCAGCTGGCGCGCCTGCTGCTGCCGATGACCGCGGTATTTCTGGCGGTGCAGGCCTTTCTGATGCTTTATGCGTCGCCTTGGGGCCTGCGCAAGTTCGAGGCTCTGACCACCAGCCAGGCGGTGCGCACCGGCTTTGACCTGGTGCGCCCGAAAGAGTTTATTTCCTCCGGCCCCTATACCATTTACGCCGGCGACTTATCTGAAGACCGCAAAAATCTGAAGGATATTTTCTTTTATCAGCGCGCGGAAAAAGAAGGCAAGCCGGATGTGATTATTCTGGCCAAAGAAGCCACCCGGGTTGAAATGCAGAATGATGCGGCCAATGTGGTGGATCTGGTCGAAGGGCGGCGCTACGAAATTTATCCGGGGCAGCCGCGCTATTCGCAGGCCGAATTCCAAAGCTACCGCCTGCGCCTGGAAAATGATGCCGAAGCCAAGTTTGAAAGCGCGGAAGTCGAAGCCCTGCCGACAGCGAAGCTGTGGGCCAGCCGGGCCGACCCGGTGGTAGCCAGTGAATTGGGCTGGCGCGCCTTTGTGCCGTTTTCCATAGTCGTGGCCCTGCTGCTGGCGGTGGCGCTGTCCGAAGTCAGCCCGCGCCAGGGGCGCTATTTAAAGCTGTTCCCGGCCTTATTGATCTTCGCCAGCCTGATTGTGGCGTTAATGGCGGTGAAAACCCGCATTTCTAAGGCTGAGCTGGGCATCTGGGCCTATCCGGTCATTTTACTGGCCTATGCAGCAGCCGCTGCGCTGTTCTCGCGCAAGCAGAAGCTGGCGCCGAAAATTAAAAAGCAAATTCAGCGAAGATCGGAAGAGCGTCGTGTAGGGAAAGAGTGTCTTCGCCTGTGTAGATCT
>CALAGF010000129.1 GCA_937892345.1 uncultured Rhodocyclaceae bacterium | reverse complement strand
ACGTGAAGCCGAGAACCAGCAAGGCCAGGAAGCCAATGGCCGTAGCCGCATCGAAATGGCCATGCGCGATCAGGGCATGCAACACGGCCCATGCTTCCGAGGACTCGGGATGCAGGCCGAACAAATATTTCAGTTGGCTGAATACGATCAGTACGGCTGAACCGGAGATGAAGCCACTGATCACCGGTCGACTCAGTAATTGGGCCAGAAATCCAAGGCGCAGTACGCCTGCCAGCAGTAACAAGCAGCCAGAACCCAAGGCGAGCGTTGCAGCCAATCCCAGATAACGCGCCGATCCCGGCTCGGCAATCGGGCTGAGTACTGAAAAACACATGATCGAGGTAATCGCGACCGGGCCCACGGCCTGCACCATGCTGCTGCCGAAAATGGCATAGGCCATGACCGGAAAAATGCTCACGTACAGGCCGGCCTGAGGCGGCAAGCCCGCGAGTAGCGCATAGGCCAGACTTTGCGGAATGACCAGAATGGTGACTATGATGCCCGCCAGAACATCGCTGCCCAGATGCTGTTTCGGGTAATTGCGTAGCCAGTCCGGCAGCAAGCGGCTCATGTTTTTTGACATCGGCAAAGCAAAAACGCCGACCAGTGTGCGGGTCGGCGTTTCATGGCGTATTTGCGGGTTGACCGCAAAATGACGATCAGGCCGGCAAGGGATCGGCGTTGCCGAGAGCGACGGTGTTCATGCCGCCATCGACGTACATGATCTCGCCGGTGATCCCGCTGGCCAGGTCGGACAGCATGAAAGCAGCGGCATTGCCAACTTCGTCGATGGTGACGTTACGACGCAAAGGCGCATTGTGCGAGTTGTAGGCGAGCAGCTTGCCGAAGTTGCCAATCCCGGAAGCGGCCAGGGTCTTGATCGGGCCGGCAGAAATGGCATTGGCGCGGATACCTTCAGGGCCAAGGCAGAATGCGAGGTAGCGCGTGGCAGCTTCAAGGCTGGCCTTGGCCAGACCCATGGTGTTGTAGTTGGGCATGGTGCGTTCGGCGCCCAGATAGGAGAGTGCCAGCGCGGCACTCTTGCGTCCCTGCATCATCGGGCGTGCGGCTTTGACCAGTGCCGGATAGCTGTACGAAGAAATTTCGTGGGCAATGCGGAAGGCATCGCGGGTGATGCCATTCAGGAAATCGCCTTCAATGGCCTCGGTTGGTGCGTAGGCAATGGAGTGGACCAGACCGTCCAGGCCATCCCAGCGCTTGGCCAGTTCAACGAACAGCGCATCGATCTGCTCATCACTGCTGACATCGACCGGAATGGTGATGTCGCTACCGAACTCGGCGGCAAACTTCTTGATGCGGTCTTCGAAGCGCTCGTTCTGGTAGGTAAAGGCCAGTTGCGCACCTTCGCGATGGCAAGCCTTGGCAATGCCATAGGCGATGGAGTGCTTGGAAAGCAGACCGGTAATCAGAATCTTCTTGTCGGCGAGAAAGCCCATTTAATGTTCTCCCTAAGGGGTTAAGCCGCAAGATTATAAACCGAGAAACTGCGATTCGCTGTGATGGAGGGGCGCAAACCGCAGTTTCCGATACTACATATTGGGATAGGTCGGCCCTTCTCCACCCTGAGGTACAACCCAGTTGATGTTCTGCGTCGGATCCTTGATGTCACAGGTCTTGCAATGCACACAGTTCTGCGCGTTGATCTGCAGGCGCGGCTGACCCGTTTCCTGGCCAAGAATCTCGTACACCCCGGCAGGGCAGAAGCGTTGTTCCGGGGCATCGTAGCGAGCGAGATTGACCGTGATCGCTACCGCAGCATCTTTCAATTGCAAGTGACAGGGCTGGTCTTCTTCGTGGTTCGTGCTCGACAGGAAGACCGACGACAGGCGGTCGAAGGTGAGTACGCCATCCGGCTTGGGGTAGTCGATCTTCTGACACGCGGCCGCCGGTTTGAGCTTGCTATGGTCGGGCGTGGTGTTATGCAGGGTCCACGGTGCCCGGCCGCCAAAAATGATCTGGTCGATGCCGAACATCAAGGAACCGAACTTGAGTCCCTTGGCCATCCAGGGCTTGAAATTGCGTGCGGTATAAAGTTCGTCGTAAAGCCAGCTTTGACGGAAAGCCTCGGGATAGGCCGCCAGTTCATCACGCTCGCGCTCGGCAGAGAGCGCGGCAAAACAGGCTTCTGCTGCGAGCGCGCCGGATTTGATCGCGCAGTGCGAGCCCTTGATGCGGGCTGCATTGAGAAAGCCAGCCTCGTCTCCAACCAGCACGCCGCCCGGAAAAACGACGCCGGGAAGGGATTGCAGGCCGCCGGCCGTCAGCGCCCGGGCACCGTAGGCCACCCGCTTGCCACCGGCAAGGAACTTGCGGATTTCCGGATGCGTTTTGAAGCGCTGGAACTCCTCATAGGGAGAGAGATAAGGGTTTTCGTAACCGAGACCAACCACAAAACCTACGGCGACCTGATTATTTTCCAGGTGATAGAGGAAACCTCCGCCATAGGTGTCTGACTGCATTGGCCAGCCGCCGCTATGGATGACCAGCCCGGTCTGGTGTTGTGCCGTCGGGATTTCCCAGAGTTCTTTCAACCCGATGCCGTAGGTTTGCGGGTCGGCATCCTTGTCCAGTGCGAAATGCGCGATGACTTGCTTGCCGAGATGGCCGCGACAGCCTTCGGCAAAAAAGGTGTATTTGCCGTGCAGTTCCATACCCAGCTGGAAGTTGGGGCCTTCCGAGCCATCGTGCAGGCGGCCCATGTCGCCGGTGGCAACCCCTTTGACTGCGCCCGATTCGTCGAACAGCACTTCGGCACCGGCAAAGCCTGGATAAATTTCCACGCCCAGCGCTTCGGCCTGTTCACCCAGCCAGCGGCAGACCTTGGCCAGCGAGATGACGTAATTGCCTTCGTTATGGAAACATCCCGGCAGGAAGCTGTTGGGAACCCGGGTGGCGCCGGTTTCGGAAAAAATGAAAAAGCGATCCTCGCAGACCGGTGCATTCAGCGGCGCACCATCAGCCTGCCAGTTGGGCAGCAGCTCGGTCAGGGCGCGTGGGTCCATGACGGCACCGGAGAGAATGTGGGCACCGATTTCGGCCCCTTTTTCGATCAGGCAAACCGCAAGTTCGCGGCCCGCCTCAGCGGCCAGTTGTTTCAGGCGGATGGCCGAAGCCAGCCCGGCAGGGCCGCCACCCACGATGACGACGTCGAATTCCATGGCTTCGCGTTCCATGATGTCTCCTTTGATTATTGTGAGCTTATTTTCAATACGGTACAGTATGGTCAGTGTTTAATCAATATCTTTCAAACGGTCGTTTATGGAACATCGCAGAAAACTCATTCACATTACCAAAATGCCAATCCGCTGGGGCGACATGGATGCCTACGGCCACGTTAATAACACCGTTTACTTTCGCTACATGGAGCAAGCCCGCGTGGAATGGATCGAGGCCATGCAGGTGCCGGTTCGCCCGGGCGGTGACGGGCCGGTGATCGTCAATGCCAGCTGCACTTTCCTGGTCCCGATGACCTACCCTGGAGAGGTAGAAGTACGGACTTATGTCGGCGCTGTTGGACGTTCCAGCTGTCAAACCTATGTGGATATGTGTATCGATGGCACGGTCTACGCCGAAGGTGCAGCAAAAGTCGTGTGGATGAATACGCAGAGCGGAAAATCCGTCCCCTTGCCCGATCACGTGCGGGCCATGCTGGAAGCAGAGTAAACTCGCAGCCCATCGAACAGGGAAGGCACAAGGGCATGGGCAAGAAAGCGATCTGGGAAAAACTGCTGTCGGCAGAACGCATTGGTGCCGGCAAGGCGCCGGGCACGCCGGAGCGTACCGCTTTCCAGCAGGATTACGACCGGATTGTCTTTACCTCCGCTTTTCGACGGATGAAGGACAAGACCCAGGTTTTTCCCCTGTCCAAAAGCGATTATGTTCGTACTCGCCTGACCCACAGCCTGGAAGCCAGTTGCGTTGGCCGTTCCCTGGGCGCCGTGGTGGGGCGCGAGATCATCGCCCGTCATGGGCTACCCGACGTTGAATCCGGCGATTTCGGGGCGATTGTGGCTGCGGCCTGTCTGGCGCACGACATTGGCAATCCACCTTTCGGTCACGCTGGTGAGGATGCG
>CALAGF010000128.1 GCA_937892345.1 uncultured Rhodocyclaceae bacterium | reverse complement strand
TGTGACTGGAGTTCAGACGTGTGCTCTTCCGATCTGGCTTTTTTATTTCCGGAGACAAGCATGAGCTTCAAAACCCCCGACCTGTGTGATCAGTTCGAAAGTGAGCTGGGTAAAACCGTGCGCGTCGTCGCACCGATGTTCCAGCGCTATGGTGGCCGCACGAGCTTCTGTGGCGAAATCGCCACCTTGAAAATTTTCGAGGACAACACGCTGGTACGCGAAATTTTCAACGAAGACGGCAAAGGCAAAGTGCTGGTCATCGATGGCGGCGGCTCAATGCGCTGCGCCCTGGTTGGCGACCAGCTTGCCATTCTGGCCCACAAAAACGGCTGGGAAGGCGTCGTGGTCTATGGCTGCATTCGCGACTCCGGTGACATCAACGGCATCGACATTGGTGTTCGTGCACTCAACACGCACCCACAAAAAACGCTCAAAAAAGGCATTGGCGACCGACACCTGGCGCTGACTTTCGGCGGCGTCACCTTCCACCCGGGAGAGTACCTTTATGCCGATGAAGACGGCGTACTGGTAGCAAACAAGCCGCTGATCTAAAAAAACAAAACCGGGGAAGCTCCCCGGTTTTTATCGCTCTGCGTCAGTTGACCGCTGCTGCGCTCAGCCTTCGAGCAGGACGGCACTCTCACAGCCCACACGAACACTGCCCCAGTGGCGCCCTTCAATCATGATGGGCATGTTGATTTCAGACAGTATTTCCCCCGTGTCCCGGGCATAAGTCTGGACCAGCATGGGTTGCGTATTTTTGGCACCACGTTGCCCGGTCATGTCATCCCAGATCCGCCGCGTCCGGTTTCCGACCAGATCGGACTGGTAATTGCCCGTCAGCGGCTTGGAAAACTTCTGGTTATGAATTGCGCCATAACCTTTGCTATCAATGATCAGGGTATATACCCCGCCGCGCAAACTACTCAAGGCGGCCTCAAGTAGCGACTGGACCTGTTGCTCAAACGCCGCGCAATACCTCACTTCATATTTCTGAGGACGGGTGCCGGGCATAGGGCGGTAGTTCTGATCCCAGATATCAACACCACTTCGGGAAATCTCAATCAATTTTGCTTGAATCTCGTCCCGGAAAATACGTGCCTTGTCGACATTGAAATCGAAAGCGCCACGGCCGATCTTGAAACGGGAAACCAGCTCCTGAACGCTCTCGGTCGCCTGGCTCAAGGTCAGCGTCGTCTGTTCCGAACTGCACATGCTCGAAGCAACTTCCTCGGAGAGATCATGAACCTGGCGTACGGACTCGTGGACCTGGGTGTTCGTTGCTGTCAGCTCTTCCATCGCAGCGGCAATCTGGCTCAGTTGATCGCCGGTACGCTCAAAGTTTCCAACCATGCGCTGAAACTCACTTGAAGATCGCTCGACAACCTCACGTGTCTGGCGGATATCAGCGTTAATCACATCATTCTCGCGTTGGGTTTCACGAACGAGATCAATCATGCCACCAATATTTTCCGAGATTTCCTGTGTGGCTACATTGACCCGCTCGGCAAGCTTGCGTACTTCGTCGGCAACCACGGCAAACCCGCGTCCCATTTCCCCGGCACGCGCAGCCTCGATCGCGGCATTCAGCGCCAGCAAGTTGGTTTGATCGGCAATATCCTTGATCAACCCGGCAATCTGGCGAATGCTGTCCGAGCGCTCTGCCAAATGACCCACTGTGTCATTGAATTGACCCAGTTTGTTACTGACGACCTGCACCTTGTTGACGATCTCGTGCATTTCCCCGAGGGAATCCCGTGCCGTAGACAAATTGGCATCGGTCGAATGGGAAATCATCTCGGCAGAGCTCGACACCTCCTGAATGGCCTGCACCGCCTCGGTACTGGCGCCAAATACAGAGTTGGCAATTTCACCCTGTTGCGCTGCTCGTGTTGCCGTGAGTGCCACCGTATTTTTTACCACCACGGCTTCGCGGGCAATATTGACGCTCATCTTGCGCACTTCACTGATGATTTCACGCATCTTGTCAGCAAAGCGGTTGTAGGCCTCAGCCAGTACACGCAACTCGTCGTGCGTGATTGTCGGCAAATTGCGTGAAAAATCGCCCTCACCCCGACCAATCTCATCGAAGATGCTGGAGATAATCTTGATCGGCCGCAAAATCAGGTGCCGGATATAGAGAATCTGAAGCAAATTCCAGGCAAGTGCGATCACAGTCAGGCCGATCATCAGTATCAGACCGTACTCCATGCTCTCCAAGACCTGGCTGACCACCTCCCTGGATGCTCCGGAACTCGACAGTCCGCGCGAAACCACAGTCTTCTGATGCAGATAGATACCCAGATAACCGATATCGATGAAGAACAACAACAGGAAACTCATCAGCTTCTTGGTCAACGAATTCCAGAACGTGCGTTCATTCCAGTCGTAGAGTCGCCTGAAGATATTCATATAAGAGCCACCATAAATCATCAAATTTAACGAATTCAACACTGGTTACGATTTTCAGTCAAGGCCGAACTCATCCATCTCTCGCACCAAAAATGCTGCAGAGCGTTTCACCAACCCAAACCATGTTTCGCAATACAAAATGAAATATTCAACCGTATGATTAGACGATGAATTTTTTTGTCTTATGTCTTATATAAGACTATTGCTGCTCTGCAAAAAAATCCCTATACTTCAGCCATCGTCCCGGTCAAAATATCCGGGGCGCAACAGCCCGAACTCCCAACATATCTCCTGAGGAATACACATGAGCACTCGCGAACAGCAAATCGCCGCCCTGGAAAAAGACTGGGCCGAAAACCCGCGCTGGAAAGGCGTAAAGCGCGGCTACTCCGCTGCTGACGTCGTCCGTCTGCGCGGTTCCCTGCAGCCGGAATACACACTGGCCCAACGCGGCGCCAAGGTCCTCTGGGAAAAGGTTAACGGCGGCGCCAAGAAAGGCTACGTAAACGCCTTCGGCGCGATCACCGCTGGTCAAGCCATGCAGCAGGCCAAAGCTGGCCTGGAAGCTGTTTATCTGTCCGGCTGGCAAGTCGCCGCCGACGGCAACACCTCCGAAACCATGTACCCGGACCAGTCGCTGTACGCATACGACTCCGTGCCGACCATGGTTCGCCGCATCAACAACACCTTCAAGCGCGCTGACGAAATTCAGTGGTCTCGCGGTATCAATCCGGGCGACGCCGGCTACATCGACTACTTCCTGCCGATCGTTGCCGATGCAGAAGCAGGTTTCGGTGGCGTGCTGAACGCTTTCGAATTGATGAAGAACATGATCGCCTCCGGTGCTGCAGGCGTTCACTTCGAAGACCAGCTGGCTGCTGCCAAGAAGTGCGGCCACATGGGTGGCAAGGTGCTCGTCCCGACCCGTGAAGCTTGCGAAAAGCTGATCTCCGCTCGTTTCGCTGCTGACGTCATGGGCGTTCCGACCCTGATCCTGGCCCGTACCGATGCTGAAGCTGCCAACCTGATCACCTCTGATTACGACGAGAACGACAAGCCCTTCCTCACCGGTGAACGTACCCAGGAAGGCTTCTTCCGCGTCAAGAACGGTCTGGAACAGTCCATCTCCCGCGGCGTTGCTTACGCGCCGTATGCTGACCTGGTCTGGTGCGAAACCGGCGTGCCGGATATCGGCTTCGCCCGTGAGTTCGCCCAAGCCGTGCTGGCAGCCTGCCCGGGCAAGCTGCTGTCCTACAACTGCTCACCGTCCTTCAACTGGAAGAAGAACCTCAACGACTCGCAAATTGCGTCGTTCCAGGAAGAACTGTCTGCCCTCGGCTACAAGTACCAGTTCATCACCCTGGCTGGTATCCACGTCAACTGGTACAACACCTTCAAGTTCGCTCAAGCTTACGCTGGCGGCGAAGGCATGAAGCACTACGTCGAGATGGTTCAGGAACCGGAATTCGCCGCTCGCGAACAAGGCTACACCTTCGTCTCGC
>CALAGF010000127.1 GCA_937892345.1 uncultured Rhodocyclaceae bacterium | reverse complement strand
GCTCATCCACATCACCAGTTCTTCAGAGAGGCGGCTGATGTGCATCATCAGCAGCGCGCAGGCCGAGGTGAATTCGATGGCGAAGTCGCGATCCGACACGGCATCCAGCGAATTTTCGCAGACACCCTCGAAGCCCAGTTGTTCGGCGACGAATTCACGGTCGATCGGGTAGGTGGTGCCGGCCAGTGCGGCAGAACCCAGCGGCAGGCGGGCGACCCGCTTGCGGCAGTCGGCGAAGCGTTCGCTGTCGCGGCCGAACATTTCGAAATAAGCCAGTATGTGGTGGCCAAACGTCACCGGCTGGGCGACCTGCAGGTGCGTAAAGCCGGGCATCGCGGTCGACGCTTCCTTTTCGGCCAAATCGACCAGTGCCCTGCGGAAGGCCTTGAGCAGCATCTGGATATCGTCGATGGCATCGCGCAGGTAGAGGCGAATGTCGGTGGCCACCTGGTCGTTGCGCGAACGGCCGGTGTGCAGGCGCTTGCCGGCATCGCCAACGAGGGCGGTCAGGCGCTTTTCGATATTCAGGTGCACGTCTTCGAGGTCGAGCGACCATTCGAACTTGCCGGATTCAATTTCTTCCGTCACCACAGCCATGCCGCGTTCGATATCGGCGAGGTCGGCGGCGGCGATGATCCCTTGCTTGGCCAGCATGCGGGCGTGGGCCAGCGAACCGCGGATGTCCTGGCGCCACATGCGCTGGTCGAAATCGACCGAAGCGGTATAGCGTTTGACAAGATCGGAGACCGGCTCGGAAAAACGGCCGGCCCAAGTGTATTGATTGGCGTTGGAGGTCATGACTTGGGTCTAAAATCGCAAAGATGAGAAGTATACGGCACTTTCCCGCGACTCACCCCTTGCCCGACTGGCGCAATATCGGCGTCGTTCTGCGTACCCTGCTCGGTATCAATGCGCTGGCGGCCTTGGCTGCGCTGTTGATGAGCAACAGCCTGAGCGCCTGGCCGGGCATGTTCATGGATGTCGCTTCCTTTGTCGAACCTGTGCTGCTGCAGGCAATCGGCCTGCTGGCGCTGCTGCGCAACCTGCTCTGGCGCCTTCCCTTGCGCTGGGGTCAGAGTGTCGTACTCGCCATTGTCGGCCTGCTGGCCTTGCTGGCTTCGGTCTATGCCCAATCGCTCGGGCTGGCAGATGGCGGCATGATCGGACGGGCGGTGCTGCTCAGTTGTGGTGCTGCCGGGTTGTTGCTGGTCTATTTTGAATTGCGTTCGCGGGCATTTTCACCGGTGCTCGCCGAAGCCCGTCTGGTGGCGCTGAATGCGCGGATCCGGCCGCACTTCCTGTTCAACTCGCTGAATGCGGTGCTGTCGCTGGTGCGTGCCCGGCCACAGGAGGCGGAAATGGCGCTGGAGGCGCTTTCGGACCTGTTCCGGGCAGCAATGCGCGATCCCGGCGAACAGGTCCGTCTGGCCGATGAAATCGAACTGGGCAAGCAATATCTCGCGCTGGAAGCTTTGCGCCTGGGCGAGCGTCTTGCGGTCGACTGGCAAATAGCCGATGTTTCGCCCGATCAGCCCATTCCGCCGCTGATTCTGCAACCCTTGCTGGAAAATGCCGTGGGCCACGGGATAGAGCCCTTGCCCGAAGGTGGCGTGGTGCAGGTGGCGATTGCCCGTCAGGCGGACTATCTGCGGATCTGCATCGATAATCCGGTACTTGCTCAGGCAAATGTGTCTGCGGGTAACGGTATTGCGCTGGCCAACATTCGTGAACGGCTCAGCTTGTATTACGATCTGGCGGCACGTCTGGAAATCTCGGAAAGCAGCGATCATTACCAAGTCATCATTCTCTTGCCATGCAAAGCCCTCTGAACATTTTTCTGGTTGATGACGAGCCTCTGGCGCGCGACCGTTTGCGCACCCTGCTTGCCGATATCGCGGGGCAATGTCCCGTGCGCATCGTCGGAGAGGCTGCCAATGGCCTGCAGGCCCTCGAATGTTTGCGCGATACGCAGGTTGACGTGGTGCTGTGCGATATCCGCATGCCGGGGATGGATGGCATCGAACTGGCCTCCCACCTCGGCCGTCTGGCGCATCCGCCAGCGATCATTTTCACGACCGCCTACGACAATTACGCGGTGCAGGCATTCGAGCTCAACGCCGTCGATTACCTGCTCAAACCGGTGCGCGCCCAGCGCCTGCTGGCGGCCTTGCAGAAATTGCCGAGTCAGCCGGCAGCCATTGAGACCCTGGCCGGTATTGGCCAGCAACTGCGCGGTGGCGGACGCAGCCATTTGTCCTGCCATGAGCGCGGACGGCTGCTGCTGGTGCCCATCACTGAAGTGCTCTATTTCAAGGCCGATCTCAAATATGTCGCTGCGCGCACGGTTGAGCGTGAATACTTGCTCGAGGAGTCGCTGACGCATCTGGAAACCGAATATGCCGACCGTTTTCTCCGCCTGCATCGTGCCGTGCTGGTTGCACGGCGCGCACTTGGCGGATTTGAGCGCGCTGCCGGCGATGACGCGGAGGCCTATGGCTGGGCGTTGTTGCGCGGGATTCCCGAGAAACTGCCGGTGAGCCGTCGGCAATGGTCGGCGGCCAAGGCCGCAGTGGGTAGCGTGCAATCATTGTGAAATTTCGTCATCCCAACTTGCGCCTCAACAAGGTCCGGCCATGCTGAACAATCCTCAGCCAGACAGCGACGATCTGCTTCCCAAGGAGAGATTTCTTTTCAGTGTGTTTTTGCTGGCCGGCATTGTGGCCGGCGGCATGGGGTTTTTCCGCTGGCAGGCGAGCGTTGCCATGGGGGTCATCGATTTTCTCTTCGCGGCCCTCAGCTTTGGCTTGCTGACGTATTTGCGTCATCACCGCCAGCATATCGAGGTGGTCAGCAGCATCGCCCTGCTATTGTGTTTTGCGCTATTTCTGGCGATCTACCTGCTTGCCCCGCAGAACATGATGCGGCTTTCGCTTTTTTTCCTGCTGGCGGCATCCGCTTTTTTCCTCAAGGGACGCAAGGCCGGGCGTTTGTGGCTGGGCGGCATATTACTGGTCATTATTTCGACCCATTTTTCGGGGCACTTTGCAACCGGCTATTCGCACCTCGACATTGGCACCACCTGTCTCTACCTGATCGCCTTGTTGGTTATTTTCGAGAACTACGAGTCTTTCAAGGAAAGGGAGCGTGACCGCAAGGTGCTTGCTGAAGAAGCGCTCCGAGCCAAAGAAGTCGCAGAAGCCGCGAGCCTGGCCAAGAGCCAGTTTCTGGCAACCATGTCACACGAGATCCGGACCCCGATGAACGGCATTCTCGGCATGGCGCAGTTGCTGCTCATGGACGACAGATTGGACAACGAACTGCGGGACTATGCGCAGACGGTTCACCACTCCGGACAAACCTTGTTGGCGCTGCTGAACGATATTCTGGATCTTTCCAAAGTCGAGGCGGGCAAGGTCGAGTTGTCGCAATATCCCTTTGATCCCCGGCAATTGATTGAAGAGACGACCCATCTGTTTGTGCAATCAGCCCGGGCCAAGGGCTTGAGCCTCGAAACGCGGTGGGCCGGTGCGCAGGAAAGTTGCTACGAATCCGATGCCAACCGGCTGCGGCAAATGCTCACCAATCTTATTGGTAACGGGATCAAGTTCACCAAGCAGGGATTTGTTCGCGTTGAAGGGTCTGTCATTGAAACCCGGAAGGGGCAAGCCTTACTCGAATTCGCGGTTGTCGACAGTGGTATCGGCATTTCTTCCGAGCAACAGGCCAAGTTGTTTCAACCGTTCAGTCAGGCGGATAGCTCCACGACGCGGGAATACGGCGGTACAGGGCTTGGCTTGTCGATTATCCGCAGTCTGGCGCTCCTGATGAATGGCAGTGTCGGTGTCGAGAGTCAGCCTGGCTAGGGGCTGTTCACAAATGACGAAATTATGTACATTCTCGCTTTTTGGAGTCTG
>CALAGF010000126.1 GCA_937892345.1 uncultured Rhodocyclaceae bacterium | reverse complement strand
CCGCGCTGGGCCCGGGCGGTCTGACCCGTGAGCGTGCCGGCTTCGAAGTTCGAGACGTACACCCGACTCACTACGGTCGTCTGTGCCCGATCGAAACGCCGGAAGGTCCGAACATCGGCCTGATCAATTCGCTGGCCCTGTTTGCCAGGGTCAACAGCTATGGCTTTATCGAAACGGCCTATCGCAAGGTTGTTGATAGCAAAGTTACCAACGAGATCGAATATCTGTCCGCGATTGAGGAGGGCGCCTACGTGGTCGCCCAGGCAAATGCTGCCCTCAACGAAGAGGGGCGATTGTCCGATGACCTGGTGACTTGCCGTGAAAAGGGTGAAACCATTCTTGCCGAGCCGTCACGCGTCCAGTACATGGACGTTGCGCCGGGCCAGATTGTGTCTGTTGCAGCTTCCTTGATTCCCTTCCTTGAGCACGACGATGCGAACCGTGCCTTGATGGGTGCCAACATGCAACGTCAGGCTGTACCTTGTCTGCGTCCTGAGAAGCCTTTGGTCGGTACCGGTATTGAACGCACCGTGGCGGTCGACTCGGGTACTGCAGTAGTTGCTCTGCGGGGCGGTATTGTGGATTACGTTGATGCCGGTCGCGTTGTGGTTCGTGTGAATGACGCGGAAACCATCGCCGGTGAAGTCGGTGTGGATATCTACAATCTCGTCAAGTACACCCGTTCGAATCAGAATACCAATATCAATCAGCGTCCGTTGGTGCGAGTTGGTGATCATATTGCGAAGGGTGACGTTGTTGCTGACGGTGCCTCCACCGACAAGGGTGAATTGGCACTTGGTCAGAACATGCTGATCGCGTTCATGCCGTGGAACGGTTACAACTTCGAGGATTCGATCCTGATCTCCGAGCGTGTTGTAGCCGAAGACCGCTATACCTCGATTCACATCGAGGAACTCACGGTTGTTGCTCGTGATACCAAGCTTGGCCCCGAAGAAATTACCCGCGATATCGCCTCGCTGGGAGAGGCACAGCTTTCCCGTCTGGATGACTCGGGCATTGTTTACATCGGTGCCGAAGTTGAAGCCGGTGATGTACTGGTGGGTAAGGTCACGCCTAAGGGTGAAACCCAGCTGACACCGGAAGAGAAGCTGCTGCGCGCAATTTTCGGCGAAAAGGCCTCTGACGTTAAGGACACCTCGTTGCGTGTGCCGTCGGGTATCGCCGGTACGGTAATCGACGTACAAGTCTTTACCCGTGAGGGGATTGAACGGGATAAGCGTGCCCAGTCGATCATTGACGAACATCTCCGTCATTACAAGCTCGATCTCGCCGATCAGATGCGCATTGTAGAACGCGATGCTTTTGCGCGCGTAGAACGATTGATCATGGGCAAGAAGGCAAACGGTGGTCCGAAGAAGCTGGCCAAGGGTTCTGTCATCGAGCAGAGCTATCTTGACGGGATGGATCCGCACCACTGGTTTGATATCCGTATGTCGGATGATGAAGCCGCCCAGCAACTGGAGCAGGTCAAGGACGGTCTGGAACAGGCTCGCAAGGACTTCGATATTGCTTTCGAAGCAAAGCGCAAGAAGCTGACACAGGGTGACGAGTTGCCCCCGGGTGTGCAGAAGATGGTCAAGGTCTACGTCGCAGTGAAGCGCCGCCTGCAGCCGGGTGACAAGATGGCGGGTCGTCACGGTAACAAGGGTGTGGTGTCCCGCATCCTGCCGGTGGAAGACATGCCATACATGGCCGATGGCCGTCCGGTTGATATCGTGTTGAACCCGTTGGGTGTGCCGTCACGGATGAACGTGGGGCAGATTCTTGAAGTCCACCTGGGCTTGGCTGCCAAGGGACTGGGTTACAAAATTGGCGACATGCTGCGTGCGAACGCAAGTGCCAAAGAAGTGCGTGGCTTCCTCGATCAGATTTATAACGCCAGCGGCAAAGCGGAAAATCTGGAAGAGTTGAACGACAAGGAAATCGTCGAGATGGCGGGCAACCTGACGGCTGGTGTGCCGTTCGCTACCCCGGTTTTTGATGGCGCAAAGGAAGAAGAAATCAAGGGTATGCTGGCGCTGGCAGGCATGCCGTCTTCCGGTCAGATGACCCTCTTCGACGGCCGCACCGGCGATGCTTTCGAGCGTCAGGTTACCGTGGGTTACATGCACTATCTGAAACTGCATCACCTGGTCGATGACAAGATGCATGCCCGTTCTACCGGTCCGTACTCCTTGGTGACCCAGCAGCCGTTGGGTGGCAAGGCACAGTTCGGTGGTCAGCGCTTCGGTGAAATGGAAGTCTGGGCACTCGAAGCCTACGGCGCATCTTATGTGCTGCAGGAAATGTTGACCGTGAAGTCCGATGACGTAAACGGTCGTACCAAAGTTTACGAAAACATCGTCAAGGGCGAGCATCGCATTGAAGCCGGCATGCCGGAATCCTTCAATGTGCTGGTCAAGGAAATCCGTTCCCTGGCGATCGATATCGATCTGGAACGTTACTGATTCAGGGCTTAGGAGTTAAACGATGAAAGCATTGCTCGATCTATTCAAGCAGGTAACCGCCGAAGAGGAATTCGACGCGATTACCATTGGCCTCGCCTCGCCCGAGAAGATCCGTTCCTGGTCCTACGGTGAAGTCAAAAAGCCGGAAACCATCAACTACCGTACCTTCAAGCCGGAGCGTGATGGTTTGTTCTGCGCCAAGATCTTCGGGCCGATCAAGGATTACGAGTGTCTGTGCGGTAAGTACAAGCGCCTCAAGCACCGCGGCGTGATCTGTGAAAAGTGTGGCGTCGAAGTCACGCTGGCCAAGGTACGTCGTGACCGCATGGGTCACATCGAACTGGCCTCGCCGACGGCGCATATCTGGTTCCTGAAGTCGCTGCCCTCCCGTTTGGGGATGGTGCTCGACATGACGCTTCGCGATATTGAACGCGTCCTGTACTTTGAAGCCTATGTGGTTACTGATCCGGGCATGGTCGCGAATTTGCAACGTTCGCAGCTGTTGACCGAAGACCAGTATCTGGAAATGGTCGAAGAGCACGGCGATGACTTCCAGGCGCTGATGGGCGCCGAAGGTATCCGTGAACTGCTGCGCAACCTCGAACTCAACAGCGAAGTCGAGTCTCTGCGCGCTGAACTCGATGTCACCAGTTCGGAAGCCAAGAATAAAAAGATTGCCAAGCGCCTCAAGGTCCTCGAAGCCTTCCAGAAATCCGGTATCAAGCCGGACTGGATGATTCTCGAAGTGCTGCCGGTATTGCCGCCGGACCTGCGCCCCTTGGTGCCGCTGGATGGTGGCCGTTTCGCCACCTCCGATCTGAACGACCTCTATCGTCGCGTGATCAACCGCAACAATCGTCTCAAGCGCCTGCTTGAGTTGAAGGCACCGGAAATCATCGTGCGCAACGAAAAGCGCATGCTTCAGGAAGCGGTTGATTCGCTGCTCGACAACGGTCGTCGCGGCAAGGCCATGACTGGCGCCAACAAGCGTCCGCTCAAGTCGCTGGCTGACATGATCAAGGGTAAGGGTGGTCGTTTCCGTCAGAACTTGCTCGGCAAGCGCGTCGACTACTCTGGCCGTTCGGTTATCGTGGTCGGCCCGCAGCTGAAGCTTCACCAGTGCGGTCTGCCGAAATTGATGGCGCTGGAACTGTTCAAGCCTTTCATTTTCCACAAGCTCGAAGTCGGTGGTTACGCCACGACCATCAAACAAGCCAAGAAGATGGTCGAAGGCCAGGAACCCATCGTCTGGGACATGCTGGAAGACGTGATTCGCGAACATCCGGTCATGTTGAACCGTGCGCCGACACTCCACCGCTTGGGTATCCAGGCGTTTGAGCCGACCCTGATCGAAGGTAAGGCCATCCAGCTGCACCCGCTGGTCTGTGCCGCGTTCAACGCCGACTTCGACGGTGACCAGATGGCCGTCCACGTCCCGCTGTCGC
>CALAGF010000125.1 GCA_937892345.1 uncultured Rhodocyclaceae bacterium | reverse complement strand
CTGTTTTCCGACTCAAGGATTCCACTCGCCGTCCTCGATCCCGACAAACGCTGCATCATCGACTGCAATCAGGCTGCTGCAGCGATTTATGGGGTCGAGAACATTCATCAAGTGATTGGCCTGAGTGCCGAGGATGTCTCAGCCCCCTTCCAGCCCGACGGCACGCCCAGCCAGCAGGCAGCCCGCCAAAAACTGACGCAAGCACTGGAACACGGCTCGATGGTGTTTGAGTGGCGTCATCGTCGGCCAAATGGCGAGCATTGGGACGCCGAAGTTCATCTCATGCCCTTCCGCCACCAAGGCAGGCAACTCCTGCAGTTCAGCCTGCAGGACATCACCGAGCGCAAGCAGGCTGCCGAAGTGCTCGAACATCTGGCGATGTACGACGCGCTTACCGAATTGCCCAATCGCGCACTCTTCCTTGAGCGCCTGCACCATGCCATTGCGACCGCGCAACGTCATCGGGGCAAGTGCGCCGTACTCTTCCTGGATCTGGATCGCTTCAAGGAGGTCAACGACACCCAAGGACATGCCGTTGGCGATACCGTACTCCGCGAAGTGGCACAACGCTTCCGCGGTGTATTGCGCAATGATGAATTGCTGGCCCGACTGGGTGGCGACGAATTTGCGGTGGTCACCAGCGATGCCGATGAAGGCAGTGCAATCCTGATTGCCGAACGTCTGATCGGTGCGTTGAAAAAACAGGTCAATGCCGGTGGCCACAATTTTTCCTTGGGCGTCAGCATCGGTATTGCGCTTTATCCCAATGATGGCGACACACCCGACGCCCTGCTGCGCAATGCCGACATCGCGATGTACCGCGCCAAATCCGGGGGGCAGGATTACATTTTTTACGACCCGGAAATGAGTTGCGGCTTGGCAGAGCGCATTGCACTGGCCCGCGACCTGAAATCCGCGCTGGATGACGGCGACCACCAGTTGTCGCTCAATTTCCAGCCCCAGATCGACCTCCATAGTGGCAAGCTGGTAGGTGCCGAAGCGCTGCTCCGTTGGCAGCATCCTGAACAGGGAGCGATCAGTCCCGCTACTTTCATCCCACTGGCCGAAGATCGCGGCATGAGCCACCAAATCAGTGACTGGGTATTGAATGCCGGTTGTCGCCAACTGGTTGCCTGGCAGCGTCAAGGGCTCAACTTACCCGGCAGACTGGCGATCAACATCTCTGCCCAGCAAGTCGAGGATCCCGGTTTCCCGGTGCGCATCATCGAACAAATCCGGAGCTTCGGGCTATCGCCTGCCTGCTTCGAGCTGGAACTGACCGAAAGCGGGATGATGCAAAACATCACGCAAGCGACCGAACTGGTGGCGCAGCTGAGCGCAGCCGGATTCGCCATCGCCATCGATGATTTCGGGACAGGATATTCCTCCCTGACCTACCTCAAGCGCCTGCCGGCACACAAGCTGAAAATCGACCAGTCTTTCGTGCGTACCATGCTGGAAGAACGGAACGACCATGCAATCGTCACCACCATCATTGCCATGGGCAGAACACTCGGACTGAGCATCATGGCCGAAGGTGTGGAACAACAAGATCAGGCCGATGCACTCCTGGCATTGGGTTGCGACGAGGCCCAAGGCTATCTGTTTGCCAAACCTGCCACGGCTGCAGATTTCGCCCGTCAGTGGCTGGGCCGTCAAGGCGACCCGGTCACGGAAACCGAAACCGTCTGATCGGCGCCAGGGTGTCGCCCGGCTCGATCTGGCTCAGATCGCGACCAGCGTCTGCCGGCCATACCACTCGTCGCCAGCGGTCAATTCAACCGGAGTGTCGGCCACGGCAGCCTCGATACACAGCATGTGCCGCCAATCGCTCTCCGGCATATCGGCCAGCGCCGCACATTTTTCCGCCCACGGGTTCCAGATCACGACATCGGTAAAACCTTGCTGCTGGATGCCCAAGCTGAGGTTACCGGCGCGCAGCCACTGCGGCCGCTTGACAGCGCGGTAAACCCGGTCGATTTCACGGTCGACCGTCAATTCGGTGCCGGTATCGCGGACCACTGCATTGTTGCGGGTGGCATCGCGGTAATCATGACCATATAGCCCTTCGATGCTGACATCCTCAACCTGCACGCAGCGCAGGTAGCCATGCAGTGCGGCAGTAAAAGCAAAGGCTGTCGCCCCGGTATTCTGGACACAGAGCTCAAGATCAATACGATCGGCCTCAAGCATCACGGTTAATTCGAGCGCGAAAGGAAAGGGCCAAAGCGCCCGGCTATCTGCGTCATCGCGCAAGCTCAGCGTCACCAGCGCGTAGTCATCGCCGCAACGTTGCGTATCAAGCGACCACATGCGGGTCCGGACCAGACCGTGTTTGGGCAGTTCGCCCAGATTGGCAAATTGAGGAAAACAGACCGGGACGCCGCCACGAATTGCCTGGCTCCCGTCAAACACGGCCTTCTCGGACAGGTAAAGGCGTTCGCGACCGTCAGGCGTCATCCAGGAGAGCAATTGCCCCCCCAGCAAACTGATCACCGCCGATGCGCCGCCAGGGCCATTCAGCCGCAGCGCCTGGATGCCGTGGAATTCAATCGTTTCAATGCTCGTTTTCATGGGGACTCGGTATCACGTAAAGATTCGGGCGGACATGCAGAAACTCGACATCGTGCCCAAGGAGGCTGATGCTACCGCTGCGCCTGTTGTTGCCGGTATCGCTGTATTCAAAGACAAAAACCCGGCGCCAGCGCAGTCGACCGTTGGCGTCGCGCGCCAGGGAAATCTGCTTGCCGGCGACCGTTTCGTCGAGCAGTTGCAGGTCTTCCTCGGCACATGCCTGACGCACGGCGGCCATCCCGACTTCTCGCGCACTCAGGCTGTCCAGCCAGAACCACGCCAGGGCGCCGAGCATTGCAATGACAAGGATTTCGGAAAAATTCATCGGCCGAAGTATACGCAAGGCACCAACTCCTTACCCAACTTAAGATGAATTTGCCGGATAATAATGATCCGATTTCCCAATGCCAAACATGAATCCCACCCTCTGGCGCCTTCGCGATTTGCTCCCCTTCATGTCCCACGACGGGTCAGGTGGCACGCGCAGTGCCGCCGGCACGCTGGTTGGTCTGTCCCCGGACGAAGCAATCGTCAAACTGGCGAAAGTCATCGTCCCGCGCATCAGCGCTCAGGGCGACCTGCAACTTCGATTCAAGCAACTGGAAGAAGTGCGGCATGAAATCGACAATCTCCTGCCGCCGCTTGAGCTGACAATCACCGAATCGGCACTTCCCCTGCCGCGTGAGGTGACCGATGCTGCGCTGAACGCCGACAATCTGCTGAAATCGATTGCCCACAGTTACGCAAGCTGTGCACGTGGCCTGTTGCGCTCGCCGCAGGCAAAAAGTCAGGGGGCGATCTTCTTTCGCGCGATCCGTGGCGCAATGCAGATGATTGCCCGCCGTCAGGTGCTGGCTTATCGCGCTTATGCCCTGCCCTCATCCGCATCGTGGCAAATGCTGCACGAGCTGTACACGCAGGCGATGAATGCGGCGCTGACCGCCGAGCGCAACGAAATAGCACCCATCGAACGCGAGTATGTTGCCGCACTACTCTGCGCCTGGTTTGATCCGACCAAACTGCAGCGGGTTGATCTCAACGCGATTCATGCCTGCGCCTACCAGTTGGCGCCATTCGCCGTCATTCTTGATGCCATCCCGGCTGCAAGCAGCGTCGATATCAGCTGCAGCTTCCTGATCAATCTTGAAGAAGGCCGCTCAGGCATGCCGCTGACCCGCCTTGTCGCCGAGGAATACCCGATTCATGTCCGGGTTGTGGATTGCCTGAAGGCACTTGATGTACTCGACCGCAACATCAACGCCATTGACGGCGAGTCTGAGCCCACGCCGGCGCTCGGGATTTCCAAACCCCTGCTCAGGTCGATGCGCAACGCGCTCGCCGGCAGTAACGCACGGCGTCATCAGCGCAGTCGGACCCGGCCACACGCCAATGTCGTCGGCGGCCTGGCGCAGGTGGTGGGTTTCATTGAGGAACTGGCGTATTCCCGTCGTTCGGTCGACGCCATCTCCCGCCCGGAAAGCGGTGGCGTCAAGCCCTCGGAATGGAGCATTGTCGATGAAAGCCCCGGCGGCTTTCGCCTGCGTTTCGACAAGGGCGACAAATGGCAACACGGCGTCGGCGATCTGGTTGCCATGCAACCGCGCGAATCAAGCAAGGTGCAGATCGGCCTGATCCGCAGAATTTCGGCAACGGGCAATCGTCTGGAAGTCGGGCTGCAAATCCTCGGGCCGCAGGCCAGCGCGATTGAAGTCGACATTCCCGGTCGCAAGCGCCAGCACGCCATCTACCTGAACAGCCTCAACGCCCATAGCGATTACGCGGGCATCGTCCTGCGTCCCGGCGCCAGCCGAGCCGGCGGAAAAATCCGTCTGCACATGAATGGCCAATCCCAGGAACGCACTCTGGGAAAATGCATCGAAGCCAACGACGGCATCGAACTGTTTGCCCTGGCCAGACAGCCCAACTGATATCCCAACGAAAATTCACCGATGCTCAGCTATCGCCATGCCTATCACGCCGGCAATCATGCCGACGTGCTCAAACACCTGATCCTGCTCCAGATTGCGCAGTACATGGGCGAAAAGCCCGCGCCGTTCTGGATCGTCGACACCCATGCCGGTGCCGGACGCTACGCACTGGACTCCACCCACGCCAACAAACTGGCGGAATGGCGCGATGGCGTCGGTCGCCTGTGGGAAGCCAGCAGCTTGCCCGCTGCTGCGGTCGACTACCTCGATTTCATCAAAATGCTCAATCCGGATGGCCAACTCAAGCATTACCCCGGTTCGCCCTGGCTTGCCCGGCAATTGCTGCGCGAATCCGATCGCCTGCGCCTCTACGAAATGCACAGCACCGACAGCAAATTGCTGATCGAATGTTTCAAAGGCAGCGGCCGTCAGGTCACGATCACCGAAGGTGACGGCTTTGTCGGCCTGAAGGCGGTGCTGCCGCCGCCACCACGACGTGGACTGGTACTGATCGATCCCTCTTACGAAACCCGCAACGATTACGTTGCAGTCGTCAAAGGTTTGCAAGACGCGCTCAAACGGTTTGCCACCGGCACTTACGCGCTGTGGTACCCGATGCTGCCCAAGCTGGAATCCCGCGAACTGCCGGACCGACTGAAGCGGCTGGGTGTCAAGGACTGGCTGCATGCCACGCTGGAAGTTCGCGCTCCGTCGAGTGACGGCTTTGGCATGCACGGCAGCGGCATGTTCATCATCAATCCACCGTGGACTTTAGAGAAAACGCTGCATGAAACCCTGCCGGCACTGAGCAGTCTGCTGGCACAGGGACCGGGCGCCCGCTACACACTGGAAAGCCAGAGCAGCTGATCGGCCCTTCGTTCAGCCCAACTCGGTGTATTTGGCGCGAGAACCGAACGCCTTGTCCACCGGGTATTTGGCTGCATTTTTGACCAATTTGGCGTGCGCGGCCTCGGCCAGATCAAAACCGGCCTTGTCGGCAATCAGCAGCAGATACAGCAGGACATCGGCACATTCATCGCGCAAAGCCTCGCTTTTTTGCGGATGCTCGGGGATGGCCTCGATTTCCTCATCGCGCTGCCATTGCGTCAATTCCAGTAACTCACCTGCCTCCAGATTCAGCGAGACAATCAGGTTGCGCAGGGAATGAAACTGCCGCCAATCACGCGCATCGCGAAATGCCGTGATCTCGTTGGCAAGGGATTTCAGGTCAGTCATCAGCCGGGACTCCAAATAATGCCCGGATGATGCCACAGGCCTTCGGATTAAAATGGCCGCCTGATTTGAAAATCCCCGTTATGAAGCTGCCCTCACTCAATGTTCAAATTCTGATCGGCTGTGCCTTGGGCCTGGCTGCCGGCGCCTGGCTGGCTGCGACGCCACCGGCTGCACCGCCCGTGCTTTATGGCGCCAAGCTGGTCGGCACCCTGTTTCTGGACTTGCTGCGCATGGTGCTGGTCCCGCTGGTATTTGCCTCCATCGTCAGCGGCGTTGCCAATCTGCGCGCCCATCATGAAATGCACCGGGTCTGGAAAGCCACGCTGATTTTCTTTTTTGCCACCATGGCAGTGGCCATCCTGCTCGGCTTTGCCGCTGCGCATCTGTTTCGGCCGGGAGAGGGTTTGCAACTGGCGATGTTTGCCGACGCCACGCGCAATTACCAAGCCCAACAAATGCCGCTGACCGACTACGCCGCACAATTTCTGCACGGCTTGTTCCAGAACCCCTTCAAGGCGCTGGCCAATGGTGACATTCTCGCCATCGTCATGATTGCCCTCTGCCTGGGCATCGCGCTGGTGGTTGGCGGCGAGCGCTTCATGCACTTGCGCAAGCTGATGGACGAATTGCTCGCTCTCTGTCTACTGGTCGTTGGCTGGATCATGCGACTGGCACCGCTCGGACTGGCAGCCTTGCTGCTGCAACTGGTCGCCAAGCAAGATACGGCGCTATTGCTCAGCCTGGGAGCTTTTTCCGCTGTCGTGGTAGGCACCACCCTGCTGCACGGCCTGATCATCCTTCCCGGCCTGCTTTGGCTGATCACCCGGGTTTCACCACGCACCTTCTTCAAAGGCGCCCGCGAAGCGCTGGTAACTGCCTTTGTCACCAGCTCCAGCGCCGCCACCCTGCCCGTCACCCTGCGTTGTACCGAGCAGCATTTACATGTACGACCCGACGTGGCGCGCTTCGTCGTCCCGCTTGGCGCCACGCTCAACATGGACGGGACCGCCCTCTATGAAGCCGCCGCCGCGCTCTTTGTCGCCCGACTCGCGGGCATCGAACTCGATCTGGCGCAACAGATGATCGTATTTTTTGTCGCCATGCTCGGCGCCATTGGCGCCCCCGGCATCCCCAGCGTCGGCATGCTCTCCATGGTCCTGGTGCTGGAATCCGTGGGCCTGCCCACCGAAGCCATCGCCATCCTCCTCCCCATCGACCGCCTGCTCGACACCGTCAGAACCGCTGTCAATGTTGAAGGCGACATGATCGGCAGTCTGGTCGTTGAGCATGTGACGAGGACAGCGAATTGAAAATAACCGGCGTTGGGCGTTGACCGTCGAACTCAGATTCAATGATGGGCAATGCCTGCCTCATCCCATACTCACTTTGCGAAAGGGACGCAGGGCACGTTGTCCGCATCATTTCAGCCCGCAAGGCAAGCAAGCGTGAAAGCGCGTTTTATGGGAAGTGAAGAGCCATGAAAGCCGAATACGATCTCTCACAACTGAAGTCGCGTAAAAATCCTTACGCCTCAAAGCTCAAAACACCAGTCACCATGCGACTATCCGAAGACGTTGTCATTTATTTCAAAGGCATGGCGCTTGATGCAGGCGTCCCCTACCAAAGCTTGATCAATCTCTATCTTCGCGACTGCGTTACGCAACATCGGCAGGTACAAATCGCTTGGCCCAGGAGGCCCTGAGTTGGTAATGAGACCGCCGCGCCGTCGTACTTGGCAAGTTCTTCTTGTTCCGCTTTTTCTGCTGATACGGCCTGTAGCCGCCTTCGAATTCAGCGGCCCCTTTCCTGATCGCGACTACCCCTTTCCCGTCAAGGATAGCGGGATCGAAGTCCAGGTCGACGAAGCAACAGTGGTCGAGTGGATCGACAATGAGCAGGTGATCTTTTCCGCCCTGAAACCGGGCGAACCCCGGCTACAAGGCAAGGCTTACCACGCCGACCGCCAGGACCACTTTGCGCCGGGGCGGGTGGTGGTCTGGCATACCCGCACCGATGACATCAAGGATCTGGGCGAGGGAAAGTTGTATTGCGCTTATCGGGGGTATGTGTCGTACTACTGGAAAACGCCGAATCCTGCGACAGGGCAACTCGAGTCGTGGTTCAAGGAGGGGCGCTATGGAAATGAAGTGATCCAGCCGGGTTATAGGCCTGGAAATCCCCCCAAACATCAAGACAAGTTTACCTGTGAAGTCTTTGACGGCCCTCGAACCGCCACAGCCCCGGAATACTGGACCTATCAACTCCGCGTTCAGGACGGAATTTTGGCGCGGACGCTGAAAGGAAAATCGAACCCGGAGAACAATCCCGTGATCTGGGTACGCCCCGATGGCAGCCGCCAGCCGCTGGCCATGGCTTGGCCGGAAATGCAGAGATCGGAAGAGCACACGTCTGAACTCCAGTCACACAGTGGTATCTCGTA
>CALAGF010000124.1 GCA_937892345.1 uncultured Rhodocyclaceae bacterium | reverse complement strand
CTTCATCTGTCACCGTTGCCGGCATTCGGGTCATCAACTGCGCTTCGAGCTCTATGGGGGAAACCCGTCGAAGGCGATGGCGATGAGTTCGAAGGGCATCAAGGAAATAGGCTACTGGTGTTGTGGGAACGCCACGCGCGACCAATTGAGGCTGTGTAGCAGTCCGCCTGACTTCTTGATTAACTTCGAGGACGACATCAATAAACGCTCGAATAAATTCTTTTCGAGTCATCACAGATGCCTTATGAGGGCTGGGAACCCCCCGTTTTTGCGAACCAACTTTCGCCAGCCACGTTCCGGGATAGCGCCGACGAAACAGCTGCTTAATCAGTTTCACCGTGTTTTCGACAATGCCTTTACTTTCCGGTGACATCGGCGGCGTATTGGCAAACGGATTGGGTTGCATGACCTCGACAAGGCGGTCTGCCATGCTGCTCATGAAAGCGCTACCTCGGTCAGCGTGCAAATGCTGCGTCAGGTGCCGAACTGGCCAATCATCAGCCTCAATATGGACGCCAAACTTTGCGCACCATGCCACCTTGTCCTCAACGCACTTCACCAGTGCATCGGCAAAGCTCTCATAGGCCTCCCCATCCCAACCTACCGAGAAGCCCATCACAATCCCGGTACTGCACTCAACAATAATGAAGACAATCATCCCGCCCAAGACCAAGGCGCGGTCTTCTTCCCCAACCAGGGAAATGTTGCAGTGGAGGGCGTCGACTTCCGCCATCGTCCCGACCTCGTGTCGGATAACGAGGGCGCCATGATGACGGTCGCGTGGTTTCTTTCCGCCTTTGTCCTTTTCCGCCGCACGACGCTCTTTGTCGAAGGCATCCAGATGGCGCTGACTGTGATATTCAAACTGCGGGAAATTCATTACTTGTCGAGAATTGGCGCCCCAAGCCTTCCCCCCGTCGGACTTCTCAAACAGGCTGCTGTAGTGGGCGTCGAGCATCCATAGATAGGCATCCTCCAAGGTTTTTTCCGGCTTCCCCCGATACCACTCCACGGCCCGCTTGATGTATTTTTGGTCAGCAGCCTGAACATTGACTCCAGGACCAAGTTTTTCTTGTAAAAACAATGAAGGTGGCCGCCCCCTCTTTTTTTCTCGTGGGTTGCGCAGAATCCCGAGCGCACCACAATTGGCAAGACTGGAATAAAGCGCCGATGTAGCTTTGCCGGCCCGCCAATAGATTCGGAGGTACATCCATACGGTCCGCTGGCTGACCTTAAACTTGGCCATTACCTGCGCGAAAAGAGCAGCTCTTTTCTTCGGGAAATAGATGTCCGGCTCGTGCTGCTGAAGAAATTCAACAACCCCCGATGCGCGTGTGTGGAATCGCTGCTCGGCTTCAGTAAGGCTGTCGGGTTGGCGGATTGTGATATTCCACGTTTCCTTGGGCCATTGCATCACTACACTCAATGGCATCAACTCCGGCACTGCAAACTTCATCTTTGGTTTGGCCACCACCGGCTCGCCTGGATTTCCCTCTTTCTTTTTACGTTGGCTAGGGGGAATGCTTTTGTAGGCGACAGGCGCATCAACATTAAAGACGACCGCCTCATCCCGAAACAGGTACAGGACACGATAGCGAATCCCGCTTTCTGGATTCCTGACGACATCCCCTTCGGCAAGGGTGAAGTGAAGCTTCACTTGTCCAAGCTTTCATCCTGAGACAACTTGTCCAGCGCACTCCAACAAATCCAGAACTGGCTCATCGGATGCCGGACATCCCATGGATGCGCCATGTCGAAGTTCAGTACCCCGTGGCTCAGCAGGTTGTTCAACAGATAATGACAATCGCCAGTTTCCAAGCCCATCTTGGCATCAAACTCCGTACAGAACTCCTCGTAAGTACACCATTGCCGCAATGAGATATGGCCCAGCAGGTCATGCTGCAATTTGCGCGCCTGTGTCACCGTAAAACTGGGATTCATAGCCAGATTCATGGCAAAACGAATACGCTCAAAGTTATGCAAGACGACCTCGGGAAGGTCCTTTTCCGTGACAACGTAGAAGGTCACGGCGCGCTCGAGCCAGTAGGCCCGCTCTATCGCCAATTTCTCAATAACGCGCGGGTCCGATAACTGTGAGGAAGGTTTGACGGCCAGTGCAATGTAAGTCGCAGGTTCACCTGGACGTGTTAAGAGCAGGTCCGTGGTCATCACGACGTCAATACGGGTTCCGGGATAGCGCGGATGAGCCAAGCCCAATATCTTGGCGATACGACGGGTATCTTCGCGATTTAGGGGGTAGGCCTCGCGGATATCGCACTGGCCACCTTGCATCAGGCACCAGAGATAAACCTGATACTCCAAGTGAGAGAGAAGATGGGTAAGCGTCGTTCTGAGGCCGTCTGGCGGATAGCGTGACAGTGAGAGAAAGTGGTGCCCGCCAAATAAAGTAGCGGGGACCATGTTGGATACAAGTGAAGTTGTTGCGAGGGGCCGTACGGGCCGCCCCAATTACGCGAAGGCATTCAAACGCCGACTGGCCATCGAAGCCTGTGAGCCAGACATCTCAGTCGCGAAACTGGCGCTGCGCTATGGGCTTAACGCCAACATGGTGTTCAAGTGGCGGCGCGAGTACCGTGCGGGCAAGTTCGGTGCGCAAGGCATGGCTTGCCAGACGCCCGAAACGGCCCAGTTTCTTCCGGTCGTCACATCGGCGATGCCCAACAGGGCGAAGCCAGCCAAGGTGGTCACCCATGAATTTGGATACATCGAGATTCTTCGTGGCGATTCGAGAATTCGTGTCTGTGGTGATGTGACGGCTTCGGCGTTGCATCTGGTACTCGACTGCCTGGCTGCTCGCGAATGATCGGACTGCCGGTTGGCACCCGGATCTGGCTGGCCGCCGGCATCACCGACATGCGCCGGGGCTTTGATGGCTTGGCGTCCATTGTGCAGGCGCATCTGGCGGCCGACCCCTTTGGTGGGCACGTCTTTGTCTTCCGCGGCCGACGTGGCGACTTGGTCAAATTGCTGTGGTGGGATGGCGATGGGTTGTGCCTGTTTGCCAAGCGACTGGAACGCGGCCGCTTCATCTGGCCGAACGCTACCGAGGGCAGCGTGCATCTCTCCGGCGCTCAACTTTCGATGCTTCTGGAAGGGATCGATTGGCGTCGGCCAGCGCGTACCTGGCAACCCGAGAAAGCCGGCTAAATACCTGCGTTTGGGGGCTGTTCACCGCGCCCTCTTTCCCGTAAACTTCTGGCATGCCCAAGCCAGCAATTCTTTCAGCCAGCGACGTCTCCAGCGAAGTGGATGTCCTGCGCCAGCAGGTTGAAGCACTGACCGAAGAGAACGAGCACCTCAAACTTCTGGTCGCCAAATATCGCCGCATGCACTTCGGCCAGAAGGCAGAGTCACAGACTCAACTGGGGCAACTGGATCTGGCCTTGGACTACGACCTGCTCACCATTCAGATGGCCGGGTCAGAGAAGCCGAGTCCTGCCGCCAACGATGCGGTGGCCGAGAAACGTTCAAGGAAGCGCAAGCTATTCCCGGAAACCTTGCCGCGCGAAACGTTGACGCATCTGCCACAAGCGACCGACTGCCCGGACTGTGGAGGACAGTTCAAACCATTGGGTGAGGACGTCTCGGAAATGCTCGAGTATGTACCAGCCAGCTTCAAGGTCGTTCGCCATGTCCGACCGAAACTGGCCTGCGCGCATTGCGATCACATTGCACAGGCGGATGCGCCCTCACGCCCGATTCCGCGGGGTATCGCCGGTCCTGCCTTGTTGGCGCACATGCTGGTCGGCAAGTTCTGCGATCACTTACCGCTCTATCGGCAGAGCGCCATTTATGCGCGCAGCGGTCTGGATCTGGATCGCGCCCTGCTCGCTGAATGGGTAGGGCATTGCCATGAATTGCTCTCGCCCTTGGTTGAAACGATCCGGCGCTATGTGCTGGGTGGCACCAAGGTTCATGCGGATGACACCCCGCTGCCGGTCCTCTCGCCCGGCAAAGGCCGGACCAAGACGGCACGGCTGTGGACGTATGTTCGGGATGATCGCCCAGCCGGTAACGATAATCCACCGGCCGTCTGGTTTGCCTACTCCGAGGATCGGAAAGGGCATCATCCGCGCCAACACCTGAGATCATTTAAAGGGGTTCTGCAAGCCGATGCCTATGCCGGGTTCAATGTCTTGTATGAAACCGGGGGCATTCAGGAAGCGGCTTGTTGGGCGCACGTCCGACGTAAATTCGTCGATGTCTATCGGGCGAATGGCTCGCCGATCGCCGCCGAAGCCATTGCCCGGATTGCCACGCTGTACGGCATCGAAGCCCAGATACGCGGCCAATTGCCGGCGGAGCGGCGGATGATCCGGCAAGCCGAGGCTCGCCCGCACCTGCATGAGCTGCGTGACTGGCTGGAGACACAGCACCAGCGGGTCTCCCGGAAATCGGGGATCGCCGATGCGATTGGCTACGCCTTGAATCAGTGGTCGGCTCTGATGTACTACACCACGGATGGTCGGGTCGAGATCGACAACAACGCGGCCGAGCGTGCATTGAGAACAGTGGCTCTGGGGCGCCGAAATTATCTGTTCGGTGGGTCCGATGTCGGCGGTGAGCGGGCTGCCAGCATGTATTGCCTGATCGGTAGCGCGAAACTCAACGACATTGACCCCGAGGCTTACCTGAGTACGGTCCTTTCAAGAATTGCTGACCACCCGATTAACCGGATCGATGAACTGCTGCCCTGGAATCTCCATCCCGATCAGGCAGCCTCCCTGCAGAAAGCCGCCTGAAATGAGCAACGTCACGCCCCTGAAGAAACCCAGAGCCAAGAAGATTCCCGATCTACTGCAGCTAAAGATCGAATTGGCCTGGATCAAGCCGACGATCTGGCGGCGCATCCTGGTGCCGGAATCGATCACGCTGGGCAATCTGCACCATGTGCTGCAACGGGCCTTCAATTGGGGGGATTACCATCTGCACGAATTCGACTTTGGCGGAGAGCGCTTCGGCATTCCCGATCCGGAATTCGATTGGGAACCGGTGCGTTCAGAGACGCGCATACAACTCAAGACAGCCCTGGGCGGCATGGCCTCGTTCAAGTACATCTACGACTTTGGCGATCACTGGGAACACCGGATCAAGGTCGAGAAGAAGTTGCCGGGCGACCCCGAGTTGAGCCACCGAGCGATGTTGCTGAAAGCCGCCAATGCCGCCCCGCCCGAAGATGTCGGTGGCGCGCCTGGCTACGAGGACTTCGTGGCAGCCATGACCGACCCCAAACACCCCGAGCACCAGGCGATGCGAGAGTGGCACGGTGATGAATTCGACCCCGCCTTCGTCGATGTCGTCGCCATCAGCCTCGCTCTACACGACCTCAAAATCTAAGTTCAAGACGGCCCCGGAACGACGCTTACGGAGCAGGTGGAATTTGATTTCTCGTTGGCAGAGGCAGTAGCCGATGCCCTGGTTACCCACTTTAATGAGTCAGGCCAAGGACGAATTGTTTGGAAGTAGTGCTGCTCAAGCAGCTTCCGCCGCAAGTACTGCCGCACGCAGAGCTTTGGCATCATCTAACGCGTGATGCTTGCGAAAGCCTTGTGCGGATTCAATTGAGCGTTTAGCAGTTAAATACGCCTCGAAGCAGAATACTTCGAATGCATCATCAAGAGTCATCTCAGCATCTAACCAGCCGCCACTTCTTAGCTTTAAGCGTAGTACGCCTGGTTGAAACGAATTTTCCAGCGAAAAAGTCTTCCTTAAGACGAAGCAATCCCACTCCGAATCAACAACGATTTTTGTCTCGACCCATTGCGACAACCAGGCAGCGAACTCGAACTCGATTTCCTGAACCGTTATTGCACAGTCTTTCCTCGACAAATGAGGGAGAACCTCTGCGTGCACGAAGGCTGAGCAATTGGTGGGCAGGGTAGCGACTTCCATGTAGAAGCAAGCTCCATCCTCCGAGATGGCGCCAATTGAGATGAGCTCTGCGTCATTAGTAAGTAATGAGAACTCCAAGTCGGCAAATACGCGCATCAAATGTCTGTGTTGTCAGGTTCAATTTTTTGAAGGACGGACAATACGTACGATTTACGCCACCGGTTCGGATTGTCGAAGTGTGCTTTATCGAATTTTTTGTCGTCGATGTCGCGATAGAGCTTCGAACGGCTGATGCCCAGCATGTCGGCAGCCAGTACCGATTTGCCGGCCGCCAGGCGCAGCCCTTCCTCGCTGTCGAGTACCGGCAGCTGCAGCG
>CALAGF010000123.1 GCA_937892345.1 uncultured Rhodocyclaceae bacterium | reverse complement strand
GGAAAACCGCTACAAGGGCCTGCGCGCGCCCCACAAGATCAAGTTCGGCGTTTCCGGCTGTACCCGCGAATGCGCCGAGGCGCAAGGCAAGGATATTGGCATCATCGCCACCGAGCGCGGCTGGAATCTTTACGTTTGCGGCAACGGCGGGATGAAGCCGCGCCACGCCGAACTGATCGCCAGCGACCTGACAAAACCGGCGCTGATTCAGCTGATCGACCGCTTCCTGATGTTCTACGTGCGGACTGCCGACCGCCTGCAACGGACCAGCACTTGGCGCGAGAGCCTGGAAGGCGGCCTGGATTATCTGAAATCCGTCCTGATCGACGACCGTCTCGGCCTGTGCAGCGAACTCGAAGCGCACATGCAGCATGTCGTCGACACCTATCAGTGCGAGTGGAAAACCGCGGTCACCGACCCGGCTGTACGCCAGCGTTTCCGCACCTTCATCAACAGCGACAGCGCCGATCAGCGGATTGTCTTCGTCAAGGAGCGCGGGCAGATCCGGCCGGCGCAAGCCGACGAACGCGAATTCGCCGCTGCCGACCCCCTGACGCTTTGACCCCGGAAAGGCCTTGATCATGACAAGTTCGACCACCTGGCAGCCCGTCTGCCAACTCGACGACATTCTCCCCGGCACCGGCGTTTGCGCGCTGGTCGAAGGCCAGCATATCGCCATCTTTCGGGTGGGGGAAGCGAGCTGCTACGCGATTGACAACATCGATCCGAAATCCGGTGCCAGCGTGCTGTCTCGCGGCCTGGTCGGCAACCTCGGCAACACCCTGGTAGTGGCCTCGCCGCTCTACAAACATCACTTCGACCTGCAATCCGGCGCTTGTCTGGAAATGCCGGAGCACTCGGTCCGCAGCTACCCGGTGCGCTGCGAGAACGCTGCGATTTCCATCCTGCTTGCCTGAACCCATTTTTACTTTCACAAGGAATCACCATGGCTTACCTTGCCCCCGCTGAATTCGTCACCAAAATGGTGGACGCCGGCGAATCCAAACTCCTGATGTCCACCCGCGACACGCTGGTCCGCGCCTACATGGCCGGCGCCATCCTGGCACTGGCTGCCGCCTTTGCCGTCAGCGTTTCGGTCAACACCGGCAACCCGCTGATTGGCGCACTGCTCTTTCCCGTCGGTTTCTGCATGCTGTATTTGCTCGGTTTCGACTTGTTGACCGGTGTATTCACACTGGCCCCGCTGGCCGTCATGGACAAACGTCCCGGCGCCACCTGGAGCGGCGTGATGCGCAACTGGTCGCTGGTGTTTACCGGCAACTTTGCCGGCGCGCTGACGGTCGCCGTGTTCATGGCCATCATTTTCACCAACGGTTTCCATGATGCGCCCAACGCCATCGGCCAGAAAATCGGTCACATTGGTGAAGGCCGCACCGTCGGCTATGCAGCGAATGGTGCCGCCGGCATGCTGACCCTGTTCATCCGCGCCGTGATGTGCAACTGGATGGTGTCGACCGGCGTCGTTGCCGCCATGATGTCTACCAGCGTTTCCGGCAAGGTGATCGCCATGTGGATGCCGATCCTGGTATTTTTCTACATGGGCTTTGAACACAGCATCGTCAATATGTACCTTTTCCCCTCGGGCCTGATGCTGGGCGGCAACTTCACCTTCATGGACTATTTGATCTGGAATGAAATCCCGACGGTGCTGGGCAACCTGGTCGGCGGCCTGACCTTTGTTGGCGCCACGCTGTATTCCACGCACTACAAGACCGCGCCGAAGCGCAAGGTCAACTAAGCCGGTCACTACCCCATGAGCCAAGCCCCCCACCTGCACGTCTCGATCGGCCAGCATTCGCTGGTCGGCGAACACGATGAAAATCAGGACTTTCATGGTGCCTTCGTGCCCAAGGGGGCTTTGCTCGCCAGCAAGGGCATTGCGCTGGCGCTGGCGGACGGCATCAGTACCAGCCGCGTCAGCCAGCAGGCCAGCGCCATGGCTGTCCGTACCTTTCTCGACGACTATTTTGCAACTTCCGAAGCGTGGACCGTAAGACGCTCGGCCAACTGCGTGCTGGCAGCCACCAACTCCTGGCTGCATGGCCAGACCATGGCCAGCGATGGCCGTTTCGACAAGGATCGCGGCTACGTGTGCACCTTCAGCGCCCTGGTGTTGAAGGGCCGGGTCATGCACCTGTTTCATATTGGCGATTCCCGGATTTTCCGGTTGCATCCGCAATCGCTGGAGCAACTCACCGAAGATCACCGGATTGGCCAGTCGGCAACCGAAAGCTATCTGGCGCGCGCGCTCGGCACCGGTTCGCATGTCGATGTCGATCACCGCAGCTGGGAAGCGACGGCCGGGGAAATTTACGTGCTGGCGACCGACGGCGCCTACAGCCACGTCAACGCTGCCGCCATTCATCAGGCGCTGGCCCGGCACCCGACAGACCTTGATGCCGCCGCGGCCGAACTGGTCGCCCAGGCACGCGCCGCCGGCAGCCAGGATGACGCCACCCTGCAACTGCTGCGCATTGAGCGCTTGCCGGAGGACGCCGCCGCACAAGCGCACCTGCGCCGCGAGCATCTGGCCTTGCCCCCTTTGCTGGCACCCCGCATGCATTTCGAGGGTTTCACCATCGTCCGCGAGTTGCAGGTCAGCGCACGCAGCCACATTCATCTCGCCATCGACGAGCAGAGCGGACAGCAAGTCGTCCTGAAAACACCTTCGGTCGACCTACGCCAGAACCCGAATTACCTCGACAGCTTCGTTTTTGAAGAATGGGTGGCCAGACGCGTCGATAGCCCGCATGTCATCAAGGCCTGGCAAGGCGACCGCCAGCGCAGCCATTTATACGTGGCCATGGAGTTCATCGAAGGACAAACCCTCGCGCAGTGGATGACAGATCACCCCGCCCCCTCACTGGAGGCGGTTCGCGATCTTGTCGCACAAATCAGTCTAGGCCTGCAGGCCCTGCACCGGCGGGACATGCTGCACCGCGACCTGCGCCCGGAAAATGTGATGATCGACCGGCAAGGCACCGTCAAGCTGATCGACCTTGCCAACGTCCATGTCGCCGGATTGGCGGAAAGTCTGTCGCAGCAGGCGCCGGAAACGCCACCCGGCACCTTGCAGTACATGGCGCCTGAATGCCTGCTCGGCGAAGGCAGCACGGTACGCAGCGACCTCTTCTCGCTGGCGGCGATCACCTACCAGATGCTGAGCGGCCAATTGCCGTATGGACTCGCCATTACCCGCTGCCGCGCGCCGCAGGATCTGAAAAGCCTGCGCTACGTCCCCCTGCGCCATCACCGACCCGAGTTGCCGGCATGGCTGGATGCGGTCCTGGCCAAATCCCTGTGCCCGCAACCCGGCAAGCGGCAGGAAGTCATTTCCGAATTTGCCTACGATCTACAGCACCCATCCGCCCAATTCAACAAACAAGCGCGTATTCCCGTCATCGAACGCGACCCGGTGCTGTTTTGGAAAGCGCTCTCATTGCTACTGGGCCTGAGCAGCTTCATCCTGCTCCTGCTGAGGGCACGCGGCATTTAGCCGCTTTGCCCTGAAACCCACCAAAACCCGCAGGCCCTGCCTAAGGCGTATAGGATTCAATGGGTCGGTAATTTTTCATTAAATCGTATGGGGGTTTCTTCTTGGGATTTTCGGCTTTCCATTGAGGATAACTGGACTCATATGCGGCCCTGATCTCGGCTTTGATACCCACGTACTGTTTCATCGCCTCTGGCGTCGGGGCCTCGATGCGGCGAGGCGCGGAGAGGATATGGCAGAACAAGCGGAAATCGCGTGTGTAGCTGTCTATGCCTCGAGTCGCCATGTAGGTTTCGATGTGTTTCAGACGGGTATTCCAAGCCTCACGAGTGCTTTCAGAAGCATTCGTCAACGCCTCGCACGCATTGCGGTCTGCTTCGGAAATATCAACCTCCCCGAAATAGGGTTTGGTCAAAAAACCCTGGCGCGTCAGGGCAATGAATTTGACTTGCCCTGGCTTCGCTTCGACCTCGACGAAATCGACCTGGCGTAGCGGCCCGCCCCCTGTGAGTGCGATGGCATTTTGCGGAGGTGCCTCAACCAGCATCAGGAGACGGCGGCCTGCCGGTGGCTGATACTCCAGCCAGCTGACGGGATTGCGACTGAAGGTTACAACGTCAAGGACGAGATTTCCAATGTAGCGAATTTCATCCGTAACATCGTAGATGGATGCGCCAATCGGCTGCCCGAGACCCGGTCCACCGACCAGAAGATGGAGAAGTTTGGTGCCTGGCTCGTCCTTTGGAATAGGAAAGGCTGTGATGCGGAGTCGTGCCTTGTCAGGCGAACTTGCAGTAAAACTGCTCCCTACCGTCGCGGTGAGCGGCACCGTTTGGCAGCCTGCCAACAGGGTGACAAAACAAAGAGCCGGCCAGTAATTGCGTATTTTTTTCATCGAAATCTCTGCAAATTTATCAGGTCATTTTCCAGGCATCGCGCTAGAACACGATGTCAACGGGCGTATCCAGCAAATCTCCCTTGCGGGCATGGAATGAAACTCGCATGCCTGCGGTCGACAGGTCGAGGCGGGCAAAATTGTCCAGCGACTGCACCTCGGAACGCAGCGTCACCGTGTATTGCTTGCCGCTTTTTGAAATCAGGGGGCGGTCATCCAGCAGTTCATCCTCTTCCATATGCGGATACGGCCAGAAGAAGGACGAGGACACCACTTGGTAGGCGAGCGGCTTGCTGCGGCCCTTGAGCCGGATATCAGCCACATACGAGCAGTGGACGTCGCCCGAGAGAAACACCACCTTGACCCCGTTGAGCGAGGCCAGGCATGCCAGGATGCGGTCGCGCTGTTCGGCAAATGCGCCCCATTTGTCGTCCCCTTCGACGCTGAAATCGGGCGCCAGCGGCACTGAACTGACCACCAGCTTCACCCGCCCGGAGCCATCGCCAAGCCAGTTGAGCAAAGCGTTCATTTGCTCATCCTTGAGCATGCGCTTGCGCTCACCGGACGGGATGCGTTCGGTGCGGGTGTCAAGCACAAAGGTATCAACACAGCCGTCGCTGAAGCTGTACCAGAATTTTTGCAGGATGCCGTCGAGTCGACCGTTGGCATCGGCCTGGAAGAGTGGCGAATGGCTGCACTGGTAAATCTGGTAGGCGTGAATGGCTTGCGGGTAGAGCTGCACCTTGTCTTTTTCGGTGGCCTTGGCCGGCCAGTTGTCCTCGATTTCGTGGTCATCAAGGATCATGTAGCTTGGCGTACAGGCCATCAAACGGCGGATATGGGGCTGTGAAAAAACCGTCCGGTAACGCTTGAGGAACTCCGGCAGGCTGCTGTCCGGGGAGAGGAAGTTGAGGTCGTCGGCATAGATCTGATCGCCCACCATCAGCACACCATCGATGCGCCGCTCACGCGATTGTTCGTAGATGCTTTTGAAGATCTTGTCGCCGCGATCATCAAAGATATCGCCAAAAAAGGTGCGCAGCAGGTAACGGCAGGAGCCGGCAACATAACTGCGCGACCTGGATGCATCGGCTGCTGCCGTGCGAAAACTGCCGCACTCCTCCGGCCACTCGATCAGCGCTGCGTGCATCCCGGCCAGCCGGTCAAGCTCGGCATCCAGCGTGACCCAGCCTGCCTGATATTCATAATCGGTTTCGGGAAACAAGCCGGTGAGCGCCACCACGCAGCTCATGTCGAAATTGGGCGACATCTTGTTGAACAGCGGTGCCGACCATTTGCGCAGCCCGCGTTTGCGATAGCGCAAGACGCCGAAACAGCGGCGATAGCTGCTTTCGCCTGTGCCTTCAAACTGGCCGCGGAACCAGATACGGGTTTGATCCGGGGCGGTATAGCCGATGATGGGGCCGACGGTTGGGGCGCTCAGTTTCATGCTGACTCCGGCAAATGCGTGACAACGCGATGCCGGAATCATGCAGGCAAGCTGCTCATGCCGCAAGCATCGCGGCGATGTTTTCAGTGCAAGCGGATGCGTGAGGCTGGGAACACGGCCGCAAAGCGGCTGCCAACGCCGGGCTGGCTGGTGATTTCGAGATGCGCCTGGTGCCGGCTGAGAGAATGCTTGACGATGGCCAAGCCCAAACCCGTACCACCGGCATCGCGGGAACGACCGCGATCCACCCGGTAAAAGCGTTCGGTCAGGCGCGGAATGTGCTGCGGGTCGATACCGATGCCGCTATCCTGCACGGCAAACTCGGCACCGGCAGCCGAGATGCGCCAGAACAGGGTAATCCGCCCGCCACTGGGGGTATAGCGCACGGCATTGGAGACCAGATTGGCAAAGGCACTGACCAACTCCGAATCATTGCCGCACAAATCGCCTTCCCCTTCGATTTCGACACTGATTTCATGTCGACCGGCGGAAAGCGCCTCGGCATCGCGATGCAGCTTGCCCACGAGATGCGTCATATCCACCAGCTCGTCTTCCGGCGGCGGTGCAGACTCGATGGACGAGAGGGTCAGCAGATCCTGCACGATCGATTGCATGCGCGCAGATTGTTCGCCCATCAAGGCCAGGTAGCGAAGCCGATCTTCACGGTCGACGTCGATTTCGAGCAAGGTTTCGACAAAACCGGAGAGTACGGTCAGCGGCGTGCGCAGTTCGTGCGACACGTTGGCCACAAAATCGCGCCGCATACGATCGAGCTTGTCGGTCTGGGTCACATCCTTGACCTGCAGGAGCCAGCAATCTTCGGCATACACAATCATGTAAAGCGAGAGCACGCGCTCGAAGTAGCGATCCAGCCGCAAAATCAGGGGACGGGAAAAATCGGCTGCTGCCAGATAGTCGTGGAATTCGGGTTGGCGAACGATATTGATGATCGGCAAACCGCGATCCGTCACCGAATTCAATGCCAACTGACGCTCGGCCGTCTTGTTGCAAAACTGGATCTGATACTGGCCGTCGAGCAGGATCACCCCGTCGTTCATCACATGAACGGCCGCAATCAGGCGCGCGATATCGCGCTCACGCTGCTCGATCTTGGCGAGCATTTCCTTTTCGTGGCTGTAAAGCCGACGAAAAACGTCATCCCATTCGCCATCCCCTTCGAGACTGGCATCCAGAAAGGGCTTGCGCGACCAGCGTTGCAGCCGGGAAAAATTCCGGTAATGAAACCCGAGATGAACACTGAGTCCGATGTAAAACAGCACCCAACCCATCCAGGGTTCGACAAAATACCCCAGTGGCAAAGCCACTGCGGCGGTCAGCAAGGAATACAGCAGGGCGCGCAACAAGTGATTCAGGCTCCGCGAAAACGATAACCCGTACCGCGCACCGTTTCCACCCGCTCATGATGGCCGGAGAACTCCAGCGCGGCACGCAAACGCCGGATATGCACATCAACCGTGCGCTCCTCGATGAACACATGGTCGCCCCAGACCTCGTCCAGCAGTTGCGCGCGAGTGAACACGCGCTCGGCGTGGGTCATGAAGAAAAAGAGCAGGCGGAATTCGGTCGGCCCAAGCTCTACCGGCTTGCCAGCGGCAGTCACGCGGTGGGTTGCCGGATTGAGGGTCAGATCACCCACTTCAACCGCCTCGCCAGCGAGATGCGGCGCACGGCGGCGCAACACGGCACGCACGCGGGCAACCAGTTCCTTCGGCGAGAAGGGCTTGGTCACGTAGTCGTCGGCGCCAGCCTCCAGTCCCTGGACCTTGTCTTCTTCATGCACTCTTGCGGTCAGCATGATGATCGGCAATTCGCGGGTGCGCTCGTCGGCGCGCAGCTTCTTGGCCAGCGCCACACCGGATTGACCCGGCAGCATCCAGTCGAGCACGACCAGATCAGGCAGCGCAGCGCGGATGGCTGACTCGGCCTCTTCCGCACTGCCGGCGCGCACGGCGAGAAAACCGGCGTGCTTGAGGTTGATCACAACCAGTTCCTGAATTGCCGGCTCGTCCTCGACAACCAGAATTGTCGGTGTCACTTGCTAAGCTCCTTGGTATGGCGGATATCGCGGCCTTCGACCACGAAAATCACTTGCTCGGACACGTTTTTGGCATGATCGCCGATGCGCTCGATGGCGCGAGCAATCGAGATGATATCAATCGACACCGTGATGGTGCGCGGATCTTCCATCATGTGGGTAATCAGCTGGCGGATGATGGACTTGAACTCCACATCCACATCATTGTCAGCGCGAATCACGACTGCGGCGAGTTCGGCATCCTGCCGGGCGAATGCATCGAGCGACTGGCGCACCATGATCAGCGCAGCCTCGGCCAGGTGGCGGATGCCGACACCGTACTGGGCCGGCATGTGGCCGGCTTCATAGATGCGGCGAACCCCCTTGGCGATTTTCTTGGCTTCGTCGCCGGCTCGCTCCAGGTCGGTCACGATCTTGCTGATCCCCAGCACCAGACGCAAATCGGAAGCCGCCGGCTGGCGCTTGGCGATAACGTGCGCGCAATCGTCGTCAATCGCCTTTTCGAGATCGTTGATCTTGCGGTCGGTTTCGACAATGCTCTTGACGCTGGCGATTTCGCCGGTTGCGTAGGCATCGATGGCGGCGGAAACCTGGGTTTCAACAAGACCGCCCATTTGCAGGACATGGGTACGCAAACGGTTCAGGTCTTCGTCGAATTGGCTGGAAAGATGTTGCGTTTCGTTCATGGTGATTTCCTTAACCCATACGGCCGGTAATGTAGTCTTCTGTGCGCTTGTCTTTCGGCTTGATGAAGATTTCATCGGTCTTGCCGAATTCGATCATCTCACCCAGATACATGTAGGCGGTGTAATCGGAGACACGGGCGGCTTGCTGCATGTTGTGGGTCACGATGAGGATGGTGACGCGCTTTTTCAGTTCATGCACCAGTTCCTCGATGGCCCCGGTAGCGATCGGGTCCAGCGCCGAGGTCGGCTCATCGAACAGCAGCAGTTCGGGATCGGTCGCCAGCGCACGGGCGATGCACAGACGCTGTTGCTGACCACCTGAGAGGTTGGGTGCCAAATCCTGCAGGCGATCCTTCACTTCTCCCCAGATGGCGGCGCCGCGCAAGGCCTGCTCGACTTTTTCGTCCAGCACACGCTTGTTGCTTTCACCGCGCACACGCAGGCCATAAGCCACGTTTTCGTAGATGGTCTTCGGGAAAGGATTCGGCTTCTGGAAAACCATGCCGACGCGCATCCGTACTTCGATCGGGTCGACTTGCGGCGACAACAAATTGGTGTTGTCCGGGAAAAAGCGGATTTCCCCCTCGTAGCGATTGCCCGGATACAGATCGTGCATGCGGTTGAAGCTGCGCAGATAGGTCGATTTGCCGCAGCCGGAAGGTCCGATCAGTGCCGTGACCTTCTTGTCGTAGATCGGCATGTTGATGTTCTTCAGTGCCTTGGCCTCACCGTAGTAGAAGTTGAGGTTGCGTGCCTCGGCCTTGAGCTGAGGTTGTTCGTGAGTTTGCATTTGCGCTTCCATTTCGAAATTCGGTTTTTGGGCGTTTCCGGTGGTCGACCGTGCACTTACCACTTGATGTTCTTGCGCATCCGGTAACGCAACCAGATGGCGACAGCGTTCATGCTCAGCACCATGCCCATCAGCACGAAGCCGGCGGCTGCAGCATTGACCTCGAAGGCCGGATCGGGACGCGAGGTCCAGTTGAAGATCTGGATCGGCATCACGGTAAAGGGCGACATCACCCAATCAAACAGGCCGGCCGTTGACCCGTCGCCCAAGGTGGCGAGCGGTGCGGGCGGCAGGAAGGCGATGAAGGTCAGCGCGCCAATGGTGATGATCGGTGCGGTTTCGCCGATGGCGCGAGCCAGGCCGATGATCACGCCGGTCAGGATGCCGGGCATGGCGTAGGGAATGATGTGGTAACGGCAGGTTTGCCAGCGCGTCGCCCCCACGGCCATCGAGCCTTCACGAATCATCGCCGGAATGGCACGAATCGCTTCACGAGTCGCCACGATGACGATGGGCAGAATCAGCAGCGCCAGCGTCAGGCCGGCAGAGAGGATGCTCTGCCCGAACCCGAAGGTATAGACAAAAATCCCCAGCGCCAGCAGGCCATACACAATCGAAGGCACCGCAGCGAGGTTGGTGATGTTGATTTCGATGATGTCGGTAATCCAGCTGCGCTTGGCATACTCTTCCAGATAAATCCCTGCGGCAACGCCCAGCGGCACGGCAGCTGCGGCCGTGACCAGCATCACCAGAAGGGAGCCGACCCAAGCGGAGAGAATGCCGGACTGCCCGGCACGACGGGACGCAAACTCGGTAAAGAACTCGAGGTTCAAGCGACCCATACCGCGCAGCAGCATGTCGCCAACCAACAGGAAAATGACGACGAGACCAATGGCGAGGCAAATGATGCCCAGCGCCTGAAAAATGGTGTCCTTGAGCTTGCCGCGCGCAATCAGCGCACGGATCTGTTCGGGAGTCATGGGTTGCATATTAGTAAGCCTCACGGAAGCGACGGCGCAGCCACTGGCCGAGAATATTGAACATCAGGGTGATCAGCAGCAGCGTCAGGCCGGCTGCAAAAATGGTCTGGTAGCCAATCGAGCCATGCGGCAGATCGCCAAGTGCCACTTGCACGATGTAGGAAGTAATCGTTGCCGCCGGTTCCATCGGGTTCCAGGTCAGGTTGGGCTGCATCCCGGCAGCCACTGCCAGAATCATGGTTTCGCCGACCGCGCGGGAGATACCGAGAATATAGGAGGCCGCCAGACCGGAGACGGCCGCAGGCACGACCACATGAATCGCGGTGTGCAGCTTGGTCGCGCCCATCGCGTAAGAACCTTCGCGCATGCTCATCGGTACCGCACGCATCGCATCTTCCGACAGCGAGGCAATGTAAGGCACGATCATGATGCCCATCACCAAACCCGCAGACAGCAAGGAGAAACCCGGCAGTTCGGGGAAAATCTTCTGCAGCAGCGGCGTGATGATCAAGAGTGCGAAATAACCGAACACAATGGTCGGAATCCCCCCCAGCAACTCAAGCACGGGCTTGGCGATTTCGCGCACCTTCGGATTGGCGAATTCGGAGAGGTAAATGGCGATCACGGTGCCCATCGGAATGGCCACCAGCAGCGCGACCCCCGAGGAAACCAGCGTGCCGGAAATCAGAACCATGATGCCGTAGTGGGCATCATCGAACAGCGGGGTCCATTGCGTGTCGGTCAGAAAATCGAACATCGCGACATGCTGGAAAAAATTGATGGACTCGGAGACCAGCACATAGACGATACCAATCGTCGTCAGCACCGAGACCGCGGCAGCGGCAAACAGGATGCCCTCGATCAGGCGCTCGCTGACGTTGCGCATGGCGTTCTTGGCCAGGCGGTCGCTAACCTGGTGCAGGTCGGAAGCGGAATTTGCAGACATGGCGTGATTCACTAGAAGAAGCCTTTCGGAAACAAGGCCGGCCCGTTGCCGGTCCGGCCTTACTGGCGATGGATCACACGACCCATCGCACCTTGATTACATTTTGGCTTCGCGCTTCATCAGTTCTTCGATGGTGATACCGACTTCGTTCTTGCCGCCAAACACGGTACCGATCTTGTTGTCCTTGACGTGCTTCAAGTTGCCTTCGTAGGCGGCCTTCGGCAAGGGAACATACTTGACTTCGCGTACCAGCTTCTCGGCGTTCTTCATGTAGTACTCGACGAACTCCTTGACCTCAGGCTTCTGCAGCGACTTGACCTTCACATAAACAAAGATCGGACGGGAGAGCGGTACGTAGGTGCCGTTTTCAACGTTGGCACCGGACGGCTCAACCGCCTTGCCGGTCTTGGGATTCACGATCGGCAAGCCTTTCAGGCGGGCCATGTTTTCGGCGTAGTAGGCATACCCGAAATAACCGATCCCATTGACGTCGCGCGACACGCCCTGAACCAGCACGTTGTCGTCTTCGGAAGCCGTGTAATCGCCGCGGGAGGACTTGGCCTTGCCGACAATCGCTTCCGTGAAGTATTCGAAGGTACCCGAATCAGCACCCGCACCGAACAGCTTGACCGGCGCATCCGGCCACGCCGGGTTCACCTGGTTCCACTTGGTGATCGTGCCCTGGGCTGCCGGCTCCCACAGCTTCTTCAGTTCTTCAACCGTTGCTTGCTTGAGGAAGGTGTTCTTCGGGTTGATCACGACGGTCAGCGCATCGTAGGCCACCGGCATTTCAACGTACTGGACGCCTGCGGCCTTGCAATCTTCCATTTCCTTGGCCGTGATCGGACGGGAAGCATTAGAGATATCGGTTTCATCGCGGCAGAACTTCTTGAAGCCGCCACCGGTACCGGAAATACCCACCGTCACCTTGACGGCGTTCTTCTTGGCCTTCTGGAAATCTTCGGCAACGGCTTCGGTAATCGGATACACCGTCGAAGAACCATCGACCTTGACGATCTGTGCATGAGCAGCCTGGGCACCAAACAGGGTGAGACCAGCGACCGCCAATGCGGAAACGAGATTGGATTGCTTGAACATGGATGAATCTCCGATCAAAAAACACTGAAAACAGTGGAATGCAGGCAGATTAGCGAGGCTTTGTTACAGCAAGATGACACTTGGACCAGCCCATTGAATCGCGAGGCGAATCAATGCTTTTTGCCCATCCATTGCCCGTTTTTGCCATCGGAAGTCTTTTCGCAGCTGACTGCCACGCCGGAGATCGTTGCGCTGCTACCGATGGCCATGAAGCTGCCGGTATCTCCGTTCCAGCACTGCGGCGCCTTGACCGGCGCGGGCGCAGCGGCCTTGACGGGTTCAGCCGGGGCGGGTGTCGGTGCAGGCTGGCTTGCACAAGCGGAAAGGCCAAGCGCGGCTGCAGAAACGATCAAGAATTGACGCATGAAAAACTCCAATAAGTTGTTGAGTGGGGGTGCGCCATTCTCTTACGCCAAGTTTGCAGTTTTATTGCACGCAACTGACACTTGACGCGCCCTATATTTCGATTATTCTATAAATATGAATATCGAACTCGCTACCCACGCCCTCAAGGCGCTCGCCCACGAAACCCGGCTGCGCATCTTTCGTCATCTGGTTCAGGCAGGCCCGGAAGGCTTGTGCGTTGCCGACCTGGCCGGCCATCTGAACGCCGAAGCCAATGGCAGCCTGAGTTTCCATCTGAAGGAACTGAGCCATGCCGGCCTGATCCAGAGCCGGCAAGCGAGCCGTTTCATTTTTTATTCAGCCAACTACCCGGCGATGAACGAACTGCTTGGCTACCTGACCGAGCACTGCTGCGCTGGCGAGTCTTGCGGTGTGGAAGCACATCACTGTGCCAGCACGGAGACCCCATGAGCGCAAAAACTTTCAAGGTGCTGGTGCTGTGCACTGGCAATTCCGCCCGCTCGATTCTTGGCGAGGCGCTGTTCAATCATCTTGGCGGAGGTCGCATCCGCGCCTTTTCTGCCGGCAGCCAGCCTTCCGGCACGGTGAACCCGGTGGCACTGGAAACCCTCGCAGGCCACGGCGTTCCGCTCCCCGAAGCACGCAGCAAATCCTGGGATGAATTTGCCGCACCCGGCGCGCCTCAGATTGATTTCATCTTCACGGTGTGTGCCTCGGCAGCCGGCGAAACCTGTCCGATCTGGCCGGGCCATCCGACCACTGCGCACTGGGGCATTGCCGATCCGGCACATGTCGAGCCCCTGGCCGCACGGCGCGCAGCCTTTGAAGACGCCTTCCGAAAATTGCAGCAGCGGATCGAGGCATTCGTGAAATTGCCCCTGGAAACGCTGTCGACCGCAGAAATTGCCACCGCCGCCCGCCGGATTCATCAGGAGAGCGAGGCATGAGCGCCCAGTGCGAAGTTACCGGCAAGCAGATTGCCGGCAGCCCCATCCGCTTTTTCGAGCGTTACCTGACGGTCTGGGTCATGCTTTGCATCGTCACCGGGATTGTCCTCGGCCAGCTTTTCCCCGCAGCCTTCCAGGCACTGGGCCGCATGGCGTACGCACAGGTCAATCTCCCGGTGGGCCTGCTGATCTGGGTGATGATCGTCCCCATGCTGATGAAGATCGATTTCAATTCGATTCATGAAGTGAAGGGCCAGAAGGCCGGCATCGCCATCACCCTGTTTGTGAACTGGGCGATCAAACCCTTCACCATGGCGGCGCTCGGCTGGCTGTTCATCCGCCACATCTTTGCGCCCTGGCTGCCGGCTGAACAGCTCGACAGCTACATCGCCGGGCTGATCCTGCTCGGGGCGGCGCCCTGCACGGCGATGGTCTTTGTCTGGAGCAACCAGTGCCGCGGCAACGCCAACTTCACAATTTCGCAAGTGGCGCTGAACGATCTGGTGATGGTCTTCGCCTTTGCTCCCATCGTTGCGCTGCTGCTTGGCGTATCGGCCATTCCCGTCCCCTGGGACACCTTGCTCTTGTCGGTGGTGATGTACATCGTGATACCGCTGGCGATTGCCCAGGGCCTGCGCAAGCACTTTCTGCGCGGTGGCGAAAATGCCTTCAATCGGGCCGTCGACCGCATCGGTCCCTTCAGCATCATGGCGCTGCTGGCCACGCTGATCCTGCTCTTTGCCTTTCAGGGCGAAGCCATCGTCAAAGAGCCGCTGATCATTGCCCTGCTGGCCGTGCCCATCTTTTTGCAGGGCTTGCTGATCGCCGGTCTCGGCTACTGGCTGTGTCGCAAGTTTCAGGTTCAGCACGATGTTGCCGGGCCCGCAACAATGATCGGCGCATCCAACTTTTTCGAACTCGCCGTGGCTGTCGCCATCGTGCTTTACGGCTTTGATTCCGGCGCCGCGCTGGCCACCGTGGTCGGCGTGCTGATCGAGGTACCGGTGATGCTGTGGCTGGTAAAAATGGTCAATTCGACCCGGGACTGGTACGAAAAGGCGCTGTGAGTACGCATTCATGACCTCGCTTCAGGATTTTCCCTGCCTGACCCGCGCGTGGGCCGGCACGCGTGGCGAGTTGCGTGTCTATCTTTGCCACCGCCTGCGCACACCCGATGATGCCGACGATCTCCTGCAGGAGATTTTCATCAAGGCACTGCGTCAGGGCAGCAAGTTTTGTGCGGTCGACAACCCGCGCGCCTGGTTTTTCCAAGTTGCGCGCAATGCGCTGGCCGACCGCCTGCGCGTGGCGCACGATACCCTGCCGCTGCACGAGAACCTGCCTGCCCCGCTCGGCGAATTGCCGCCGCCGGTCGATGGCCTGAGCCAATGCCTGCCCCGCGTGCTCTCGGAGTTGTCGGCAGCCGACCGAGACGCCATTGTCTTCTGCGATATCGATGGCCACTCGCAACAGGCGTTGGCCGAACGTCTCGGTATCTCGCTATCCGGTGCCAAATCGCGCCTGCAACGTGCACGCCAAAGGCTCAGGGCGCAGATGGCCTGTGCCTGCCAGGTGCGTTACGACGAACATGGGCAAGTGGCCGATTTTGTCCCGCGCCCGCCGCTCGACGAATAAATTCGGCTTTGAGTGGGCGCGATCTGCGTCTTTTTCCCGAAAGC
>CALAGF010000122.1 GCA_937892345.1 uncultured Rhodocyclaceae bacterium | reverse complement strand
GCCAGGCACCCCATTCAAAAAACCCCCTAGACCACTCTAGGGGGTTTTTTTACGCATATACCCCTCAAGTGGCACGCAGTGCGTAAATAAAGCTTTTGCCTGATGAAGACAGATCGTTAGGCTAAGCTATAATTCGCCTCGGCGGGTCTCCCCGCATTGCAGTCTGGTGAACCTGGTCAGGTCCGGAAGGAAGCAGCCACAGCCAATTTCTGCAAGTGCCGGGGGTTAGGCTCGCCACTTTCATTTTCTGAACGGATTTGAGGCGCATGACTTATCAGGTTTTGGCGCGCAAATGGCGGCCGCGCAATTTTTCGACGTTGGTGGGTCAAGAACACGTCGTGCGGGCGCTAACTCACGCCCTCAACGAACAGCGCCTTCATCATGCCTATCTTTTTACCGGCACCCGAGGGGTTGGCAAAACCACGATTGCTCGCATACTCGCCAAATCACTCAACTGTGAATCAGGGGTAAGTGCTTCTCCCTGTGGCAAATGTTCCGCATGCACAGAGATCGATGCTGGCCGATTCGTTGATCTGCTCGAGGTTGATGCTGCAACGAACACCAAGGTGGACGAGATGCGTCAACTGCTGGAAAACGCGATCTACGCTCCCACACGCGGGAGGTATAAAGTCTATGTGATTGATGAAGTTCATATGCTGTCCAACTCTGCCTTCAACGCCATGTTGAAGACGTTGGAGGAGCCACCTGAGCATGTGAAATTTATCCTTGCAACAACCGATCCGCAAAAAATCCCGGTTACCGTACTTTCGAGGTGCTTGCAATTTAATCTCAAGCAAATGCCGAGCGCTGCGATTCAAGTGCATTTGGCTAATGTTTTACAGGCCGAAGGCGTGAAGTTTGATCTAGCGGCTCTGGCGCTGATTGCGCGTTCGGCGGCCGGTAGCATGCGCGATTCGCTTTCTTTGCTGGATCAGGCCATTGCCCACGGGGCAGGGCAGGTTGAAGAGCAACAAGTACGATCAATGCTCGGCAATGTCGATCAAGATTACCTTTTTGCCATTCTTGAAAGCTTACTGGAGTCCGACCTCACCGCGCTGCTCCGTATAGCGGGCGAGCTATCGCTGCGTAGCTTATCGTTTTCTGGCGCGCTACAAGAATTGGCCAGTTTGCTGGTACGAATTCAGCTAGCACAATTCGCACCCGCTACGGTTGGCGATGATGAGGCTGACCGGGAACGCTTATTGGCCATCGCATCGATCATGCCACCCCCATTTGTACAGCTGGCTTATCAAATTATATTGGCTGGTCGCGCTGAGTTAGCGTTGGCACCGGATGAGCACGCTGGGTTTGTGATGACCCTGCTTCGATTACATGCGTTTCGTCCTGCCTCAGTTGCTGATTTGGTAACAAATGCCCGTGAGCGTACTTCGATTGTTGCTCCTGTATTTACGCCCTCTGCTGCAAGCATCCCTGCAACGGCTGCTACCTCGCGAGAGATTGTTGACTCCTCCCCTGCCTTCGATGTCGCTGCGGGAGGGCTGGCCGAATCATGGCAAACGATGATTGCTGCATTGCCCATTTCGGGAATGGTTCGAGAGCTCGCAAATAATTGTGAGTTGCGAGAGATTTCTCAAGACGCCTGTACCTTACGCCTGCCTTCAGATAAGTCCCACTTGCAGCTGAGGCCTGCGCAAGAAAAACTTCAGGCTTCACTTTCTGAATATTGTGGTCGAAGTCTTCGATTGAAAATTGAAGTCGGAGACGTGTTGACCGATACACCAGCAGAGGCTGCTGATCGCTTCCGAAAGGAAACGCAGGCCGCGGCAGATGCTTCTATTGCAGCGGATGGGTTTGTTCTTGAGGCTGCCGAAATTCTAAATGCATCAATAATGGATGCGTCGATAAAACCCCTTTCTTGAGGAGATTGTGATGTTGAAGGGTGGACTTGGCGGCTTGATGAAACAAGCCCAGATGATGCAAGAAAATATGAAAAAGGCTCAGGAGCAACTGGCTCTGGTTGAGGTTGAAGGGGTGTCTGGCGCCGGGATGGTCAAGGTATCCATGACTTGCGCGCATGATGTGCGGCGAGTGGCGATAGATCCTTCCGTGATGGACGACAAGGAAATGCTTGAGGATCTGCTGGCCGCCGCTTTTAACGATGCTGTACGGAAGGGTGAGGCGCTGAGCCAGGAAAAAATGTCAGGCTTTACTGCTGGTCTGAATTTGCCTCCTGGATTCAAGCTTCCGTTCTGATTATTGTGAGTGGCGGTTCGTTAAGCGGCTTGGTAGAGGCCTTGAGGGTGTTGCCTGGGATCGGGCCAAAAACCGCACAGCGCCTTGCGTATCATTTACTGCAACATGACCGCGTGGGCGCAGACCGCCTTTCAAGAGCAATTGCTGATGCTCTGGCTATGATGCGACATTGCGCTCGTTGTAACACGCTGACTGAATTGGACGTGTGTGAGCGATGCAGTGCCCCGGGACGGGATGCTTCCATACTGTGCGTCGTTGAGACGCCGGTTGATATGAATATGATGGAGCAAACCTTGGCTTATCAGGGGCTTTATTATGTTCTGATGGGGCGTATCTCCCCGCTTGACGGCGTGGGATCTCGACATCTTGGCTTGGATCAATTGTTAGCCCGCGCGACGGACGGGGTGGTCAAGGAGGTTGTGTTGGCCACCAACTATACGAATGAGGGGGAGGCGACTGCTCACTATCTTGGCGCAGTTCTCCGCTCAAAGGGGCTTTGCGTAAGCCGGATAGCCAGGGGTGTTCCTGTGGGTGGTGAGCTCGAATACGTCGATAGCGGCACATTGGCCCAGGCTTTTCGTGAGAGAAAAACCATTGAACCCTGACATCGCCTTTTAACGCAGGTTCCGTTGGCGTATAATTTAGCGTTTGTTTTTAATACCATCCAATTCCTTTAGGGGTCAGCGTTATGAGCAATCAAGGAAAAGTGGACTGCGGGCGGCGACGTTTGATCGTCGCAACCGCGGCCGTCGGCGGAGTGGGCGCAGTTGCTGCGCTAGTTCCGTTCGTATCCAGTTTGCTTCCGTCCGAACGTGCGAAGGCAGCAGGTGCACCGGTAGAAGTCGATATTGGCAAGCTTGAATCCGGTCAGATGATGACCGTGGAGTGGCGTGGTAAGCCAGTGTGGATCATCAGTCGCAGCAAGGAGATGCTTGATACGCTGCCCAAATTGGCTGACCAGGTCGCCGATCCGAAGTCTGAAAAAGATCAACAGCCGGCGTACGCCAAAAACGATACCCGCTCAATCAAGCCTGAAGTGATGGTCGTGGTTGGTATCTGCACCCATTTGGGTTGTTCTCCCTCTTCCAAATTCAAGCATGGTGCGGAAGAAGGTATGGCCGCAGACTGGCTCGGGGGCTTCCTCTGTCCGTGTCATGGCTCCACGTTCGACTTTGCCGGTCGTGTATTCAAGGCAAAGCCAGCGCCGACCAATCTCGTGGTTCCGCCGCACGTGTATCTGTCGGATACACGTATCCTGATCGGCGAAGATAAGAAGGGGGCATAACATGGCTGGTGGCACTTTCGATAAGTACAAATCCGACGGTTCTCTCGGGGGCAACGTACTGGAATGGGTGGATGCCCGTTTCCCTGCAACCTCGATGTGGCGTGGGCATCTCTCCGAGTACTACGCACCGAAGAACTTCAATTTCTGGTATTTCTTCGGCTCTCTGGCTCTGCTGGTGCTGGTAATTCAGGTTGTAACCGGTATTTTTCTGGTCATGCACTACAAGCCGGATGCCGCGCTGAATGCAGCGGGTGTGCCGGTGGCCTTTGCTTCTGTCGAATACATCATGCGCGACGTTCCGGGTGGCTGGATTATCCGTTACATGCACTCGACGGGCGCTTCAGCATTTTTCATCGTGGTTTACCTGCACATGTTCCGTGGCTTGATTTATGGCTCTTACCGGAAACCACGTGAGCTGACTTGGCTGTTTGGCGTCGGGATTTTCCTGGTGCTGATGGGTGAGGCTTTCTTCGGCTACCTACTGCCATGGGGGCAAATGTCATACTGGGGTGCGCAGGTGATCGTGAACCTCTTCGGTGCCATTCCGGTGATTGGTAACGACCTGTCGATCGTCATCCGCGGCGACTTCGTGGTCGGTGATGCCACCCTCAATCGTTTCTTCTCCTTCCACGTGATCGCTTTCCCGCTGGTTTTGATTGGTCTGGTTGCCGCTCACGTTCTGGCGCTGCACGAAACCGGTTCCAATAACCCGGATGGCGTCGAAATCAAGGCCAAGAAAGACGAAAACGGAATTCCGCTCGACGGCATCCCCTTCCATCCGTATTACACGGTCAAGGATATCGTTGGCGTTGTGGTTTTCCTGATGGCTTTCTCCGCGATCATGTTCTTCGCACCTGAAGGTGGTGGCTACTTCCTGGAAACGCCGAATTTCTACCCGGCTGATCCTTTGAAGACTCCGAATCACATCGCGCCAGTTTGGTATTTCACGCCTTACTACTCCATTCTTCGTGCAATGGTCTGGAACATCTTCGGCCTCGAAGCGAAATTCTGGGGTGTGGTCGCCATGGGTGCTTCGGTAGTGATCTTTGCTGCGCTGCCATGGCTTGACCGCAGCCCGGTGAAGTCCATCCGCTATCGCGGTCCGATCACCAAGGCGATGATCACCTTGTTTGTAATCTGCTTCTTCATTCTTGGCTATCTGGGCACCTTGTCTCCGTCGCCGATGGGTGAGCTGGTTTCACAAATCTGCATGGTGATCTACTTTGGTTTCTTCCTTGGCATGCCCTGGTGGTCCCGCATGGACAAGTTCAAGCCGGTTCCTGACCGTGTGACGATGAAGTGAGGATGCACAAAATGAAAAAATTCCTTATTGCATTGCTGCTTACCCCCTTGCTGGCTTTTGCCTCTGGTGGGAATGTGCACTTGGACAAGTGGCCAGGTTCCGTATCTGACAAGGCATCTCTACAGAATGGTGCCAAGTTGTTTGTCAATTACTGCTTGAACTGCCATGGTGCTTCCTACTTGCGCTACAAAAACCTTCTGGATTTGGGGTTGACCGAAGAGCAGGTCAAGGAAAACCTGATGTTCACGTCTGACAAGATTGGTTCCCTGATGGGGGTGGCTGCACGCTCTGACGAGCAGAAGCTTTGGTTCGGTGCTACGCCGCCTGATCTGACCATCATTGCGCGTGCTCGTGGCGAAGCCGGCAATGCCGGCGCAGGCGCTGATTGGCTCTACACTTATCTGCGTACCTTCTACAAGGATGACAAGCGTCCTACCGGCTGGAACAATGTTGCTTTCGAAAACGTTGGTATGCCGCACATCCTTTGGGAGCTTCAAGGTACCCAAGTGCTGAATCATGAAACCCACAAGCTTGAACTGGAAGTGCCCGGCAAACTCGCTCCTGCAGAGTATGACAAGGCTGTTTCCGATCTGGTCGGTTTCATGGTCTGGATGGGTGAGCCGCAGCAGGAGTTCCGTCGGACTCTTGGCGTGTTCGTTCTGGCATTCCTTGCAGTCCTGTTCGTAGTTGCCTACGCACTGAAGAAGGAATACTGGAAAGATATTCACTGATCGAAACTTGATCGGTTAACGGCATCGCGGGGCGGCTCAAGCCACCCCCCGATGCCGAATCTCATTTTAAGGGCTGTTAAACATGATGAACCTCTATTCGGGCACTACATGTCCCTTTAGCCACCGTTGCCGCATCGTCCTCTTTGAAAAAGGGATGGACTTTCAGGTAATTGATGTCGACCTGTTCTCCAAAGCTGACGAAATGGCGGCGATCAACCCGCATGGACGGGTGCCGGTACTTGCCGAGCGCGATCTTGTCCTGTTCGAGCCGAACATCATCAACGAATACATCGATGAGCGTTTCCCCCATCCGCAATTGATGCCTGCAGATCCGATCATGCGTGCGCGGGCGCGGCAATTGCTGATCGGCATGGAGCGTGAAATCTTTTCGCATATGGAAGTGATCGAAAAGAACGGTAAGGCTGCAGACAAGGCCCGTCAGGAAATTCGTGCTCGTCTTACCGAAATCGTTCCGATCTTCAACAAGCAGAAGTTCATGCTCGGTGACGAGTTTTCAATGCTGGATGTGGCCATTGCACCGTTGCTCTGGCGTCTTGATCACTACGGTATTGATCTGGGCAAGGCGGCGGCGCCATTGATGAAGTACGCAGAGCGGATTTTCAGCCGTCAGGGTTTCATCGATGCGCTGACGCCTTCTGAAAAGGCAATGCGCAAATAAACATGGAACTACCCTCGACCAAGCCCTATTTGCTTCGGGCGCTCTGGGAATGGTGCTGCGACAATGGCTATACGCCGTATGTCTCAGTGACCGTGGATGAGCGAACCAGAGTGCCGCGTGAGTTCGTCAAGGACGGACAAATTGTGCTTAACCTTGGACCGACTGCTACCAATAAACTCAATATCGGTAACGACTTTATCGATTTTCAGGCTCGCTTTGGCGGTGTCGCCCGAGAGTTGTCGGTACCCGTTGGGCAGGTGACGGCGATCTACACGCGTGAAAATGGTGCCGGGATGGTATTTGATATCGAGCCGGTTGCGCTTGCTGAGGAGGCCAACGAGGTAGTGCTTGAGTCTGAGGACGATCCTTTGGATCCGCCTCCCCGCCCAGAAGGGGGGCGTCCCAAGCTGCAACGCATCAAATAGGTTCGGCTTGGTGGCAGAATGCACCAAAAGAGGGGGAATCCGTTAATGGATTCCCCTTTTTTCTATTTGGACGGCGTATTTCCGGCATGGCATAGCGGTTGCTTTTAGCTCGCAGGAAGGAAAATCATGCCCAGCGAAATAAAATCAACCTGTTGTTATTGTGGCGTCGGTTGCGGCGTACTTATCAAGCGAGATGAAAGCGGGATTCTTGGGGTTCGAGGTGACCCGGAGCATCCAGCCAATCGTGGGCGCTTGTGCACCAAGGGAGCCACCCTCGATCTCACCGTCGGAGCGGATTCCCGTTTGCGTTACCCGCTTTCAAGGCCTGGCCGCCAGTCGCAGCACGAACGCGTGTCCTGGGATACAGCCTTGGATGGTGCCGCTGAAAAGTTTGCCGATATCATCCGTGCCCACGGCCCGGATTCAGTGGCTTTTTATATCTCCGGTCAACTCATGACTGAGGACTATTATGTCTTCAACAAGCTCGCCAAGGGGCTGATTGGTACCAACAATATCGATACCAACTCCCGTTTGTGCATGTCATCGGCGGTTGCGGGATACAAGCAAACCCTGGGTGCGGACGCACCGCCTTGTAGTTATGAAGATATCGGGTTTGCCGATGTGATCTTCATCAGCGGCGCAAATCCCGCAGTGGCCCATCCCATCGTCTATCGTTATGTCGAAGATGCCAAAGCAGCGAATCCTGATCTGAAAGTGATCGTAGCCGATCCTCGTCGCACGGAAAGTTGTGATCTGGCAGACCTTCATTTAGCGCTTCGCCCCGGAACGGATATTGCGCTCTATAACGGCATGCTCAATATCCTGATCAATGAGGCGATGCTGGACGAGTCTTATATTGATGCGCATACCAATGGATTCGATGCGCTGCGGGAGATCGTGAAGCATTACCCGCCCGCGAAAACAGCAGAAATCTGTGGCATTTCCACCGCCGACCTGATGTTGGCGGCACGTTGGTTTGGCAAGGCCAAAGCCGCATTGTCGCTTTATTGCCAAGGCTTGAATCAGTCAGCACATGGCACACACAACAATGCCGCATTGATTCATTTGCATCTTGCTACAGGCCAGATTGGCAAGCCAGGAGCCGGTCCATTTTCCCTTACCGGCCAGCCCAATGCGATGGGAGGTCGTGAGGTCGGCGGCCTTTCCAATCTACTCTCGGCCCATCGCGATCTGGCCAACCCCGCCCACCGCGCTGAAATGGCGAAGTTCTGGGGCATTCCGTTTGTACCTGCAACGCCCGGCAAATCAGCGGTCGACCTCTTCGCAAGTCTGAAATCCGGTCAGATCAAGGCAATCTGGATAGCGTGCACCAATCCAGCACAATCCCTTCCTAATCAGGCTGTCATTCGCGCTGGTCTGGCACAGGCGGAATTTGTTGTACTGCAGGAGGCTTTCGCCGAGACCGATACGGCCGCGTATGCCGACCTGCAACTTCCCGCTACGGGGTGGGGTGAGAAATCCGGTACGGTGACCAATTCCGAGCGTTGCATCACACGAGTTCAAGGTGCCTTGAACCCCCCGGGGGAGGCTCGCCATGACTGGGAAATCGTCGTCGATTTTGCCCGCCGTCTAGGTGAAAAACTGCAGCATCCTGCAACACAACGGCTATTCCCCTATCAGGATGTCGAGTCCATCTTCAATGAGCACCGTGAAACCACTCGCGGCCGTGATCTGGATATCACCGGATTGAGTTATGCCCTGCTTGATGCGCGCGGCCCTCAACAATGGCCGTTTCCGGAAGGGGCTGCTCAGGGCAAGGTCAGGCTTTACGAAGAGGGTGTTTTCCCGACGCCTGATGGTCGCGCCAGATTTGTCGCTGTCGAGCACCAATTGACGGCAGATAAATTGAATGAAGCCTACCCGATCAGCTTGCTCTCCGGACGCATGCGCGACCATTGGCACGGCATGAGTCGCACCGGCAGTGTGCCACGACTGTACAACCTCGAGGACGAGCCGCTATTGAGCATGCATCCTTGCGACATGCGTCACCGGACGTTAGTGGAGGGCGATATTGTTGCGGTCTACAACGCACGGGGCGAAATTCGCGTTCGCGTCACGGAGAGTTCCAGTCTTGCGAAGGGCCGTGTCTGGATGCCGATGCATTGGGGTAGTCAGTTCATGAACACGCCGGGTGCCAACGCGGTGGCTTGTGATGCCACCGATCCCTATTCGCATCAGCCGGAATTGAAGCATGCTGCGGTACAGATTCATCGTCTCGATTTGCCCTACCCGTTTGCCGTCGTTCGGCGTTGCGACGATCAAAACCACGCGCTTTTTGTACTGAAGAAAGCCAGGGCGCTGCTGCGCGAGTTTCCCTATGTCAGTGTCGGGCTTTATGGGCGCAAGACGCCACTGGTCGTCCTGCGAGGTGCGAGCCAGCTTGCGCTGACGGAAGCGGAAGTGGCGCGTCTGGATCATGTTTTCGGGCTGGAAGGACGCGAAGGGGCAATTGATTACCTTGATGCCTCGCGGCACGTTTCAAAGAAAGCAATCGCCTGCAATGGTCGCTTGATCGGGGTGCGTCTGGCAGGCGAAACGCTTGCCCAGCATTGGCTCAAGCAGGCTATGGCCGAAGATGAACTGGATGCCAGTCTGATCCGGTTTGCGCTGGCGCCGAGCACGCAGCCTCCGCTTGGTATTGCGCCGCGAAACATCATTTGCAAATGCGCAGATGTCAGTGATGTCCAGATTCATCAGGCCTTGAACGAGGGCGATGATTTGACGGGTTTGCAAAATCGCCTGAAATGTGGAACCTTCTGCGGCTCTTGCTTGCCAGCGATCAAAAAAATGGTGGTCAGCCACATCGGCAATGAAGCCGAGATCGCTTGAGCACCCGGAGGAGACAATGAGCTACGGAAACTACATCAAGGAAATCGGCCGCGGGCCCAGCGGTTCTCGAGATCTTTCTCAGGAAGATGCACGACAGCTATACGCCGCCATGCTGGACGGCGGCGTGCCTGACCTGGAAATGGGGGCAATCATTCTGGGTTTGCGGGTCAAGGGGGAGTCCCTGATCGAAATGCTGGGTTTCCTGGGCGCTATCGATGATCGGATGCATCGCCTGGAGATGCCACATGGCCGGGTTCGTCCGGTTGTTCTTCCCAGTTACAACGGTGCGCGCAAGGAGGCGAATCTCACCCCATTGCTGGCACTTTTGCTCCAGCGATTTGGCGTGCCGGTATTGGTGCACGGACTGCTTGAGGGTTATGGCCGTGTCACCAGCGGGTTGATTTTCCGAGAGCTGGGCGTGATGCCGATGGTTTCGGTCACTCAGGCGCAAGCAGAACTCAATGAAAAAGGGCTCGCTTTTGTGCCCCTGACGGCACTTGCACCCGGCGTGCACAATCTGCTCTCCTTGCGTAGCCGCCTGGGCGTGCGCAACAGCGCGCACAGCTTGTGCAAGCTGATCAATCCTTTTCGTGGTGATGCTGTCATGGTGGCGCCAGCAACCCACCCTGATTTTATCGAGCTGATGCGCAATCTGATGGTGACCCGCGGGCAACATGCCTTGTTGTTAAGGGGGACAGAAGGTGAGCCGTTCGCTAATCCCAAGCGTCGGCCACGGCTTGAATATATTCATGAAGGGCTGGTCGATACCTTGTTCGAGGCCGAACATGAAAGTTTGCGGGCATTGCCGAATCTGCCTGATGCGACCGATGCTGCCAGTACCGCGCGCTGGATACGACGCATCCTTGATAAACAAATTCCCCTGCCCAAACCCTTGGGCAACCAGTTGGCGTGCTGCCTGTATGCCAGTGGTTATGCCGAGGATTTCAATCAGGCCAAGGCCATCGTTGCAGTCGAGGCAACCGGTATGGCAACCGGCAGCAATTGAAAAACCTGCACCGTACTGGCTCCTGTTGCACGCTGATGGTGCGTTTGTGCAAGGGTCGACGAGTAGATTTTCAATAAAATCAGTTGCTTGGCTGCCTGGCATGCGGATTGCAATAGCCCGGTAGAAGCAGCGAATCCACCGTCAATGGGGACGGTCCGATGGCAACGACGTCATGCGCTGGGTAAATTTTGCACCCATGGGTGCGCGCAACGTTGGAGCCAAGCATGAGCAAACCGCGTCTCGTACTGATCGGCAATGGGATGGCCGGTGTCCGTACCGTCGAAGAACTGTTGAAGATCAAACCGGATCATTACGACATCACCATCTTCGGTGCTGAACCCCATCCGAATTACAACCGCATACTCCTCTCTCCGGTGTTGGCCGGTGAAATGACCATCCAGGAAATCGTGCTCAACGAACTGGACTGGTACAAGGAAAACAAGATCACGCTGCATACAGGCAAGCAGATCGTCAAAATCGATCGCACTGCACGCAAGGTCATCGCGGATGATGGGACTGAAGAAAGCTACGACCGCCTGCTGGTCGCAACCGGTTCTACCCCGTTCATGCTGCCGATTCCCGGGAATGATCTGCCTGGTGTCATTGGCTATCGTGACATCAAGGACACGGACGAAATGATCGAAGCTGCCCGCCAGCACAAGCATGCGGTGGTGATCGGCGGGGGCTTGCTCGGTCTGGAAGCAGCCAATGGGCTGAAACTGCGTGGGATGGATGTCACCGTGGTACATCTGGGGCCGTGGCTGCTGGAGCGTCAGCTTGACGAAGTCGCCGGCAAGATGCTGCAAAAATCACTCGAAGACAAGGGGCTCAAGTTTCTGCTCCAGAAGCAGACAGAAATGCTCGTTCAGGGCGAGTCCGGTCGTGTGGCTGCCGTCCGTTTCAAGGATGGGATGCAGATTCCCGCAGATCTGGTCGTGATGGCTGCCGGTATTCGCCCCAACTACACGCTGGCCGAAAAATCCGGCATCTACTGCAATCGCGGCATTGTGGTCAATGACACCATGCAGACCTATGACCCCAAGGTCTATGCCGTCGGCGAATGTGTCAGTCACCGGGGTATTGCCTACGGCCTCGTCGCACCTCTGTTTGAACAGGCCAAGGTTGCCGCCAACCATCTGGCGGGCTATGGCATTGGGCGTTATACAGGATCGGTGACCTCAACCAAGCTGAAAGTGACCGGCATCGATCTGTTTTCAGCCGGCGACTATATGGGGGGAGATGGCTGCGAGGAAGTCGTCCTCAATGACCCTTATGGCGGGGTCTACAAAAAGCTGGTGATCAAGGATAACAAGCTGGTTGGCGGCGTCATGTATGGCGATACGGCTGACGGCCCCTGGTATTTCCAGTTGCTCAAGGACAAGCGCGACATTCACGATATCCGTGACTCGCTGATTTTTGGCCAGTCACTGGTGGGTGACGTTGGCCATGCTGGCAACAGCAAGGCTGCAGAGATGGCAGATAGCGCAGAAGTCTGCGGCTGCAACGGCGTGACCAAGGGGACCATCGTCAAGGCGATCAAGGAAAAAGGCCTGTTTACCCTGGATGAAGTCAAAAAGCACACCAAAGCAGCCTCGTCCTGTGGCTCCTGTGCGGGTCTGGTCGAACAGATTCTCGCCTCGACAATCGGTGGCGCCTATACCCCGGCGGCGCTTGATACCAAACCGATGTGCGCCTGTACCGACCATTCGCACAAGGTGGTGCGTGAAGCCATCGTCTCCCGCCATCTGACGAGCAAGGAAGCGGTTTTCGCCGAAATGGACTGGAAAACGCCAACTGGCTGCGACAAGTGCCGTCCCGCGGTGAACTATTACCTGATTTCCTCGCATCCGCATGAAGCCCATGATGATCCGCAATCGCGTTTTATCAATGAACGTGCTCACGCCAACATCCAGAAGGATGGCACCTATTCTGTCGTGCCGCGCATGTGGGGTGGCCTGACGACGCCGGGTGAGCTGCGGGCGATTGCCGATGCTGCCGAAAAATACCACGTGCCGACCGTCAAGGTGACGGGGGGGCAGCGTATCGACCTGCTGGGGGTCAAGAAGGAAGACCTGCCAAAGATGTGGGCCGATCTCAACGCAGCGGGCATGGTCTCGGGTCATGCCTATGGCAAATCGATACGCACGGTGAAGACCTGCGTCGGTGCCGAACATTGTCGATTTGGCACCCAGCGTTCGATGGATATGGGGATCAAGCTGGAAAAGATGTTGTTCGACATGTATTCGCCGCACAAGGTCAAGCTGGCGGTTTCGGGCTGTCCGCGTAACTGTGCCGAAGCGGGGATCAAAGACGTAGGCGTGATCGGCGTGGATTCCGGTTACGAGTTGTATATCGGCGGCAATGGCGGGATCAAGACCGAGGTCGCCCAGTTTCTTTGCAAGGTGTCTTCCGACGAAGACGTCATGGAGTATTCCGGTGCCTTCCTGCAACTCTACCGGGAAGAAGGCTGGTACCTGGAGCGTACTTGTCATTACATGGAGCGGGTCGGCCTTGCTTACATCAAGAGCAAGATTCTCGAAGACGAAGAGGGACGTCGGGCTTACTACGGTCGACTGTTGGATTCACTGAAAAATGCTCGGGATCCTTGGCAAACCTCGCGTGAGGAAAAGGCGATCAAGCAATTCATCCCGATCAAGCTCGAAGCCTGATCAACGACAGCAAAGGAGATAAAAATGAGTCAATGGCATCCAATCTGCAAGCTGGAAGATATTCCGCGTCTGGGATCGCGTGTGGTCCAGCAGGTTTCCGGTGGCGACATCGCCATCTTCCGCACCGCCGACGATGAAGTCTTTGCCTTGCACGACAAGTGTCCGCACAAAAATGGGCCGCTGTCGCAAGGCATTGTCCATGGCAAACGTGTGACCTGTCCGTTGCATGGCTGGAATATCGGCCTCGATGATGGTCAGGCTGTTGCGCCCGATATCGGTTCCTGCAAACGTTTTGAGGTCAAGATCGAGTCTGGCGAGGTATTTCTTTCGACTTGACGGCAGAGACGCGCTAAAGTCTCGTCCTCGGTAATTTGGAGCCTACGCATGGACCTGGAACGCAGACAATTTCTTGCAATCTCCATCGCTACCCTGATGGCCTCGCAGGCTCGAGGTGCCGAGCCTGCGCGAGTTATCACGCCGATTACCCTGGGCGCAGCAATCAACAAGGCCGGTCGTCAGCGGATGCTGACCCAGCGCATGGCCAAGGCCTATGCAATGCAGGTGTTGGCCATCATGCCGGAGCGGGCGCTGTCCTTGCTGGATCAGTCCCGCAAATTGTTCGAGTTGCAGCTCCTGGAGCTGGCAACCATGGTACCTAATGAGGCGATTCAGGCCACGCTCGATAAGCTGGCAGTCCAGTGGGCCAGCTATCGCCAACTGCTTCTGAAGCCGCCGCAGAAATCTGCGCTGCCTGAAATCATGCAAACCTCGGAGGCCTGCCTTGCTGTCGCGCATACGCTGACCGGTCTGTACGAGAAACAGGCAGGCACGCCTGCCGGACAGCTCGTCAATATTTCTGGACGCCAACGCATGTTGTCGCAGCGGATGGCCAAGTGCTATCTCATCATCCAGAGTGGTGCGGCGGTATCCGGTGTGAATGAGCAAATGTCGGCAGCGCACAAGGAATTCGTTTCCGCGCTGGCGACATTGAATGCAGCGAATGAAAATACTGCAGAAATTCGCACCGATCTGGGGCTGGCCAATACGCAGTGGTTGTTCTTCGAACAGGCCTTGAGCGGAAATGAGCGCGTGAAAGAGATCGCTTTACGCAACGTCGTGACAACCAGCGAGCGCATTCTTGAAGTCATGGACAGTCTGACAGGGCGTTATGAAAAGTTGGTGCGTTCCTGATTGATGCCTTGCCTTGCTGAGGGGCGATGCTGGCTATGGTGGATCGTCCGAGTAAGCTAGACTCTCTGCCATGAAAACAGCGATCCTACTTTTTGCCCACGGAGCTCGTGATCCGGAATGGGCCAATCCGATGCGCAGGGTGCGAGCAGAGATGCTCGCCAGGCACCCCGACCTGTTGGTCGAACTCGCATTTCTCGAATTTCTTGCCCCTGACCTGCCTGCGTCGGTGGCTGCCCTGGTTTCCCAAGGGGCTCGCAAGATCGTGATTGTGCCCATGTTCATCGCACAAGGGGGTCACCTGAAACGCGATCTGCCGGAGATGCTTGAAAAACTGCGGTCAACATGGCCAGAGACCGAATTTTCCCTGCGCAGGGCGATTGGTGAAGATGATCTGGTCATTCATGCAATGGCGCGGGCAACGCTCCAATCCTCGGGCTTTTCGGCGGATTGAGCGCTCGCTCCCCGGTCAGATACCTGCCGGCATGAGATTCCCTTAGATAGTGCGGTGCAGGGTCACTGTTGCACTGCAGCAGTGCATGTGAGGGGGCTGGGGTGGATAGTGAATTTACCCCGGGTTTTCTGAATATTTCCATAAAAAACAATTACCTATCGGTTTATTTCCGGGGGTGGCACAGGCATTGCATTAACTTCTCCAACGCATGGTCAATGGCGACTGTGCATCGACCGGGAAACCCGGTTCGCGGACAACGGCGTCCATCCTGGCTGCAGTGCGGTAGCTTGGATGAGATGCCTTTTTTTTCGTCATCAGGAGAATTGCAATGGAAGACAAGAAGCTCAATAACGCAGCCCCTGCTTCGCCAAAGCGTCGGGAGTTTGTCACTGCTGCCCTGGGAGCGTCGCTCATGTCCATGGTGCCGCCGGGTGTGCGCAGTGCGGCTTGGGCTGCAGGCTCCGATGCACCAGAAAAGAAGGAAGTTCGTATCGGCTTCATTCCGCTGACCGATTGCGCTTCAGTCGTCATGGCGGCGGTGAATAAATTCGATGAGAAGTATGGGATCAAGA
>CALAGF010000121.1 GCA_937892345.1 uncultured Rhodocyclaceae bacterium | reverse complement strand
ATACCACTGTGTGACTGGAGTTCAGACGTGTGCTCTTCCGATCTAATAACGCTGAAAGTCCAAAGGGAGCTTCAGCAACTCCGTGAAAAAAATCTTCAAAGTGAAGAGCGGCAGCGAATTGAACTGGCTGCATGCAAGACTGAATTGGCCGAGGCAAAACAGCAACTGGGTATAGCGGAGGGAAAACAGGTTGAACTCAAAGCGGTGATTGATCAGCAAATCGGAGAACTATCTACGCTCCGGCAAGCTCAAGCCAGGCTAGAGACGCAACTGGCTTTAGCGCAACGCGAAGTGGAGCTTGCTCAGACGGCGGCAAAGCGGCTTCAGGAAAGTGCTGCAGCAAACCCTAAAACTCAGAAGGCGCCAAGGCGAAACAGGAAAGCATCAGCGTAGGTGTGTGAGATTGGATTGGTCACCCAAACCCTGTTTATCACTTTTACTTCCGGATCGTTATCAGAATTACTTCATTCGATGGAATTCGAGCCATTCCGTTTGTCATAAGTTTGCGAAGCCGATTTAACATAATACAAATTATGCGAAGTATAAGATTGAGGTTTTTCGGATTGGATTATGAGTATTCCCAAACCGAACAACCTCCGTGATTTAACGAACCTGGATATCCACAGTCTTGCCGGATTTGCCGCCGGCTTTTTGCAGCAGCTCGGCGATATCCGTATTTTCGAATTTGCGCGCGATGTCGAGCGCTGTTTCGCCGGTGTCCATTACAACTGCGGGAGATGCGCCGTACTTCAGCAATTGCTTGACGACATTCATGTGCCCCATGCGCGAGGCTGCAATCAATGCAGTCATGCCATTACTGCTTTGCGCATCAATCAAGGCTTGATGCTTTACGAGATAGTCGACGATTTCGCCGTGCCCGCCGAATGCGGCGTATACCAGTGGCGGCCAGCCAGCGACTTCCTGAGATGCCCCTTTGGCGATCAAGATTTCGACAATACGCAAATGGCCACGGAATGCTGCCAGCGCAAGAGCAGTGTCGCCGGCGGTATTTCTTGCATTTAATTTGGCCCGCTGTTCAACGAGAAAGCGAACAAGTTCTGCATGATTATCGCGTGCTGCCAGCATGAGCAAGGTATTCCCGTCGACGTCCGTCGTATCCACCGATGCACCACGAGTCACCAGCGTGCGAATGCCACTCAGGTCGCCCATTTTGGCCCCAACAATCAGATCATCGTAGGTGCCAGCATGCACCAGCACCGGAAATGCCAAGGCAAGCAGTGAAAATTTGAGGTGATTTTTCATGATCGGGCTAGTTGATGCTGGTTTTGAATAAAGCGTTGAAGTTATTGGTCGTCGCATGCGCCAAGGCTTCCAACGAGCACGCGCGCAGCTTGGCAATTTCTTCCGCAACGTGGCGAACGTAGGCTGGCTGGTTTGGCTTCCCGCGATAAGGGGTGGGTGCGAGATAGGGAGAGTCGGTTTCTATCAGCAAGCGGTCGATTGGGCAACGCTGCGCAACGTCTTTGACGACGCTTGCATTCTTGAAGGTTACGATGCCTGAAAACGAGAGATGAAACCCCAGATCAAGCGCCTGCTGGGCGATTTCCCAGTTTTCCGTAAAACAGTGCATCACGCCGCCAACAGCATCGGCGCCCTCCTCTTTCATCAATTTGAGGGTGTCGACCGCAGAATCGCGGGTATGCACTACCAGTGGTTTGCCCGAGGCTTTGGCGGCACGGATGTGAACTCGAAAACGTTCGCGTTGCCACGCCGGCTTGTCCTTGTGCCAGTAATAGTCGAGCCCGGTTTCGCCAATGGCGACAACCTTTGCGTGCTCGGCCAGTGCCAGCAGGCGTTCCACGGTAGGCTCTTCGACATCGGTATATTCGGGATGCACGCCAACCGTTGCGAACAGCTTGGGTGAAGAGGCGGCAATATCGATGATTTTTTGCCCATCTTCGAGGTTGACCGCAACACACAATGCAGCGCCTACACCAGCGTTTTCCATACGCAAAAATACGTCGGGAAGCGCGTCAACCAACCCGGGAAAATCTAGATGGCAATGGGAGTCAATCAGCATCCGAACGCTCAAAGCGTGTGTGTCGGGCGGGCAGACTGGAGCACGCCTCCGAGCAGCCCTTCGATTTTTCGGCGGGCTTCGTGGCCGCTTTCGTCGTCGTTGAAATGCACGCCAATGCCTTGTGCGCGGCCGTTTTGAGCCCCGGGTGGCGTCACCCAGATGACCGTGCCGGCGATTGGCAACTTGGCTGGATCTTCCATCAGGGAAAGCAGCATGAAGACTTCATCGCCCAATGCGTAGCTACGCGTCGTCGGGATGAAGATGCCACCTTGGCGCAAGTGCGGCATGAACGCAGAGTAGAGCGCGGACTTCGAGTTGATATTCAGCGACAGGACGCTGGGGCGCTGGGGTGCGACGGGTTTGACTTCGCTCATCCTCGGTCAACGATTAAACAGGGCTTTATATTCAAGGAAAACACCTTCAAGGAACAATCGGCTATTCAGGGGTTGTTCGGCCTCAAGGCGCTGGCGGTTCAAGGTTCGGTAAAGACTGATCAGACGTGTAGCGGGAATCATATCAGTCAGGCCCTTCATTTTGGACTGATGCTCCAGAAAATAACGTACTGGCTGGCCATTTTTGTTCAGGGTCAGATCGACCAGCCATTTTTGGCAGGCTTCGATGACATGCCGCAACTGAACCCTGCCCTTGCTATCTTTAAGCAGCTTGTCAATGTCACCGGCAGCAATGAGCGGGTCAGAGTCGGCACCGTGCAGCAACTTGCCGATCAACTTATCGATCCAGGCACCATGGCTTGACGCCGCGAGTTCGCTAGCCAGTCTGGGTGATCCGCCCGCCAGAGCCAGCCAGCGCTCTGGATGCTGTACGCCAGCGTCACTCAGCACGCGGCTTGCCAGCGCGCTCGAAGGCAAGGCGACAGGAATGCTCTGGCAGCGACTGCGTATGGTTGGAAGCAGGCGGGATGGCTCGCTTGAAATCAATAAAAACAATGTATTTGGGCGTGGTTCTTCAAGTGTTTTGAGAATTGCGTTGGCAGCATTTTTGTTCATCGCCTCAGCCGGATTAAGCAATACGATACTCAATCCATTGCGGTGGCTGCCAACGCCAAGGAATTCATCCAGCGCCCGAATTTGTTCGATAACAATCTGCTGACTCGGCTTTTTCTTGCCCTCTTCTGCAATTTCAGCTTCCGCGGATAGGGCATCAGGCTGCAAGAGCCTGAAATCCGGGTGGTTGCCCTGCTCAAACCAGTTACAGGCGAGACATTTGCCACAGGCTTTGTGAGATTTTTCGGGACTTTCGCAAAGCAGATAGGCGGCAAATTCCCACGCCAACTGAAATTTCCCCAGACCTTTTTGTCCGATCAGCAGCAATGCATGCGGCAGGCGCTCCTGACGGGAAAGCAGGCTGTTCCATGCCGCGGGCTGAAGTTCAAATATGTTCATTAACAATGGCTTGAAATAATAACTTCAAGTTGTTTTCGAATTCCGTCGAGCGTGTCATCGGCGTTGACGACCCGAATACGTTGGGGATTTGCATGGGCACGATCAAGGTAAGCCTGGCGGACACGCTCATGAAAGTCGACGCGCTCCTGTTCGAATTTATCGAGTACCCGCTGCGCGAGCACGATGCGCTCGCGTGCAACCTCCAGCGGCAGATCAAACAGCAAGGTGAGGTCAGGCTGGAGGTGGGCGTGAACCCAGTGTTCGAGGGCCTGGAATTTAGCCTTTTCCAGTCCCCTGCCCCCGCCTTGATAGGCCCAGGTTGCATCACTGAAACGATCACAGACTACCCATTCGCCTTTGCTCAGCGCCGGCTCGATCACCTTTGCCAGATGTTCGCGACGGGCTGCAAACATCAGCAGGGTTTCGGTTTCAAGATGCATGGACTCGCTCAGCAACAAGGCCCGCAATTTTTCGCCCAGTTCGGTGCCTCCCGGCTCCCGTGTAATGTGAACCGTCAGGCCACGTTCTCGCAGTAGCTGTGCCAGCCATTCGACATGACTGCTCTTGCCGGCTCCGTCGATGCCTTCAAAAGTAATGAACTTGCCTTTCATCTTCTGCCTCTCTGATACCTGTTGACCGCCTGATTGTGTTCGCCAAGCGTTCTGGAAAACTGGCTGCTTCCGTCGCCCCGAGCCACAAAATACAGCACATCGCTGGCTGCCGGGGTGAAAGCTGCGTGTAATGAAGAAAGTCCCGGCATGGCGATCGGTGTTGGCGGCAGCCCGGCACGGGTATAGGTGTTATAAGGGGTGTCGCGGCTCAAGTCCGAGCGCCTCAGGTTGCCATCGAAGTGTGTGCCAAGGCCGTAAATTACGGTCGGATCCGTCTGCAGGCGCATGCCGATGCGCAAGCGATTGATGAACACCGCGGCAACCATCTGGCGATCCTGTTCGGCCCCGGTTTCCTTTTCGATAATCGAGGCCATGATCAAGGCATCATCCGGCCCGTGGTAGGGTAATCCTGCGGGACGTTGCTGCCAGAGGGCGTCCAGTTTGTCCTGCATCACGCGCACGGCACGTGCGATCAACTCCAATTCTCCGGACTGCTTGTCGAACAGATAGGTATCAGGAAACAGCCGCCCTTCCAGATTTTTCCAAGGCAGACCAAGACGCTCGATAATCTCTTCGTCGCTCAGCCCGCGACTGTCGTGAATCAGTTCCGGATGCACGTCCATCCGGCTGCGAAATTGCTGGAAGGTCCAGCCCTCAACCAGCGTGATGTCTGACTGGCTGACCTTCCCGGTTGCCAACTTCACGAGCAGGGATTCCGGTGTTTCTCCTTGCGCTGCGCTGTAGCTGCCTGCCCGAATAGCCGACGACTGGCCACGCACCCTGGCCAGCAAAGCGAACAAACGTGGATCCATCTCGATACCAGCCGCGCTCATCGTTTGTATGGCGGTACGCAAACTGCTTCCGGGGGTAATGCGGAAATCAACGGTTTCCTGATGCATGACCAGTGGCTGACCAGCCCAGCGGAAAAAGACCGCAGTCGCAATGGCGAGCACAAGGCATGACAGCAGAAAGAAGCGGATTAAAAAGCGCATGGGAACTCGTTGACGTCTGACGGGTCTTGCCCGTGTGAAACGAGCAGCATGAAACGGGCGATATAATAGCCCAAACCCCCAAGGAGCCCTCATGACCCCCACCTGGCGCAGTTTTCTGGAATCGGCAGAAGGCCGTTTTGACAATGAAGTTTCCGAACTACTGGATTTTGGCGATGCAAGCGGCGAATTGAAGGCCGCTGAATGCCGTACCGTACTGGTACCGCTGACCCATCTCGCGACGATTGAAGCAGGCGGCGAAGACGCGCGCAGCTTCCTCCACAGCCAGTTCACCAGTGATGTGAATCATCTGACCGAAGGCAAGATGCAACATGCCGGCTGGTGTACTGCCAAGGGCCGGATGCAGGCCAGTTTTGTCGTCCAGCGCACCCATGATGCGTATCGTCTGATGCTTGCAGCAGACTTGCTGGAAGGCGCAAAGAAGCGCCTGCAAATGTTCGTTTTGCGCGCCAAGGTGACGTTGACCGCATGTAGTGACGAAGTCCTGCTCGGTCTTGCCGGTCAGCTCGCACATATAATCCATATCCACACGGGCTTTTTCGCCCATAGATACGGCAAGCGCTTCGCTGGCGGTATCCACCGAGGTAACAGGAATGTGCGGCTTGATCGTCCGTTTTGTAAACATATCCGCTTTGCGCTCCAGCTCTCCGTTTTCGTCCAGCACC
>CALAGF010000120.1 GCA_937892345.1 uncultured Rhodocyclaceae bacterium | reverse complement strand
GACAGGGATGTGTGTTTGGAGTGAAAATAAGAATAAATATCAATTCATAACAAGTCCCATGAACAGTTTTGCTTTGCCTGCTGGTGCGACGGCCACCGTTGGCCTGGATCCGATCAACCGTCTTGGTCTGGCACTCGAACACGCCTTGTTGCGGCGTGACAATTCGACGCAGCGCGCCAGCAGCGAAGCGATTGCCACGGTAGCGAGCGCAATCGGCGAGCTGAGCGGGATGCTTGAGACGGTGACCCTGAAGCGTGTGCCAGACGAGGCTGGCGAAATCGTTGGATCGCTGGAGGCACTGTATCCGGTCGTGGCCGCTTCGGTGCCAGCCGCACCGGCGGATTCGACCGAGCCCGAAGTCGAGGCGGAAGTTGGTAAGGGCGCCGGACCGGACGCAGGAGAACCCGAGGCGGTAACGCCGTCGGCACCAGTCGATAATCTTCCGCAGTTGCCTGACGAGATCGACGAGCAACTGCTGCCGATCTTCCTCGAAGAAGCTGCCGATCAGTTGCGCGAGTTGACGGCCCAATCGCGCATCTGGCGCGATCATCTGAACGAGGAGGCCGCACCACGCGCCATTGCGCGCCTGTTGCATACCTTCAAGGGCAATGCCCGGATGGCCGGGGCGATGAACCTCGGTGAAGTCACGCACCTGCTGGAAACACGGGTGCACGAAGCCATCAAGACGGGGGGCGTTGTCCCCGCCTTGATCGACGACATCGAATCCGGCATAGATACGCTTGCCCAGTCGGTAGAGCGTCTGCGCCTCGGACCCCAGACCGGCGAGGCTGAACAGCAAATGCTGGCGCCGCTGCAGCCGCTTGCCCGCCTGACTTCGGCCGAGGGCGAGGACAGCGAAGGCGGTTTGCAAAAAGCCAGTTTGCGCGTGCGCGCCGAACTGGTTGACCGACTGGTTAACGAGGCCGGCGAGTTGTCGATTGCCCGTACGCGGATCGAAGGCGAAATGCGCAGCCTCAAGGGTTCCTTGCTGGAACTTACGGAAAACGTCATTCGTTTGCGCCGCCAACTGCGCGAAATCGAAATTCAGGCAGAAACCCAGATCCAGGCCCGTGTTTCTCACGCCAGCGAAGGTCAGGCCGATTTCGATCCGCTTGAACTCGACCGCTTTACCCGCTTTCAGGAATTGACCCGCTTCATGGCCGAGTCGGTCAATGACGTGGCGACTGTGCAGCAGAGTCTGCTCAAGAATCTGGACGACGCCAATGCGGCCATTCTTGCGCAGTCACGCCTGAATCGCAGCCTGCAGCAGGGACTGATGGGCGTACGCATGCTGCCCTTCTCCAGCCAGGCCGAACGGCTTTACCGTATCGTCCGCCAGACGGCCAAGGACGTCGGCAAGCGGGCCAACTTCGATATTGTTGGCGGGCACGTTGAAATCGACCGCTCGGTACTCGACAAGATGTTGGCGCCGATTGAACACATGCTGCGCAATGCGGTCACGCACGGTATTGAGCCGCGTGAATTGCGGGCAGCTTCGGGCAAGCCGGAAACTGGCGAAATCACGTTGAAATTGGTGCAGGAAGCCAATGAAATCATTCTTTCCCTGCATGACGACGGGCGTGGCCTTGATCGCGGGCGGATTCGCCAGCGGGCAGAGGAAACCGGGCTGTTGCCGGCGGGTACAACGGTCGACGATGCCCAATTGCTGGATTTCATCTTCCAGCCAGGCTTCTCCACCGCCACCGAGTTGACGCAGGTTTCCGGGCGCGGCGTCGGGATGGATGTGGTCAAAACCGAGGTCAGCGAACTGGGCGGACGGGTGGAAATTCATTCCGAACCTGGCCGCGGTACGACCTTCCGCATTTATCTGCCACTCACGCTGGCCGTCACACAAACCCTGCAGATCCGGGCTGCTGCACAGGCTTATGCCATCCCCTCGACGATGATCGAGCAGGTGCTGGAGCTCAAGGAGCACGCGCTGAACGAATTGCGCATGCAAGGGGAAGTCAACTGGCAGGGCAATCGCTATCCCTTCCACTACTTGCCGCATCTGCTGGGCGATGCCGAGGCCGTTCCCGAACAGCAACGCCAGTACTGGGTGCTGCTGCTGCGTTCAGGTTCGCAACGGGCCGCCGTGCTGGTGGATGCGCTGAATGGCAATCAGGAAGTCGTGGTCAAGAATATTGGCGCACAGCTGGCGCGGGTGGTTGGCATTTCCGGTGCCACGGTGCTGGGTGATGGGCAGGTTGTGCTCATTCTCAATCCGGTGGCGCTGGCCAGCCGGACGATGCCGGGCAATGCCTCAATGCAGGCGCCGGTCCTGCTGGAAATGCCCGAGCAACGTTTGCCGACGGTGATGGTGGTCGATGACTCCTTGACCGTGCGCAAGATCACCAGTCGCCTGCTGCAGCGCGAAGGCTATGAAGTCATCCTGGCCAAGGATGGGGTCGAGGCCCTGGAGCATCTGGTGGATATGCTGCCGGATGTGATTCTCTCCGACATCGAAATGCCTCGCATGGATGGCTTTGATCTGGTGCGCAACCTGCGCAACGATCAGCGGACCAAGGCGATTCCTGTCGTGATGATCACTTCGCGTACCGCCGACAAGCACCGCAGTCACGCACTGGCTATCGGCGCCCAGCACTACCTCGGCAAGCCCTACGACGAAGATGAACTGCTGGCACTGGTGGCCGGCTACTGCAAAAAGGCCCACTGAGCAGGCTTGACCGTGGCGTACACGGTCAACACGCTTCAAAGGGCTTTTTTCACCACGGCATAACGCGCCAAGGTTTTCTCACGGGCCGCAGCATGGTCGACGATGGGGGCGGGATAGTCCCGACCGATGATGACGCCGATGGCTTCCTGTTCGATACGCCCCATTTTCCAGGGGGCATGGATATATTTGTCCGGTACTTTCGCCAATTCCGGCACATAGCGGCGGATGAATTTCCCTTCAGGATCGAATTTCTCCGACTGGGTTACCGGGTTGAATATGCGGAAGTAGGGCTGGGCATCGCAGCCGCTGGAGGCTGCCCATTGCCAGCCGCCGTTGTTCGCCGACAGGTCGAAGTCGTTGAGTTGCTCGGCGAAATAGCGCTCTCCATGCCGCCAGGAAATGCCGAGATCCTTGCAGAGAAAGGACGCAACGACCATGCGCAGGCGGTTGTGCATCCAGCCACTGTGATTGAGTTGGCGCATTGCGGCGTCAACCAGCGGATAGCCGGTGTTGCCCTGTTGCCAGGCTGTGAGTCCTGCCGGCCAGTCATCCCAGCGAATCGCGTTGTATTCCGGTTTGAATGCGTACTCGACCGCATGCGGAAAATGGTCGAGGATCATGAAGTAGAAATCACGCCAGATCAGTTCGTTCAGCCAGCTCTCGGCTTCGGCTGCAAGCGCATGGCGCACCAGTTCGCGAATGGAAATCGTGCCAAAACGCAGGTGGACCGAAAGATAGCTGACCCCTTTGATCGCCGGGAAATCGCGCAGGCTGCCGTAGCGCTGAATTCGTCCCGCACGAAAATCGTCCCACAGACGGCGTGCGCCGGACATGCCGGGATGAATGCCCAGGGCAATCAGGTCGGTGGTCGCAAACCCGAGACTTTCCAGCGAGGATGGCGCATCTTCCTGTGGCGCTGCCAAGCCGCCTTCGCTGTGGATGCAGGCCACATCGGCTGAGGTGAGCCGTTTGCGCCAGGCGTTCTTGTAGGGGGTGAAAACGGTGAAAGGTTTGCCGGCCTGAGTAAGTACTTCCTCTCCGTCGAATATGCACTGATCCTTGAGCGCATGGAAATCAACACCCTCACCGGCGAGTGCCGTGGCAACCGTTGCGTCGCGCTGTTTGGCAGCGGGTTCGTAATCCCGATTGCAATACACTGCACTGACGCCGAGTTCGCGGGCGAGGGCCGGAATTTCCGCCTCGCTGCGGCCGTGCCGGACATACAGGCCGCCACCGCGAGCGCGCAACGCGGCATCCAGTTCAAGCAGTGAGGCGTGAATGAAATGCACCCGCCTATCCTTGCGAGATGGCAGGTCATCGAGAATTGTGGTGTCGAAGACGAAAACGCAATAGACGCTTGCGCTCCGACTCAAGGCGGCCGCCAGAGCGGCGTGATCGTGGTCGCGCAGGTCGCGTCGGAACCACACCAGAGCTTTTTCTTGTTTCATGTTTGGTTTGTACCTTGGCGGCGATTAAAATTCCAGTCATGGACAATGTAAACCTGACCGACAACTTCCTGATTGCCATGCCGTCGCTGGAAGATCCCTATTTTGCCAACGCACTGGTCTATGTTTGCGAGCATAACGAGAACGGGGCGCTCGGGATTATCGTCAATCGACCCATTGATCTCGATCTGGCCGGTCTGTTCGAGAAAATCGACATCAAGCTCGAACAACAAGGCTTGGCCAAGCTCCCGGTCTATTTTGGCGGGCCGGTACAACTTGATCGCGGTTTTGTCCTGCATCGTCCTGTTGGGCATTGGCAATCGACGCTATCCGTGAATGGCGAGATTGCCCTGACCAGTTCTCGCGATATTCTGACTTCGGTGGCGACCGACGGTGACCCCGGCGAAGTGCTGGTGTCGCTGGGTTATTCCGGCTGGGATGCCGGGCAACTGGAAGACGAGCTGGCACAAAACTCCTGGCTGACGGTGGCGGCAGATGCCGGTATTTTGTTCGATCTGCCACCGGAGGCGCGTTTGCCGGCGGCCATGCAGCGACTGGGGATCAGTTTCTCCCAATTGTCCGATGTTGCGGGACACGCCTGATCGTGGGCACGGTACTGGCCTTCGATTTTGGTGAAAAGCGCATCGGCGTGGCAACCGGTGAAACCCTGCTCGGCAGCGCGCATCCGTTGATGGTGATTCGCGCCGAGTCGAATGATGACCGCTTCGCCGCAATCGGCAAGCTGATTACCGAATGGCAGCCCGAGCAGTTGGTCGTCGGCTTGCCGACGCATGCCGACGGGACGCCGCATGAAATGACCCGGCTGGCGAGCAAGTTTGCCGAGCGCCTGCAACGGCGTTTTGCCTTGCCGGTTGCCTTTGCCGATGAGCGCCTGACCTCGCTGGATGCCGAAGCCCGGTTGCGCGAAACCGGCCGCAATGCCAAGACGGCCAAGCCCTTGCTCGATGCGGTGGCTGCCCAACTCATTCTTCAAACCTGGTTCGAAAGTAGGCCGCATGTCTCTACCTGATTCCCTGCCCGATGCCGAGGCGCAATGCCGGCAACTGGCTGATCTGATCCGTCCCTTCCTGCCTAACAACCCCGCTTTGGTGGGTATTTACAGCGGCGGTGTCTGGATTGCCGAGCGTCTCAAGGCCTTGCTTGATTTGCCGGAAGAGCTCGGCATGATCGACGTCTCCTTTTACCGCGACGATTTTGCCGAAAAGGGACTGCATCCGCAGGTCAAGCCCACGCTGATTCCTTTCGATGTCGAGGGGCGGCACATCATTCTGGTTGACGATGTCCTCTATACCGGGCGCACGACGCGGGCAGCGATCAATGAATTGTTTGATTACGGTCGTCCGGCCTCGGTGTCGCTGGCCGTGCTGGCCGATCGCGGTGGCCGGGAATTGCCGGTGGCGGCCACCTGGCAGGCCACCAGCGTGACGCTGGCCGAAGGCGAAAGCCTGGTGCTGGCCAAGCAGGATTGCGGTCAACTTGTCTGGAGACTGGAAAATGCATAACCCGCAGTTGAACAAGGAGGGCGCACTGACCCACCTGTTGTCTGTCGAAGGATTGCCCAAGCGGATTCTTGAACAGATTCTCGATACTGCCGAGTCCTTCATGGAAGTCTCGGCACGTGAAGTCAAAAAGGTGCCGCTGCTGCGCGGCAAGAGCGTCTTCAACCTGTTCTTCGAGAATTCGACGCGCACCCGCACGACCTTCGAGATTGCCGCCAAGCGCTTGAGCGCCGATGTCATTAATCTCGACATCAACAAATCGTCGGCCAGCAAGGGCGAAACCCTGCTCGACACCATCGACAACCTGTGCGCCATGCACGCCAACCTTTTTGTCGTGCGCCATGCCTCCAGCGGCGCGCCTTACCTGATCGCCGAGCATCTGCAACGGGCCGGGCGCGATGATATCCATGTGGTGAATGCCGGCGATGGGCGCCATGCGCATCCAACGCAGGGCCTGCTCGACATGTACACCATCCGCCATTACAAGAAGGATTTCACCCAGCTGCGCGTGGCGATTGTCGGCGACATTCTGCATTCGCGTGTTGCCCGCTCGGACATCCATGCGCTGACGACCTTGGGCGTGCCCGAAGTGCGCGCTATCGGCCCGGAAACCCTGCTGCCCAAACATCTCGACAAGCTGGGTGTTCACGTCTTTCACGACATGGAGGCAGGCCTCAAGGATTGCGACGTCGTGATCATGCTGCGCTTGCAGAACGAGCGCATGACCGGCGCGCTACTGCCTTCGGCCGGGGAGTATTTCCGCCACTATGGCCTGACCCCGCAGAAACTGGCCTTGGCCAAACCGGACGCCATCGTGATGCATCCGGGGCCGATGAATCGCGGCGTCGAAATTCATTCGGCTGTGGCCGACGGTCCGCAGGCCGTGATTCTGCCGCAGGTCACCTTCGGCATTGCCGTGCGCATGGCCGTGATGAGCATCGTTGCAGGGAATTGAGAACATGAACATCGAAATCAGGCATGGCCGCATCATCGACCCGAAACATGCGGTCGACCGTGAAAACACCTCACTTTTCATTGTTGACGGGAAGATTGCCGGCTTGGGCGATGCCCCTGCCGGCTTTGTTGCCGAGCGCAGCATTGACGCAACCGGTTGCGTCGTCTGTCCCGGTTTGATCGATCTGGGTGCCCGTCTCAATTCCATCGAAGCCGAACTGGCTGCTGCCGTTGCCGGCGGCGTGACCTCGGTGGTTGTGCCCCCGGATGCCGATCCGCCGCTGGATGAGCCTGAGCTGGCAGATCGCCTGGTGCATCGCGGTGAGGAAATCGGCAAGGCCCGTGTACTGCCTCTGGGGGCGCTCACGCTGGGCTTGAAAGGGGAGCGCCTGTCCGAGCTGGCCGGTCTCAGAAAGGCGGGCTGTGTGGCATTTTCACAAGCCAAGGTGCCGGTGGTGGATACCGAAGCCCTGTTGCGCGCAATGGAGTACGCAGCCACCTTCCGTTTTCCCGTTTTTCTGCATCCTCAGGATTACTGGCTGTCACGCAACGGTATTGCCCATGATGGCGAAGTGTCCAGCCGCCTCGGACTGGCCGGCATTCCGGTTGCAGCGGAAACCATCGCGATTGCCACGATTGTTCAGCTGGTGCGCGATACCGGCTGCCGCGTGCATCTCACCCGTCTTTCCTCTGCAGCCGGTGTTGCGCAGGTCAAGGCCGCCATGGATGAGGGCTTGCCGATCAGTTTCGACATTGGCGTGCATCACCTGCTGATGACCGAAAACGATATCGGCTTCTTCAATCCGCACGCGCGCTTCATGCCTCCCCTGCGTTCGCAAAATGACCGTGCTGCCCTGTCGACCGCAGCAGCCCGGGGTCTGGCAGCCATTTGTTCCGACCACACGCCGGTCGGCGCCGATGACAAGCTGGTGCCTTTTGGTGAAGCCAAGCCCGGTGCGACCGGCCTGGAGGTTTTGTTGCCGCTGACGCTCAAGTGGGCCGCTGAAGCTGGGGTGTCGCTTTCCGATGCCTTGTCACGGATTACCTGTGCACCGGCGGAAATCCTGGGTTTGCCGGGCGGAACGCTGGCGTCGGGGGCGGACGCCGATGTCTGCATCTTTGATCCGGAAGCAGACTGGCAGCTGACACCGGACGCCTTGAAAAGCCGCGGCAAGAACTCGCCCTGGCTGGGCTACATGATGGGCTGCAAGGTCCGGCATACCCTGGTTGCCGGGCGTATCGTTTTCTGAACTTGCTTATCTCCCGATAAATGCGGCTTGCACAGCCGCATTTATTTTGCCGAAAATACTTATGTCATATTCGTATAGAATATTTCAGCGCGCTGTTTGGGCGTGTAAACAGGCTGCGAATGCGGCATTAACCGAGGAGAAATCGAATGAAACGAGTACTTGCGCTTTGTCTTGGATTGCTGGCCGCTGTTGGCAGCTGTCTTGCTGCTGTCAATCTCAATACGGCGAGTGTTGCCGAACTGGATGCCATCAAGGGCGTCGGTCCGGGCAAGGCCAAGGCGATTGTGGCCTACCGCGAACAGAACGGGCCCTTCAAGTCGGTCGATGATCTGCGTCATGTAAAGGGCTTTGGCGAAAAGAGCGTCACCAAGCTGCGCGCGGAACTGACCGTGGGTGAATCGGCAGCGGCCAGCAGTAAAAAACCGGCAGGTAAGTGAGTTGCGGCGCAGCAGCGCCAACGGGGGCTGCTGCTATTGTTCGCTGAGCAAGCTGTGAATTTGTGCGGCCGAACTGCCGTCAATTTCGAGTACCTTGCGCCGTGCGCTGTGGCCACTCTTGATGTCCACCCGGGATTTCGGAATTTTCAGAAAGTTCGCGACAAAATCGATCAAGGCCGCATTGGCCTTGCCGTCAACGGGTGGCGCTGCCAGACGAATTTTGAGTGCGTCACCATGCAGTCCGGAAATTTCGGTTTTTTTGGCGCCAGGCTGAATGTGGAGGGTCAGTGTGAACCTGCCCGGGCTGCCCTCCCTGAACCACTCCGCCATGTTTTATACAAACATCAGAACAACTTGCAGCAACAGAATCGCGACCAGCGGTGACAGATCAATCCCGGAAACCGCAGGAACAAAACGCCGGATCGGGTCAAGGATGGGGCGGGTCAGCTGGCTGGCCGGCAAGGCAATAGGCGAATAGGGATTGACCCAGGACAACACCGCCTGCAGCAAAAGGGCGCCGATCATGATGTAGACCGCAACACGGATCAGGCCGCGAATAGCCAGCATCAGGACCATCAGCAGGCTGCCGATACCATCGGTGCTGAATTCGGCGCTCGACATGGCAAGGATCAGGCCGGCCAGCATCAATTGCAGCCAGAGGGCCGCGAGCAGGCTGGCCCAATCGATGCCGCCAAGACCCGGCACGATGCGGCGGATGGGCTTGACCGCCCAATTGGTGAGCTTGACGACGAAGTCACCCAACTGGCCGGCAAAAGAAACGCGTGCCAGTTGCATCATGAAGCGCAGCAGGAAAAGGGTGCAGAAAAAACCAATAACGGCATTGAGCAGGAAGAATATGGCGTGCACTAGCTGGCTCCCAGAATTTTGCCGAGTTCATGGCCGCGGGCGGCGGCGGCCATACACCCGGCAACGATACCCTCCTTGACGCCAAGTTCGGCCATGGTGCGCAATGCGGCCTCGGTGGTTCCGCCCTTGGAGGTGACTCGCTCACGCAAAATGGCTGCCGGTTCCTCTGACTGGGCTGCAAGTGCGGCCGCTCCTTGAACGGTTTCGATGGCCAGTTGGCGGGCATGTTCGGGGGTAAAACCAAGCGTTGCACCGGCTTGTTGCAGGGCTTCGATGAACAGGAAAACATAGGCCGGGCCACTACCGGAAATCGCCGTAACGCCATCGATTCGGGCTTCATCCTCAATCCAGACAGTGCTCCCGACTGCGCGCAACACCCGGTCAGCCGTGGCGCGACCCTCACTGCTGACTTCGGGCAGCGCACACAGGCCGGTAATCCCTGCACCAATCAGGGCCGGGGTGTTGGGCATACAGCGAACGATGTTGCGGTGCCCGCCCAGCCAGCGGGACAAGGCAGCCATTTCGAGGCCGGCAGCAATGCTGATGACCAGGGCTTGGCCGATCCGGCCGGCGAGCGGCGCCACTGCGTCCTTCATCTGCTGCGGCTTGACTGCCAGCAGCAGCACATCAGGTGCAGACGGGGCTGAATTCGCATCCGCATGGCAGTTGACCGCATACGCTGCGATCAAGCGCTCACGTGCCTCGCTGCCTGGATCAATCACGTGAATGTCGCTGGCGGCAAAGCCTTGTTTGAGCATGCCGCCGATGAGTGCATTGGCCATATTGCCGCCGCCGAGAAAAAGGATCTTCATGAGTAGTTTCTTTCACCAAAAATG
>CALAGF010000119.1 GCA_937892345.1 uncultured Rhodocyclaceae bacterium | reverse complement strand
GGAACAGTTCGTAGATGGCCTTGGTGATCGGGAAGTACCCGGGCTTTTGGGCCAGCAGGAGCGAGTCGGACACCTCGAGCATCGCGAAGGCGAACGCCATCAGGCCGATCAGGATGGGTACCGTACGTTGCGCCGCCGAGATCATGTCCGACTTGTAGGTGATGGTTCGCTTGATCCAGAAAAGAAACACGGCGGCAATCGCGCCGCCGAGGATGGGGGAGAATATCCAACTGACGGCGATACCGCCCAGCATGCTCCAGTTGGCAGCATTCATGCCGCCTGCGGCAATGCCCGCGCCCAGCAAAGCGCCGACGATTGAATGGGTCGTCGATACCGGCGCGCCGACCGCATTTGCGAAGTTGAGCCATAGCGCGCCGGCCAGCAGTGCGGCTGTCATCAGCCAGATATAGCGATTGCCGTCGGGAATGGCCTCGGGATTGATGATGCCGCTGCGTATCGTTGAAAGCACGTCGCCGCCTGCAATCAGCGCGCCACCCATTTCGAAGATGGCTGCGATCACGATCGCGCCAGTCATCGAAATGGCGCGCGATCCCACAGCCGGGCCGACGTTGTTGGCCGCGTCGTTGGCGCCGATGTTCATCGCCATGTAGCCGCCGATCATTGCAGCAAGCACCAGCATGATCCCTTGGCTGTCTGTGATTTCCAGTCCGAGCGCGGTGTAAATCATGATGCAAATGACAAACATCAATCCGAGCCCAAGGCGGTTGAGTTTGTGCGGGCTGCGTTTGGTGGCCGTTTCGGTATTGGCGAAATTCTTGAGTTCCATGCGTTCTCCTGGCCCCCGCAGGTCGGGTATTCTGATCGTTGGCGCCGCTTTTTTCGGTCGACGACGCTCGCGGATTCATAAAGCGCTATTTTGACATCTTTATTTATGCGGCTCGGCCAGCCGCGCGTTTTACGCCATTGCCTTGCGCCGCGTAAAATTGTCGCCAAAGGAGACCTCATGAATGCGATCGGATTTCTGGCGGTAGGTTGTGGGGCAGCCTTGGGCGCCTGGGCGCGCTGGTTGCTGGGGCTGGCACTCAATCCGCTGTTTGTGGCAGTGCCGTTGGGCACGCTGGCAGCTAATCTTGTCGGGGGTTACCTGATCGGGGTCGCTGTCGGGGTGTTTCATCTGAACTCAGGGCTGCCGCTGGCCTTGAAGTTGTTCGTGATTACCGGCTTTCTTGGCGGTTTGACGACCTTTTCGACCTTTTCTGCAGAAACCGTCGAGCGTTTGCTGTCGGGGCAGCCGATGCTGGCACTGGGCGTCGCTTCTCTGCATTTGGCAGGTTCGCTGACCGCCACTTACCTCGGACTGCTGACGGTCGGAGCGACCCGGGTCTGGTCCTGAGTGGCTTGCCTTGATGATGCAAGTGACTGGCCGTATTTTGCAGAGTCTCTTAAGTGGACAAAAACCCTGAGAAGAGAGTGGTTTGTTCCCGCGCGGACTAGCGAAACCGCCTTCTGTTCAAGCGTTCGAGGGTATGCTACTGTTTTTGTGAATGCTCTCTGAGAACCGCCGTGAAGTCTTTTTGCCATGAATAATGATCGACTGGGACTGGTCATGATTGCCGCAACGCTGGCAGTCATTGCCTTGATCGGTAACTGGTTGTTTGGTTATCAGGTCAATATCCACCAGGAAAAAGTCCGAGTCATGGGGACCGCTTTGGCGCGCGCCTTGTCCAGTGCGGATTTCGATCAAGTGGTGCCGGCAGACGGTGGAGGCAGCAGCCTGATGGCGCGCCTGGTTTTCGTGCAGGCCAATCAGGATTTTGCCTATGGTGCGGTGGTCGATCCCGCAGGTCACCGACTGTATGCGACTGGAAACAACCGCCTGATTCCGGCTGCGCAGATGCCGCAGGAGCCGTTTTCCTGGTTTGGCGAACAGACTCTGGGCTTGGTTGGCGATGATCGCAAGGTGTTGGAGTTTCACGCGCCTTTGATGAAAGCCGGGGTGCTCGCCGGTTTTGTCCGGGTTGCCTATTTTGACCGGCCGGAAAAAATCTGGGACAGCAGCATGTCATCGCTTGCCCTGATGGCCTTGCCTGTATTTTTGCTGACGGCCTTGTTCTATTTTCTGGTTCGGCGCGAGTTAAAGCCCTTGGGCCAGCTTGGCGCTCGTATGGAGGAGGTGGCCCAGTCCTGCAACGCCAATCTTCAGTTCGCCATGCCTGGTGGCGATATGGGCGATTTTATTCGCCGCTTTGACCAGTTCATCCAGTTGGTTCAATCACGCGTTCAGCAGATCGATCATGTGGCAGCGCAGACCCAGACAGCCACGCATTTACTCTCTTACAAGCAGGAAAAGGCCGAGTCCGTACTCAACGCCTTGCCTGAAGCTGTTCTGGTCATTGATGATGATTGTGTGCCGACTTTTGCCAATGGCAGGGCTGAGCAGATTCTCGGGGTCAGTCAGTCAGCGATCATTGGGCAGGCCGCGCGTGACTGGTGTCGCTACCCGGAAGTGCTGGCCTTTCTGATGCGCTTTCGCAATGCGCCGGCGTCGGCAACGCAAAACGCCATCCAGTTTTCACCGGAGTCTCACCCCGACCGGCAGATCGCGGTGTCTGCCTTCCCATTGTTTTCGCCTCGCGATCAGGGCACCTTGCTTGGTCGTCTTATCGTGTTTCGCGATGTCACCGCCGAATTGCTGGCCAAAATGGCGGGTGCGGAATTTGTTTCGCATGTGTCGCACGAGCTTAAAACGCCGCTCAATACCTTGATCATGTACAGCGAGCTTCTGCTGGATTATGCGGCGCTGGATGAAGGCGAACGGGTCAATGCGGTCAACGTGATTCAGGGCGAGGCCCATCGCATGGCCAGTCTGATCAACAACCTGTTGAATATTTCAAAGCTGGATGCCGGGACGATGAAACTTGCCCGCTCGCGGGTGAAGTTGCACGACCTGTTGCAGGACGCTTACGACACCATGTTGCCCAATGCGGAAGCAGGGAACATCCAGTTGCAGTTGAAAATGCCGCCTGACCTGGGTTCGGTGCGACTGGACAAGGATTTGTTCCGGATTGCTATCGATAATCTCCTGAGCAATGCAATCAAATATAGCGACCCGGGTGGTACGGTATTGCTCAGTGCCGAGTTGCTGGATGACAACCAGATGCAGATTCGGGTGCGCGATCAGGGGATCGGCATTTCTCCCGAAGACTGCGCGCGTATTTTCGACAAATACTATCGTGCCGGCAGCGCCGAAGCTGCGATGCGCAGCGGCCACGGTCTTGGCCTCTATCTGGCCCGACAGATTGTCGAGTTGCATCATGGGGCCATTGCGGTAGATAGTACGCTCGGGCAGGGAACGGAGTTTGTGCTGACCTTCAAGGCACAGGCGGTCAATCTTGAAGAGGGTATGGCTTGAAGAAACACATTCTGATCGTCGATGACGAACCCCACATGACCCGGGTGCTGAAAATGCAGTTGGAGCGCGTGGGCTACACCGTCACGACTTGTCCGAACGGCCGGGAAGCGCTGGCTTCAATTCATCTGGCGCCGCCTGATGTGATGGTGACCGATATCCAGATGCCTGTGATGACAGGTCAGGAATTGTGCCAGGCGATTCACGCCGAAATGCCGGATCGCAGCTTCCCGATTTTCGTGATGACGTCGATGACAGATCGCGAACATCGGGAATGGACTGCTGAAATCCCTCGTCTTCAATTGCTGGAAAAGCCTTTGAGCATGCGCATCCTGATGCAGAAATTTGATCAGGTGTTTGGTGCTGCCGACTGATTTCTGGATGCTCTCATGAATAGCAAATATCTCGAAAGCGTGGATTTTTCGCGCCATGAACGCTGGCTGAGCCGGACATTGGGGCCGGAAGTCGTGCTGCTGGTACTTAACGCCGATGGTGATGTGGTTTGGAACCAGAGCCACCCTTTGGCATCGGTACTGGCTGCTCAGATTGCCGGCAAGCCGGAAGGTCTGGCGACGGACATCCAGATGCTTGGACTGGCCGACGCCCGGGCAGCTTTTTACCGACAGCTTGGCATGACCAAGGATGGCCCTTTGGGTTGGGGGGCGGTGATTTTTCCCACCCAATCGGGCGAAGGGCAGGCGCTGTATCTCGATCGCCTCGCAGAAATTTCCGATGACCTCTTTGACGGTATTTTTGAAGAGCACCAACATCGGGCCGATCTCGAAATGATGACCGAGGAGTTGACGGCACGTTACGAAGAGCTGCATCTCGTCTATGCAGTGGACCAGCATATTCAGGAGCATTCGGGGGACTACCGCAAGGTTTTTGCCAGTTTGTTGCAGTCGACCGCTGATCACATGAATGTTGATGTGGTGGCCTTCGTCCGGCCGGGTGGTGATTTTTGCCTGCACGCCACCTCGCTCAGCAAGCCCATTCACAACATTGATCTGGTGCTGGTTGAAATGCGAGGCGATCTTTTCCGTTTCATCCAGGCTTCCGGCGAAACCATGGTGATGAACCGGATTGACGATCCCCGGCGCAATTACATTTTCACCAACATGCCGTACAAGATTCTGTCGTCGCCAGTACGCTCCGGGGTCACGATGGATGCGCTGATTGTGCTGCTCAATCATGCCGACAAGCCCGATTTTTCCAACAGTGATCGCAAGCTGGCGGAAGTGTTGGCCAACCAGCTATCCGGCCTGAGCAACACCTACCTCTTGCTCGAAAGCATGCACGACTTCAATGAGCAGATGGCCAAGGCGCTGATCGAAGCTGTTGAGGCCAAAGACCCCTATACCCGCGGCCATAGCGAGCGCGTCAATTTTCTCTCCATGGAAATCGGCAAGGCCCTAGGGCTGCCGGCAGACGATCTCGACGACTTGCACTGGGGTTCGCTCCTGCATGATGTGGGCAAGATTGGTATTCCCGATGCGGTCTTGTGCAAACCGAGCGCACTGACCCGCGATGAATACACCTTTATCAAGGTTCATCCGGAACGCAGTTACGATATTTTGCGCCACATCAAGCATCTGGAAGGGGCTGCGGTTGGTGCGCGCCATCATCAGGAGCAGTTTGACGGCAAGGGCTATCCGCTCGGTTTGAAGGGCGACCGGATTCCCTTGCATGCCCGGATCATGGCCGTAGCTGATACCTATGACTCGATCACCAGTTCCCGCGCCTACCGCCCGGGACGCTCGCACGAGGTCGCGATGCGCGAGCTGGACCGAGTCTCCGGGGCACAGCTGGACCCGTCTTTGGTTGCCTTGTTCAAAGAGGTCGTGTCATCCGAGCCGGAATGGCTGGTGCGCTTCAATATCAGGCGCGAAAAGGACTGAGATGTCGGATCTGATCACCCGCAGTCAGGTCGGCACCATGGTGTATTTGGCACCGACCTGCCCGCTGGTTGAAAAGGACGCCTGTCTGGCCCTGTCCGGGGCGATCAGCGAATGCCTCAACGCTGGCGATCTGCAACTGATTCTTGATCTTGAGCTGGTTTCCCTGTTGGCGGGACCGGCGATGGAGATCATGCTCGACGGTAGCCAGAAGCTGGCAAAAGTCGGTGGCTTCCTCAAGTTCGTCAATCCTTCCCTGCTGGTACGCGATGTCCTGATTTCTGCCGGTTTGGCCGACCCCATGGTGGATGAGGCGCAGAATTTCGGCGAGTTGCACTCGATTGGCGGTCATTACTTTCCCCCCTCGAATGCCAAGCTCGGCGAGATTTTGCTGCAAATGGGCATGGTGACCCAGAAGCAACTCGATGAAGTGGCCGTGATCCAGGCGCGCAGCAACAAGCGCATGGGGACGATTTTGGTCGAGAGCGGCATGGTGAGCGAACGCAATCGTCTCGCTGCGCTGGGGCGGCAGATGGGCATTCCGTTCATTCCCTTGAGAATTGGTTTGTTCGAGACGCAGGCAACCGAACTTCTGCCGCGCGAAGTGGCCAGGCGCCTGGAAGTCCTGCCGATGTTCCGGGTACATGACACCCTGGTGCTGGCAACCCACGATCCTCAAGCGATTCCTGCGCTTGATGAAGTGCAGGATGTTTCCGGTTGCAAATTGCGTCTGGTATTGGCCGAGCAGCAGGAAATCCTGAAATATCAGGGCGAAGCCTACAGTGGGAACGAGTTCATCCCCGAGATGATCGAAAACATGGCCACCGATATCGAACTGGTGGCCCAGGAACAGTCGGATTACTCGCGCATTGACGAGATGGCGGGCGGCAGTCCGGTCATCAATCTGGTCAATGGCCTGATTCAACGCGCAGTCCGGGACGGTGCCAGCGATATTCACGTCGAGTGCGGTCGACTGCGCTCCTATGTCCGTTTTCGCATCGACGGCGTGCTCTATGAAGCGATGTCGCTCAGGCCGGACCTGCATCCGGCGATCATTTCACGCCTCAAGGTGATGGCCAACCTCGACATCGCAGAGCGGCGCCTGCCGCAGGATGGTCGCATGCAGGTCGTGACGCAGGGGCGCAACATCGACTTGCGACTCAGTTCGCTGCCGGGTATCTACGGTGAAAAAATCGTGTTGCGCGTGCTCGACAAGAATCAGTCGATTCTGGACATCGAAAAACTGGGCATGCGCCCGCCCAATCTGGCGGTGCTCAAGAAGTTGCTTGGCCGCAGCCACGGCTTGATTCTGGTCACCGGCCCCACCGGGAGCGGCAAGACCACCTCGCTTTATGCTTCGGTCAACCACCTGAAAAGCGTGGAAAAGAATATTGTCACCATTGAAGATCCGGTCGAATACCAGATCGACATGATCAACCAGAATCAGGTCAACGAGCCCATTGGCCTGAGTTTTGCCCGGATGCTCAAGCACATCCTGCGTCAGGATCCGGACATCATCATGGTCGGTGAAATCCGTGACCGCGATACCGCAGAAATTGCTGTTCAAGCCGCGTTGACCGGACACCTTGTCTTGTCCACCTTGCACACCAACAATGCGGTCGGCGCGCTTTCACGGATGGTCGACATGGGGATTGAGCCCTATTTGCTCTCCTCGGCGCTGGCCGGTGTGGTCGCACAGCGTTTGGTGCGTGGCGTTTGCCCGAGTTGCAAAACCACCTATCTGCCCCCTCCCGAGATGATTGCCCGCTACCAGTGGCCGGACAATGCCCGCCTCACCCGTGGCAAGGGCTGTGCGAACTGCTATGACTCCGGCTATCGGGGCCGTCTCGGTATCCACGAAATCATCGAAGCCAGTGACGGCCTGCAACGCTTGATGGCCCGCAATCCGACCAAGGACGAACTGGTTTCCTTTACCCGCAGCGAAGGCTATCCGACCTTGTTCGACGACGGTGTGCAAAGAGCGCTTGAAGGTCGCACGACCATCGAGGAAGTCTCCCGCGTGATTCAGGACGACTGAGGCGCATGGCGCTCGATCTCAATCGGGGCAAGGACAAGCCGCGCTCGCAGACGAAAGCCGAGGCCCCGGCAGCCAAGCCGGTGGCGAATTCCCCTGCAGCGGGTACTTCTTTCCTGTCTCTTGAATTCAAACTCTCCGAACGCCAGCCGGGGCTCAACGAGCGCATGATCTTTACCGAGCGCCTGCTGCTCATGCTGGAAACCGGCGTCAGTCTGCTCGAAGCCTTGCAGGTCATGAGCCAGCAAACGGAGTTGCCGGCACTCAGTCGCATCATTTTGGCGCTTGCAGACAGTATCAGCGAAGGCAAGACCTTTGCCATGGCGCTGGGTCGTCACCCGGAGATGTTTTCTCCAACCTATGTCAGCTTGGTCACCGCTGCGGAAGAAGGCGGTTTTTTGCCTGAGGTGCTGCAGCAGTTACTCAACATGGACGAAAAAGCGGCACAACTGCGCAGCACCCTGATTTCAACGCTGAGCTATCCCGCTTTCCTGATCGTTTTTTCGATTGCTGTGGTGATTTTTGTGCTGGTGGTGATTTTTCCCAAGTTTGACGACCTGTTCGCCGGCATTCGCGATCAGTTGCCGATGAGCACCATCGTGCTCATGGCGGCCTCCAGCTTCCTGCGTCACTACGCACTACAAATCTCTGCCGGCCTGGCGCTTGCCGCGTGGGCGCTGTTGCTCTGGATGCGCTCGCCCGAGGGGCGACGGATCGTGGATCATCTCAAGCTGCATCTGCCCTTGGTCGGCGATCTGTATGTCAAGATTTACCTGAGCAAAATGCTCAGTGTGCTGGGTCTGTCCTTGTCCAACGGCGTGCCGATCACGATTGCGCTGAAAGCCTGCCAGGATGTCGTCGGCAATACCGGTTTCGCGGCATTTATTGAAGATGTGCGTGTGCGGATAAACGATGGGCGCGGTATCTCTGCCGGATTCCAGAATGCCCGCTTTGTGCCGCCGATGGTGCGCCAGATGATTGCAACCGGGGAGCAAACCGGTAATCTGGGCAAGGTCATGAGCCGGGTCGCCGATTTTTACGAGCGCGAAATCAGCAAGCAGGTGACGATACTTTCAAAAGCCATCGAACCGGTGATGTTGCTGGTGATGGGCGTGGTGGTTGGGGTGATTGTTGCCTCCCTGATCCTGCCGATTTTCAAACTTTCCAGCTCAATTAGTTGATACGTTTACCATTTACTGTTTTTTCTCTTGCCAACGCCGGTAGAAAACACATAATTACCACCTACGTCATATGTTGAATCAAAGGATTGAACCATGAAGTCGATCTACCAAAAAACAGCGCGTGCAGTACAACACGGTTTCACGCTGGTGGAATTGTTGATTGTGGTCATCATTCTGGCCATTCTCGCAGCCATCGTCATTCCGCAGTTTTCTTCTTCCACAACCGATGCCAAGGAGGCTGCACTCAAGGCCAATCTGGCGGCCTTGCGTTCGGC
>CALAGF010000118.1 GCA_937892345.1 uncultured Rhodocyclaceae bacterium | reverse complement strand
CGGGGGCAGGACTTGAACCTGCGACCTTCGGGTTATGAGCCCGACGAGCTGCCAAACTGCTCCACCCCGCGTCAGCGAAGGGGGCGAACTATAGCCCTGAGAACAACGTTCGTCAACACATTTTAATAGATCAAGACTCAAGCCACGAAATCAAAGGTTCCCATTGCTCGATATCCTTACGGTAGCGTGCTCGCGGAGTGTCAAAAACTGACGCACCGTTTGCCGCAACGTTTACGTAGTTCTGGGTGTTTCTGATGTAGCTTATGATCGGTATATCGAAATGGGTCAGAAACTCCTCGAGCATTCCCGCCGCTTTCGTGCGGGGGTCGACTCTCATCGCCACTATTCCCAATTTTTTCCGATGACCAATCAGCTCAACACGAAGTGAGTTTAGAAAATCCTCAGTTGCGGCCATATCAAATACTGACGGAACCAATGGGATAACTACTTTATCGGCTGATCGCACATAGTCTGCCAACTTGTATCCCTGCAAACCAGCTGGCGCATCTACAACAACACGGTCCACATCTTTTGGTAGAGTCATTGAAAGCTGATTTCCGCCAAAGAACCCTGTAACAGACGGAGCGTTACTACCTCTGAACGCCATCCATCGCAGTGAAGATTGCTGCCGATCCAGATCACACAGGGAGGTACTTAAGCCTTTGTTCGCAAAATAACCAGCAAGATTTGTCGCAAGAGTTGTTTTACCTGCTCCACCTTTTGGATTTGCCACTAACACTACGCGCATATCTTTTCTCCAAATTGCCAACTGTTGATTATATGTTGAGCGATTCAACGAAAGTATAAGAATAGAATCATGCATTTCCAGCGAGGCATCATGAGCACTCCAACACAAGCAAACAGACAAGGTATCCAGTCTGTTGAAATCGGCTTTCGGATACTTAGAGTACTTGCAGCCGCCGGGAGGCCCTTGATGCTGAGAGATATTGCGCGAGGTGCCGATCTTCCTTCTGCAAACGCCCACCGTTATTTGGTCAGTTTCCTTCGGGTTGGCATCGTTGCACAAGATATGAGCAGTGGTCGATATGACTTGGGGCCGTACTGCCTTGATCTAGGCCTCGCCGGACTTGCTAGACTTGACCCGATCAGGCTTTCAACGGCAATCCTTGAAAATCTATGCGAAGAAATCAACGAGACAGTCGCCTTGGCGGTATGGGGATCTCATGGACCGACTATTGTCAAAATCATTGATGCCGGAACTCCGGTGACTATTACTCTGCGTCCGGGTACCGTACTCTCATTAACAAACTCCGCGACTGGGCGGGCCTTCGCTGCGTTCCATAGAGCGCCATCAGTAAAACAATTTCTGGAAAACGAGATTCGGGCACTGCACGGTGAATGCCAGGGGGCGACTCATGCATTTAGGCGGCGTCTTCAAACTCAATTGGATGAGATACGGAAATATGGAATATCAAGAGCTTCAGGGAGCCTGACTCCGGGTATCAATGGTTTTTCCGTACCCGTATATGACCATTCCAGCCAGATGGTTGCAGCGATTACATCACTAGGTGCCGTGGGTGAATTCAATGTGACCTGGAAGAGTCCTACGGCTCGATCAATGCTTACTGCAGCCAGGGAGCTTTCCACACAGTTAGGCTACATTGATCATTCTTCGCCGAACATTGGGATTATTCAACCAGAAGAGAACTGAAATCGTCTTTGCGTCAGTAATTTCACCAGACCATACCTTATCAATCGCTTCTACCGTCGACAACCTAACGAGCTCCAAAAACTCATTGTCGTCGAGTTGTTGCGGTGCAATCCTGATAGCCTCAGTAGCAAGATATACGTGTATCACCTCATCTGAGTACCCTATACAGGGATGTATTTCTCCCAAACGCTCCCAGGATTTTGCGGAACAACCTGTTTCTTCGAGTAGCTCCCTCCGAGCAGCCTCGAGGGGTTGCTCATCAAGATCAAGCTTGCCTGCCGGCAACTCCAGAAAAATCCGCTTTAACGGATGTCGGTACTGCCTCTCAAATATAATCATCCCGTCTGTATCAATCGCAAGAATAACGACTGCCCCAGGATGCAATATGAACTCACGTTGGGAAGTCTCACCGTTCGGCAAACAGACCAGTTCTCTCTGAACCTTGAGGAAGCCACCCTCAAAGACCTGCTCTGAACAAAGGCAGGTCTCAATCAACGCATTCACGTCACTCATTTCGTATCCAAAAAAAAAGCCCCGACATCGCGGGGCTTGAAATTTGATGCTATGTCAAGAGAGGGAACGCTGTAGCGCATAGCCGCATATTGACAATAGGCCTTCGGGGAAAAGTCCAAGGATTGCAATTAGTAGCCCGTTTACAGAAATCAACAAACGCATATCCGCACTAGCCGCCAAAGGCACCTCATCCGCTGGATTGTCAAAATACATCAATTTGACGACACGCAAATAGTAAAAGGCACCGATAAGCGAGAACGCAACAGCAACTATTGCGAGCCAGATCTGACCGGTAGCTACCACTGATTGAATCACAGAGAACTTTGCGAAAAATCCGATGAAGAAAGGGACGCCTGCCATGGAGAACATAACCATGAGCATCACCCCAGCGAACCACGGACTACGCTTGTTAAGGCCTTTGAAATCCTCAAGATTATCAAACTCATTTCCCGGCTTTGAGATCATCAGAATCAGGCCGAAGGCACAAACAGTCATCAACACATAAGAGATGACGTAGAACATCGCTGATGAATACGAGAAAGGATTGAACGCGAGACGACCACCAATATCAACAATGCCGGTTACCAAGCCCAGCAACATAAAACCCATGTGCGAAATTGCAGAATAGGCAAGCATGCGCTTGATATTGGTTTGTGCAATCGCGGCAATATTGCCAATCGCCATCGAGAGCACAGCGAGGATGATCAGCATGTTTTGCCAATCTTGTGCCAAAGAAATCAGGCCACCAACAAGCAAACGGATAACAACCGCAAAAGCTGCAAGTTTCGGTGCCGAACCAATAAGCAGCGTGACCGAAGTTGGTGCGCCTTGATAGACATCGGGAACCCACATGTGGAAAGGAACCGCGCCTAACTTAAATGCCAAACCAGCGACAAGGAACACAACACCAAAAACAAGAACCATTCTGTTGGTGGAACCACCGTGAATTGTCTCGGCAATTGCTGTGATCTCCAGTGACCCCGTAGCACCGTAGATCATTGACATCCCGTAAAGCAATATGCCTGAGGCCAATGCACCAAGGATGAAGTATTTCATTGCGGCTTCAGAAGATACCAAAGAGTCGCGATTCATACCCACCATCGCGTAAAGGGATAGAGACAACAATTCCAAGCCAACGTAAATCGTTACGAAGTTATTCGCCGAGATCATTACCATCATCCCGAGCGTAGCGAACAAGGCGAGTACATAATACTCACCTTTATTCATAGCCTCCCGACCCAAGACGTAGGCTCGGGAGTAAAACAAAACGACGATCATCGTCATGTACAACACGACTTTCAGCAGATCTGCCATCACATCGTCGACAAACATATTTCCGAATGTATAGGAAACTTCACCCGTACTGGTTGCAATTTGAATAACGGCACAACCTAACAAGGCAATCTGAGCCAAACCAAATGTGACAGAGCGCTTCGGATCCTTGACAACAAGATCAATCATCAAAATTGCTAACGCCATTACGGCCAGGAAAATCTCAGATGCCGCAGGCAGAAGTGAAGGAACAACAAAATTGTCGAACATGTCGGCTACCGTTTAGTGAATCTTGCTGATTGCTACGTGACGCAGCAGGTCATTTACGGACGCATGCATCACATCAGTAAATGGTTGTGGATAGAGGCCCATCCAAAGCGTGCATATTGCAAGAACCGAAAGAATTGCAAATTCGCGCCCATTTATGTCTGTCAGCTCAGCAACGTGTTTATTGGCAACATCTCCAAAAATCACTCGCTTATACATCCACAAAGAGTAGGCAGCGCCCAGAATCAGTGAAGTAGCAGCAGCAAAAGCGACCCAAAAATTAAATTTAACAGCACCGAGAATTACCATGAATTCCCCGACAAAGCCGGAGGTTGCCGGAAGTCCGGCGTTCGCCATGGAGAAAAGCATGAACAGCGCCGCGAACTTTGGCATGGTATTAACAACACCGCCGTAGTCACCAATTTGTCGGCTGTGAACTCGGTCATACATCACACCGATGCAGAAGAACATCGCACCGGAAACGAAGCCGTGAGAAACCATCTGGACCAAAGCACCTTCAATGCTCAGAGCACTGAACATGAAAAACCCAAGTGTCACAAAACCCATGTGAGCAATAGATGAGTAAGCAACTAATTTTTTCATATCACCTTGAACCAAGGCGACAAAACCAATATACACCACCGCAATTAGCGATAAGGCAATAACTAGACCCGCCAATTCATGGGAAGCATCAGGCACAATCGGGAGTGAAAACCGCAGAAAACCATAAGCTCCCAATTTCAGACCAATCGCAGCCAAAACGATTGAGCCCCCAGTAGGAGCCTCTACGTGTGCGTCAGGCAACCACGTATGAACAGGCCACATCGGCACCTTAACTGCAAAAGCAATAAGGAAGGCAGCGAAAATCCAGAGTTGCGGCCCCATTTCAATCGGAAGCTTTTGCCAATCCAGAATCGAGAAACTGCCCCCTGAATGGAGGAAAAGATACATTTGGGCGACAAGAAAAAGCAAAGATCCAAACAAGGTGTAAAGGAAAAACTTTATCGCGGCATACACACGGTTTGGCCCGCCCCAAACACCAATTATGAGATAAAGCGGAATTAGAGATGCCTCGAAAAACACATAAAAAAGAATGCCATCAAGGGCCGTAAAGATCCCGTTCATCAAGCCAGACATGATGAGAAATGCGGCCATGTATTGCGCAACCTTGGACTGAATAACCTCCCATCCGGCAGCGACAACAATGATCGTTATGAATGCGTTAAGGACCACAAACAACATGGAAATCCCATCAACACCCAAATGATAATTGATGTTGAAACTGGGAATCCAAGGACTGAGTTCGACAAACTGCATTCCAGGATTGGCAACATCAAAGCCAATCCAAAGAGGTAGCGTGATCAAAAACGAGGCAACCGCTCCGAGGAGTGCCAACATTCTCGCAAGTGGAGCATTTCGATCGCCACCGGTTGCCAGCACGATTGCGCCGGAAACGATCGGAATCCAGATGGCGAGAGATAGCAGAGGGTAATTCGACATGTTATTCCTTGCTGTTCTTCGAGCAGTACACGCTAAACGCGGTTAATCCCATAGGTCATCAGAGCAAGTAGTCCAATGATCATCATGAAAGCGTAGTGATAAACATAACCAGTTTGGAACAACCGGCTGATTGAGGAGAGCCAGCCTACAAATTTGGCTGATCCATTGACCACTAAGCCATCTATAAATCCGACATCGCCACCTCGCCAGAAGACGCCGCCCAAGACACGGGCACCACCTGCGAAGACAAATTCATTGATTTTGTCGAAATAGTATTTGTTCTCGAGCAAAGTATTGATGCCGGAGAAGCGGCGCTGAATCGCGGCAGGAATATCCGGACGTTTCATGTAGAAGAACCACGACAGAGCCACACCTGAGAAAGCAAGAATAAACGGCAGGGTCGTCAGGGAATGCACACCCATCGCAATGGCTCCGTGGAACTCTTCCGCCAAGTGTTCCATCGCTGGATGCGCTTCAGCGTTCACGAAGATCACTCCCTTGAAATAGTCCCCGTAAAGCATTGGCTCAATAGCGATAAAACCGATTAGCAGAGACGGTATAGCGAGTAGAACCAAGGGCAAAGTAACGACCCATGGCGTTTCATGCGGCTTCTGACCGGGAGCTAGACCATGATGGTGATCATGCGAGGTTTCCTCGTCATCATGGTCACCTTCGTGTTCATGATGATGCGTATCATCTGACTTCCCAAAGCGCTCCTCGCCATGAAAAACGAGAAAGTACATACGGAAGGAGTAAAACGCGGTGATAAAGACGCCCGCCAGCACTGCGTAGTAGGCAAACGAAGCTCCTGGCAAGCCATGATGGTGTGCAACCTGCGCGGCTTCAATAATTGAATCCTTGGAATAGAATCCTGAGAGAAAGGGCGTACCTATCAACGCAAGGGAACCAACAAGCGAGGTAATCCAAGTGATTGGCATGTACTTGCGTAGGCCGCCCATATTCCGGATATCTTGGTCGTGATGCATCCCGATGATTACCGAACCGGCGGCGAGGAACAACAACGCCTTGAAAAACGCGTGCGTCATCAAATGGAATATCGCGACCGAGTATGCCGAAGCGCCAAGCGCTACGGTCATGTATCCCAGCTGTGAAAGCGTGGAATAGGCCACAACGCGCTTGATATCGTTCTGAATGATACCAAGGAAGCCCATAAACAGCGCAGTAATGGCACCAATGACAATAACAAAGGATAGCGCTGTAGTGGATAGCTCAAACAGCGGTGACATACGCGAGACCATGAAAATCCCTGCAGTTACCATCGTTGCGGCGTGGATCAACGCGGAAATCGGTGTCGGGCCTTCCATCGAATCGGGCAACCAAACATGCAACGGAACCTGAGCAGATTTACCCATAGCGCCGATAAAAAGGCATATGCAAGTAACCGTCATCAACGACCACTGAGCATCCCCTAAAATGTTGATGGTAGTCGAGGCAAAGTCGGGGGCATGCTTAAATACCTGAGCATAATCGAGTGAGCCAAAATGGGCCAACACCAAGCCAATACCGAGAATGAAGCCAAAATCGCCTACCCGGTTAACAAGGAAGGCTTTCATATTGGCGAAAATAGCAGTGGGGCGGGTGTACCAGAATCCAATCAGCAAATATGAGACTAATCCAACAGCTTCCCAGCCAAAGAAGAGCTGCATGAAGTTGTTAGCCATAACCAGCATCAGCATTGAGAACGTGAAGAGCGAGATGTAACTGAAAAAACGGTTATATCCTGGATCATCACGCATGTAACCCATCGTGTATATGTGCACCATCAGGGATACAAACGTCACCACCAACATCATGGTTGCCGTCAAGGTGTCAATCAGGAAACCAACTTCGAATCGGTAATCGCCACTGGTCATCCAAGTGTAAACGGTACCGTTGAAGGTGTTACCCGCGATGACGTCCTTAAAAATAATGACCGAGAGTACAAAAGCGAGAGCCACTCCCAAAATTGTTGCAGTGTGAGCCAGCCAGCGAGGAATCACTCTACAGAAGAGCCCTGCAATGACGGCGCCACACAGCGGTGCCAGCGGTACCAGCAGATATAGTTTTTGCATGTCCATGGTTAACCCTTCAAGCTGCCCAGGTCATCCACATGGATGCTCTTGAGGTTGCGGAACAAAACAATCAGGATGGCCAAACCGATCGCAGCTTCAGCTGCAGCAACGGTAAGGATGAAAAACACAAAAATCTGCCCTGAAAGATCGCCCAGATAGTGTGAAAACGCGACAAAATTCATGTTGACCGATAGCAGCATCAATTCAATTGCCATCAGCAAAACAATGAGATTTTTTCGATTCAGAAAGATACCAACGACGCTGATTGCAAAGAGAATCGCACCGAGTATCAGAAAGTGAGAGAGAGATAGGTTCAGCATGTGCATCCCTGGTCAGTCTTTTTCGACAGGCATTTGCAAAATCTGCATACGGTCTTTTGCCTTCACGAACACTTGTTGGTTCGGGTTTGAAATCTTGGATTGCTTTGCTCCGCGATAAGTCAACACGATGGCCGCAATCATGCCTACAAGCAGAATGATTGATGCGAGTTCGAACGGAAAAACGTAGTCGGTGAACAACAAGGCACCAATTTCTTTGGTATTCGAAACTCCGGCAGGAATTACTGCTTCGGAGGCTGGCACCTGGAAGTATTTGCTACCAAGGACCAAACCCATTTCACCGACCATCAGCATGCCAAGCACGGCACCGAGAGGAAGGTAACGCCAGAAGCCCTGTCGAATGCGATCCAGATTAATATCCAGCATCATAACAACGAAAAGGAAAAGCACCATTACCGCGCCTACATATACAAGAATGATGGCAATCGCCAGAAACTCCGCCTGCAACATCGCCCAGATACCGCCACAAGTGAAAAAAGCCAGCATCAGGTACAAAGCCGCATATACCGGATTTCTTGCGGTAATGACTCTAAGCGCCGCGAAAATCAGTATTGCAGCGAGAAAGAAAAAAACTGCTGTTGGAAAATCCATGACTGACACCTGTTAGCGGTAAGTCGCGTCGAGCGCGCGGTCTTCGGCGATTTGCGATTCATAACGATCGCCATTGGCCAAAAGCATCTGTTTTGTGTAGTAGAGATCGCCCCGTTTTTCACCGTGATACTCGAAAATTCGAGTTTCGACGATTGCATCAACCGGACAAGCTTCCTCACAAAACCCACAAAAAATACACTTGGTCAAATCGATGTCATAGCGGGTAGTACGCCGGGAACCATCATCTCTAGGTTCAGCTTCAATCGTGATAGCCATCGCAGGACAGATAGCTTCACATAATTTACAGGCGATACATCGCTCCTCGCCGTTTTCATAACGACGCAAAGCGTGCAAGCCCCTGAAGCGGAAGCTTTGCGGTGTCTTTTCTTCGGGATACTGTACTGTAATTTTTCTGGCAAAAAAATACTTGCCAGTAACCGACATCCCCTTCAGCAGCTCCTTGAGGAAGAGGCTGTTGAAGACTTCCTTCATCGAACCCATTCTTCTCTCCTCAATTCCAGATATTCAGCGGTGACATCATCCAGGCTCCTACAACTACCAGCCAGATGAGACACAATGGCAGGAAGACCTTCCAACCAAGTCGCATTAGCAAGTCATAGCGATAACGCGGGAATGTCGCGCGGAACCACAGGAACAAGAACAGTACGAACCCCATCTTGGCAAACAGCCAAAGGATGCCATCGGGCAAAAAACTTACTGGAGAAAGCCAGCCACCCAAAAACATGATCGATGTCAGCGCAGAAACAAGAATCATGTTGGCATATTCCGCCAAGAAGAAGATAGCGAAGGCCATCCCGGAATATTCAACGTGGAAGCCCGCAACAATTTCCGATTCGCCTTCTGCGATATCAAAAGGAGCCCGATTTAACTCTGCTGTCCCGGAAATCAAATAAACAATAAACATCGGTAGCAATGGCAACCAATTCCACGACAACAACCCCAATCCCATATCTGCAAAGCGTCCTGAGTTTTGGCCGTTTACAATTTCTACCAGATTCAAACTATTTGAGACCATCAAAACGCAAATCAGCGAGAAACCCATCGCAATTTCGTAGGAAACCATTTGGGCAGCTGAACGCAATGCGCCTAAAAATGCGTATTTCGAGTTCGATGCCCAGCCAGACAGAATCACGCCATAAACACCCATCGATGTGATTGCCAGAATGTAGAGCAAACTCGCATCGATATTGGCGAGCACTAGATTTTCAGAAAATGGAATAACAGCCCAAGCGGCCAATGCTGGCCCGATAGCCAACATAGGAGCAATGATAAATACAGCTTTGTTTGCTCCGCTAGGAACGATGATTTCTTTTAGTAACAACTTCAGGCCGTCTGCAATCGGCTGTATCAGTCCCCACGGACCAACGCGATTCGGACCAATGCGGACTTGCATGTAGCCAATGACCTTTCGCTCCGCCCAAGTCAGATAGGCAACGCTAAGCATCAAAGGTGCGACGATAAGGACGATTTTCATGAGCGTCCAAACTGCGGGCCACGCTACACCAAAAATCCCTTGACCAAAGTTCATCAGGGCATCCATTTAAGCACGCTCCACATTAATAGCACCGAACATCTCAGCCAATCCGGCTGTCGCAGGATGTGCAGCAGACACCCGAACGCAATTGTCAGGAACATTTTTATCTAGTTGCGCCACCAATAATGCCTCACCTGCCCCTTGCCGAACACGAACCCGTTCGCCATTTGCTACGCCCAACTGCATTAGCGTTTCAGCCGAGGCCCGCAACACAGGAGCGATTGCATCCGCAGTTTGTCGCAGCGCTGGAGCACGACGAACAATGGGGTCTGCAAAGTGGATCGGCACATCAGCAATGCGCTGCATTCTTTCATCAGAACGCGTTCTAATCACGAATTCGCGAGAAGTCAGGCCATTGTCCAATCCGGTCACAAATTCCGTAGAACCAGCTAGCACCTCGTCCCGCACCGACTCACTGGTTTGATAGTCAAAACCATCAAGATTCAGAACATTCCCCAGAACACGAAGAACCTTCCAAGCAGGTCGAGCATCACCCGAAGGTTTTACTACGCCATTGAAGCTCTGAATTCGGCCTTCAATATTTACAAAGGTACCTGCCGTTTCGGTGAACGGCGAGACAGGCAAAATGACATCCGCGTAGTCAAAGGCAGGAGAATGCTTGAATGCCGACATGAAAACCACAATTGAGGCCTGCTTCAACGCAGAAAGAGCCAGTTGCGGATTTGCGCAGTCAAGTTCCGGCTCTACCCCCATCAAAAGGTAGGCTTTACGTGGTTGAGCAAGGAGCGCCTGGAAGCCTGACGGCGATGTCGCTTTTGCAACGTAGCCACCGACCGCATTAGCGCCTTCCCCCAGGAATCCAACGCTAGCGCCAGTAATATCACCCAAATGCAGGGCTAAGGCATGCAGCGAGGCTGCATCGGAATTTTGCTGGGCTACGTTACCCAACAAAACGGCACGCTTTTCACCCTCGAGTAAACTGGAGGCAATCCTGTTCGCTTCTTCGGTCGGAACAATCGTTTCGAGTCCAGTCGGCGCACCACACCCCTTAATATCGGCAGCAGCTTTCACAATGCTGGCAAGAGTTACCAGCAATTCTGACGGCGCGACCGTAATGCGCTGATGCAAATCGATTAGCTGATCATCGCCGGTGACCGAAAGCAGGCTGACCTTGGTCCATTTCTTTGCTGCTTGGCGAAGACGCTGCGCGATCAGGGGATGATCTTTACGGAGGAACGATCCGATTACCAAAGCAGCGTCGAGACCCTTAATATCCGAAAGCCTCATGCCAAGCCATGGCGTCCCCGTTCTTCTCGAATCAGCCGAAACGTCGGTCTGACGTGAGCGGAAATCTACATTCGAACTACCCAAACCCTTCGTCAATTTGCCGAGCAAATACAACTCTTCCAACGTAGCTACCGGGGTAGCCAAAGTAGCCAAAGCATCACCGCCATGGCTACGGACGACATCCTTCAGGCCATGAGCAACATAATCCAGCGCTACATTCCAGTCGCATTCCTGCCACACACCACCCTGCTTGACCATTGGCTTGGTTAGCCGATCATCGGAATTTAGTGCCTGATAAGAAAAACGTTCCTTGTCGGAAATCCAGCACTCGTTAACCGCTTCGTTTTCCTTTGGGAGAACGCGCATCACTGCATCGTGCTTGACTTGTACTACCAAATTAGCGCCAACGGAGTCGTGAGGACTAATAGATTTACGACGTTGCAATTCCCAAGAGCGTGCGGTGTACCGGAAGGGTTTTGAAGTAAGCGCTCCAACCGGGCACAGGTCAATCATATTTCCCGAAAGCTCGGAGTCGACCGAACGACCGACAAACGTCATGATTTCGGAATGCATATTCCGGTTAGCCATACCGAGTTCCATTACACCAGCTATTTCCTGGCCGAAGCGGACACAGCGTGTGCAATGAATGCAGCGACTCATCTCCTCCATGGAAATCAGAGGACCCACATTCTTGTGAAATACAACGTGCTTCTCTTCTGTATAACGGCTTTTCATCGGTCCGTATCCGACCGACATATCTTGCAACTGACATTCGCCACCCTGATCGCAGATTGGGCAATCCAAGGGGTGATTGATCAGCAGAAACTCCATCACGCCTTTCTGTGCTTTGACAGCCAAGTCGGAATGGGTGAAAACCTTCATTCCATTTGTAACAGGGGTGGCACAAGCAGGCAGCGGCTTTGGAGCCTTTTCAACCTGAACGAGACACATGCGGCAATTTGCCGCGATGGAAAGCTTCTTGTGGTAGCAGAAGTGTGGAATGTACACACCCACCTGCTGCGCGGCATCCATCACCGTGCTGCCATCTGGGACTTGCGCCTTCTTGCCGTCAATTTCAATTTCTAGCATGTCGCTACCTTGTAGCCAATTTTCGTAACAGATCCGGATCCCGAATCACACGGGAATTTTATGGAAGCCGCTGCCTGCCCATTGCACGTCTTTCGGCACCAAGCAAGTTTTGTGATCAATGTGATAATCGAACTCGTCTCGGAAGTGCTTGATAAAACTTTGAACAGGGAATGCTGCGGCATCACCAAGAGCACAAATCGTACGGCCAGCAATATTGCCGAGAACACTGTTAAGCAAATCCAAGTCTTCGGGACGCCCTTCGCCGTTCTCGATGCGATGCACGATTTTGTACATCCAGGCAGTACCTTCACGGCAAGGCGTGCATTGGCCACATGACTCTTCGTGATAGAAGAACGAAAGTCTCTCCAAAGCTTTCACCATGCAGACCGACTCATCCATCACAATTACGGCGCCAGAACCGAGCATCGACCCGCCCTTGCTGATTGAGTCGTAATCCATGGTGCAATCCATGATCACGTCGGCAGGCATCACCGGCGCGGACGAACCTCCCGGAATAACCGCCTTGAGCTTTCTTCCCCCTCGCATACCACCACACATTTCGAGCAGGGTAGCGAACGGGGTGCCCAGCGGAATTTCATAATTCCCAGGACGATTTACATGGCCTGAAACCGAGAATAGCTTGGTACCGCCATTGTTAGGCTTGCCAAGATTTAAAAACTCTTCGCCGCCCATACTCAGGATGAACGGGATAGCAGCGAAGGTTTCAGTGTTGTTAATTGTTGTTGGCTTACCATAAAGCCCAAAGGAAGCCGGGAAGGGGGGCTTGAATCGCGGTTGCCCTTTCTTGCCTTCAATGGACTCCAGCAAGGCTGTTTCTTCACCGCAGATATAAGCCCCATAGCCGTGATGAGCAAACAATTCAAAACAAAAACCTGAACCGAGAATATTTTGACCAATATAACCAGCTGAGCGAGCCTCATCCAGCGCCGCTTCAAAACGCTGATAAATCTCCCAAATTTCGCCATGAACATAGTTATAGCCGCGATTGGCTCCCATCGCAAATGCCGCGATAGCCATTCCTTCGATCACTGAATGGGGGTTGTAACGCATTATATCGCGATCTTTGAAGGTTCCGGGTTCGCCTTCATCCGTATTGCAGACTACATATTTATCACCAGGGAAGGAACGTGGCATGAATGACCACTTGAGTCCGGTAGGAAAGCCTGCACCACCGCGTCCACGCAACACAGATTTCTTAACTTCGCTGATCACGTCTTCCTGGGTCATTCCCGTTTGCAGAATGCGACTTAACTGTTTGTAGCCACCACGAGCGACATAATCCTTCAGCGACCAACCATCGTCACCTTTCAAGCCAGCCATCAATACAGAATTAATCGAGCCAAGCATTGCCATTATTTGCACTCCTCTAGCAGCTTGTCGATAAGTTCCGGATGCATGTGACTACACATGGAACGATTATTGACGATGAACACAGGAGCATCACCACAAGCGCCCATACACTCGCCCTCTTTCAAGGTAATCAGACCATCTGAGGTTGTCTCACCGTAACCGATACCGAGCCTTTTCTGAAGATATTCGCCAGCGTGATAGCCACCGGACAGCGCACAGGGCAGGTTGGTGCAAACCGTAATCTTATATTTCCCCAGGGGCTTGAGGTCGTACATGTTGTAAAACGATGCGACTTCATAGGCAGCAATGGGAGGCATCCCTAAATAATTGGCAACAGCCTCTATAGCCTCTGGAGGCAACCAACCCTTTTCTTCCTGAGCGTGAGCAAGGCAGGCCATAACGGCGGATTGCTTTTGGTCAACCGGATATTTGGCGACCTCGCGGGAAAATTTATTGAGAGTCTCAGCGGAAAACATCAGCGGTCAATCTCGCCAAAAACAACGTCTTGGGAGCCGATGATCGTAACGACATCAGCCAGCATATGTCCGGTAGTCATTTCATCCATAGCAGCCAGATGAGCAAAACCCGGTGCACGAATCTTCATACGATACGGCTTGTTAGCACCATCAGATACAAAATAAATACCAAACTCGCCCTTAGGGTGTTCAATGGCTGCATAGGCCTCACCCGGAGGAACGTGAATACCTTCAGTGAAGAGCTTGAAATGATGAATCAACTCTTCCATGTTCGACTTCATGCTTTCGCGCTGCGGTGGGGCAACCTTGTGATTATCAGTAATAACAGGACCCGGATTTTTCCTCAACCAATCGATACATTGACGAACAATACGATTCGACTGAAGCATTTCTTCCATGCGCACCAAATAGCGATCATAGCTATCGCCTGTCACACCAACCGGGACATCAAAATCAACCTTGTCATAAGCAGCATAGGGTTGTTTCTTACGTAAATCCCAAGCAATCCCTGAACCTCGAAGCATTGCACCCGTAAACCCCAACTGCATTGCCCGATCTGGTGTAACGATACCAACATTGACCAAACGCTGCTTCCAGATTCGATTATCTGTTAATAGCGTGTGGTATTCGGCATGATATTTCGGGAAACGCTCGGTAAAATCCTCAAGAAAATCCAGCAGAGACCCGCTTCTGTTTTCATTAAGTTCTCCAGCCTTTTTGGCGCTGGTCCAAGTCGACTCACGGTATTGCGGCATCCGATTCGGCAAATCGCGGTAAACGCCACCAGGCCGATAATAAGCAGCATGCAGACGTGCACCACAAACAGCTTCATAGGCGTCCATCAAATCTTCCCGCTCACGGAAAGTGTACAGCGCCATGGTCATCGCACCCACGTCCAGCGCATGACAACCAATCCACAGCAGATGATTCAGAATCCGAGTAATTTCGTCAAACATCGTGCGGATGTACTTGCCGCGCTCAGGAACTTCAATTTGAAGAAGTTTTTCAACCGCAAGACAATACGCATGTTCGTTGCACATTGTCGAAACGTAGTCCAAACGGTCCATATACGGCACGGACTGAACCCAAGTTCTCGTTTCTGCAAGTTTTTCGGTGGCACGATGCAGCAGACCAATGTGTGGGTCAGCTCGCTGAACCACTTCACCATCAAGCTCAAGCACAAGTCGCAGCACTCCATGCGCTGCAGGGTGCTGAGGACCGAAATTAAGGGTGAAATTGCGGATATCAGCCATGTGCCGGATCTCCGTAGGTACCTTCGCGAACGATACGCGGCGTATTTTCGCGAGGTTCAATTGTAACCGGTTGATAGATCACCCGAGCCTGATCAGGGTCATAGCGCATTTCCACATGACCTGAAATCGGGAAATCCTTTCTGAACGGATGGCCAATAAATCCGTAATCCGTCAGGATGCGACGCAGATCCTCGTGACCAACATAGGCAATCCCGTAGAGGTCAAATGACTCGCGCTCAAACCAATTAGCGCTTTTCCACAAATCGGTAACCGAGGCCACAGCTGGAAAAGCATCATCATCAGCAAACACCCTCACTCTCAAGCGGGCATTGTGAACAATGGAGAGCAGATGAACCACTGTAGCGAAACGCTTTCCGGAGCGCGCACCTTCGCCATACGAGAGATAATCAACCCCACAAAGGTCAATCAGTTCTTCAAAAGAGAAATCCTGTTCGTCACGCAATACCTGCATGACTTTGTAGTACTCACAGGGAGCAATCTCTATAGTCAATTCACCAAGTGCGTTAGTTACCGACTCGAGATTTCCCCCGAAACGATCTTGCAGTTTTTGGCTAAGTACTTCCAGCTTGGCAGACATAGGGAATCAGCCTCGAAATTAGCGAGCGATGGTATTGGTACGGCGAATCTTGTTTTGCAACTGAATGATGCCGTACAGCAAAGCCTCAGCAGTCGGGGGGCATCCAGGCACGTAGATATCCACAGGCACAATCCGATCGCAACCACGCACAACCGAATACGAATAGTGGTAATAGCCACCGCCATTAGCGCAGGAACCCATGGAGATCACCCATCTGGGTTCAGCCATCTGGTCATATACCTTGCGCAGGGCTGGCGCCATTTTGTTTGTCAGCGTACCAGCAACGATCATTACATCAGATTGACGCGGACTGGGGCGAAACACAACACCAAACCGATCAAGGTCATATCGCGAACACCCTGCGTGGATCATCTCAACAGCACAACATGCCAACCCAAAGGTCATCGGCCACATAGAACCGGTCCGCATGTAGTTGATCAGCTTGTCCGCTGTAGTGGTAACGAAACCTTCCTGAAGAATTCCTTCAATAGCCATTGAACGACCTCATTCCCACTCGAGCGCACCCTTGGCCCATGCGTAAACATAGCCAATGGTCAGGATTGCAATGAAAACCAGCATTTCGATGAAGCCGAATACCTTTACCGATTCGGAAGCAACGATATCCTTGAAGATGGTTGCCCAAGGCACCAGAAAGGCAACTTCAAGATCGAAAAGAATAAACAGGATCGCCACCAAGTAATAGCGCACATCGAACTTCATGCGCGCATCCTCGAAAGCCTCAAAGCCGCACTCATACGGCGATAACTTTTCAGGGTCCGGCCTCCGCGGAGCGAGGATAAACCCCATCGCTACCGGCAATACACCGACCGCAATCCCCACGAGCACGAACATCAGGATAGGAAAGTAGGTTTCCATAATCCGCCGCCAAATTGTCGATTTTATAAGAAACTATCTAGCAGATAGCTCCAGTTATTGGTGCCGACGGCGAGACTCGAACTCGCACAGCTTGCGCCACTACCCCCTCAAGATAGCGTGTCTACCAATTTCACCACGTCGGCACTACTTTTTGTCTTTTCGCAAGAGGACTTAAATACGAAAAAACCTTGCGTTACTTTGGTATATCTTTTGCCTTAGAAGCCCCAGCCGCCTGCTCCGCCGGCGTTTCGACAGAACCCGAGGGAGCCTGCGAAACAGGTGCGGATTGTACCGATTCCTGCATCAGACTGCCAGTGCTTTTTGGCTTTTCCGATGCAATAAAAGCCAGCGTCAAACTTGTGGCGAAAAATACCGCTGCGAGCACACCAGTGGTGCGACTCAAAAAATTGGCAGATCCGGTGGCCCCAAAAAGACTACCCGAGGCACCGCTGCCAAATGCAGCTCCCATATCAGCACCTTTGCCGTGCTGCATCAGGACCAACCCGATAATAGCAAGAGCAACCAAAATATGAACCGTCAAAACAACCGAAAACAACCAACTCATTATTTGCACCTATTAGTTTGCAGCCCGGCAAATTGCCAGGAAATCTTGAGCCACCAGCGACGCACCACCGATCAAACCGCCATCGATATCCGGCTGAACGAACAACTCCTGTGCATTACCAGCTTTTACACTTCCGCCATAAAGAATTCTGAGAGCAGCAGCCACATCGACATCAAGCGCACTCAACATTCCCCGTAGAGCAGCATGAACCTCTTGCGCCTCTTCCGGCGTTGCTGACAACCCGGTGCCAATCGCCCAGACAGGTTCATATGCCAGAACAGCATCCACCAACTCCTCGACACCAACAACCTGTAGCAGCGAATTCAATTGTTCGAATACCACCTCGAGGGTCTTACCCGCTTGACGTTGCACCAAGGACTCGCCCAAGCAAAATATGGGACACAATCCAGCTTGACGAGCTGCCACAAACTTTGCAACTAGAACCGCATCAGACTCCCCAAACAGTGTTCGTCGTTCAGAGTGGCCAATGATGACATAGCGACAGCCCAAGTCGGCCAACATAGCCGCAGACACCTCACCCGTAAAGGCACCTTCCAAATGCTGACTAAGGTTTTGAGCACCACACACAATCGCCGTCCCCTCCAGAGCATCAGCCACCTGAGCCAGATAGGGATACGGGGGACACACCAGAACTTCGCAGCCCAACGAGACTGACCCTGCACGCAAAGCGCTGAGCAAATCACGGTTTTGCGCATTGCTGCCATGCATTTTCCAGTTTCCGGCAACAATTTTGCGACGCATTACAAGGACTTTCCTGATGTCAAAACCTCAGAATTATATATAGCGCGACACATTACGGTCAATGAATCGGCGTCAATTGGCCACAGAACGTACTACAGCAGCGATTTTTTCAGCCGCCTGAACAACCTCAGCCCCATCCTCACCTTCAACCATGACACGTAGTAGTGGCTCAGTCCCCGAAGGCCGCAGTAGCACTCTGCCACGCCCTCGCAACGCCTCACCTACCTCTTGCTCAACCTCTTTGATCGCCGGACTATCTCGCCAGGAAAATCCTTTTGAAACAGGCACATTGATTAGTTTTTGGGGATAAAGCACCAAAGATGACAACAATGACTTCAAATCACCCGAAGTCTCACGCATTGCCGCCAAAACCTGTAGTGCGGCCACAATGCCATCACCCGTCGAATGACGATCTAGCGCTAGTATGTGACCAGAATTCTCGCCACCATACAACCAACCATTTTGGTTGAGCATTTCCACCACGTAGCGATCACCAACCGCAGCTCGCGAAAACGGAATATCCAGCTCACCAAGCGCATGCTCGAGTGCCAGATTACTCATCAATGTACCTACCACCCCCGCCACTCTCGCTTTTGCTGCCCTGCTACGGACAATGGCGAAGAGCAACTGGTCTCCATCGTACAAATTTCCTTCGGCATCGACCATCAGAATTCGATCTGCATCCCCATCCAGTGCAAGACCCAAATCCGCCCGGTTCGCCAGCACAGCTTCGCACAAGGCCCGGGGAGATGTCGCACCAACCGCATCATTGATATTCAGCCCGTTAGGTTGATTGCCAATCGATATGATCTCCGCGCCCAATTCATGAAAGACTTCCGGGGCGATGTGATATGCAGCACCGTGTGCACAATCAACCACGATGCGCAAGCCGCGAAGATCATACTCATTGGGAAAAGTGCTTTTGCAAAACTCAATATAGCGTCCGCGAGCATCCTCAATTCGTCGAGCCCGCCCGAGTTCAGCCGATTTTCCACAAACCATGGGCTGGTCAATGCCGGCTTCAATCGCAAGCTCAACTGCATCCGGCAACTTTGTTCCCTGAGCGGAGAAAAATTTTATCCCATTGTCGTAATACGGGTTATGTGAAGCCGAAATCACAATCCCAGCCTGCAAACGCAGAGCTCTCGTCAGATAGGCGACCGCGGGCGTTGGCATTGGGCCAACCAAACAGACATCGACACCGGCTGCGGAAAATCCGGCCTCAAGGGCTGACTCAAGCATGTATCCAGACACGCGAGTATCTTTGCCAATCAGAACTGTTGGACGCTCTCCCGCCAGATCCGAACGTTGCTCCAGCAAAACCTTACCCGCCGAATAACCAAGACGCATCACAAAATCCGGGGTAATCGGGAACGTACCAACGCGGCCGCGCACACCATCAGTTCCAAAATATTTTCTGCTCACTTTTATCTCCCTAAGCCAGCGCCGACATGATGTTCAACGCATCACGCGTCTCGGCCACATCGTGCACTCGAATAATTGCGGCGCCTCGTTGAGCAGCCAACATCGCGGCAGCAATACTTGCCGCCTTCCGCTCAGCCACAACTCTCCCGGTTATTTCGCCAAGCATCGTCTTACGTGACACCCCAACAAGGAGCGGGTAAGCACAGTTACAAAATGAATCCAAGTTACGAAACATCGCTACGTTATGCTCCAAGCGCTTTCCAAATCCGAATCCGGGGTCTATCACAATACGATTCGGCGTGATTTTGGCAGCAATACAACGGTCGACCGCTGCATCAAGCCAATTCTTCACTTCGACCACCACGTTTTCGTAGCGAGGGGCTTCCTGCATACCGCCCGGAATACCCTGCATATGCATGACACAAACAGCGCAGTCAGAATCTGCCACCACATCAAGAGACGCTTGCTGAGCCATCCCGGCAATATCATTGATCATCGAAGCACCAGCAGCCAGCGCTTCTCGCATAACCGGGGCTTTGTAGGTATCAACCGATATCGGCACTCCCCAGCGCACAAGCTCTCGCAGCACCGGGCGCAATCGCGCCAATTCCTCATCAAGGGGGGTTGGAGCAGACCCCGGCCGCGTCGATTCTGCACCGACGTCGAGAATATCTGCGCCCGAGTCGAGTTGAAATTGGGCATGCGCCAAAGCACGCTCGACATCCCCCTTCAGTCCATCACCCGAGAAAGAATCCGGGGTCAGATTGACGACCCCCATCAGTATCGGTTGATCAAGCGGGAGCTGGTATTTGCCACATTGCAGCATATGCATAAATAAAAAGGCCGGGAGTTAACCCGGCCGGCATTCAGAATCAACGATCAAGCAGTTGCAGGAGCACTTGGCTCTGCACCGGGTGTAGTGCCAGTGGAGGTGCTGCGCATGGAACCCTGTATCGGTTTGGGTGGGCGGGGAGGCTTGCCATCCATGATGTCATCAATCTGATCGGCATCGATTGTTTCCCAATCAAGCAAGGCCTTGGTCATGGCTTCTACCTTGTCCCGATTTTCTTCGAGCAGGCCCCGAGCCAGTGCGTATTGCTCATCAAGAATGCGACGAATTTCTCCGTCCACCTTCTGCATGGTCGCCTCGGAAACGTTCTTGTGTTGTGTCACCGAACGACCGAGAAACACTTCGCCTTCATTTTCGCCGTAAACCATGACGCCGAGGTCTGACATACCGTAGCGCGTCACCATATCCCGAGCCATGGCAGTGGCGCGTTCAAAATCATTTGATGCACCGGTAGTCATCTGATTCATGAATAGCTCTTCTGCGATGCGACCACCAAACAGGACAGCAATCCGGCTCATGAGGTACTGACGGTCATAGGCATAACGATCCTGTTCCGGCAACTGCATCGTCAAACCCAAGGCGCGGCCCCGCGGGATGATCGTGACCTTATGCACAGGGTCGGACTTCGGCATCAATTTGGCAATAACGGCATGCCCTGACTCGTGATACGCAGTGTTGAGCTTCTCATCCTCGGTCATCACCATGCTGCGGCGCTCGGCGCCCATCATGATTTTGTCCTTGGCCATCTCGAAATCATCCATATCAACGAGGCGCTTGTTGCGGCGTGCTGCAAACAATGCGGCTTCATTGACCAAATTTGCCAAGTCAGCACCGGAAAACCCTGGCGTGCCACGCGCAATCACATCAGCCTTGATATCGCCAGCAACGGGCACCTTGCGCATATGCACCTTGAGAATTTCTTCCCGCCCGCGAATATCCGGCAAGGGAACAACTACCTGCCGGTCAAAACGTCCAGGCCGAAGCAAAGCAGGGTCAAGAATATCCGGGCGATTGGTCGCCGCAATCACGATGATCCCGGAATGACCTTCAAAGCCATCCATTTCGACCAGCAATTGATTCAGTGTCTGCTCGCGCTCGTCGTTACCGCCACCAAGACCAGCACCGCGGTGACGTCCAACAGCATCAATTTCATCGATAAAAATAATACAAGGAGCGTGTTTCTTCGCATTCTCGAACATGTCCCGCACACGGGCTGCGCCAACACCGACGAACATTTCGACAAAATCAGAACCTGAGATGGAAAAGAACGGAACCTTGGCCTCACCGGCAATCGCCTTGGCGAGCAAGGTCTTACCCGTGCCCGGATTGCCCACCATCAGTACGCCTTTGGGAATACGGCCACCCAGTTTTTGAAACTTGGATGGATCGCGCAGAAAATCAACAATTTCCTGAACTTCTTCCTTGGCTTCGTCGCAACCAGCCACATCGGCAAAGGTTATGACATTCTGGGCTTCGTCCGTCATCCGCGCGCGGGATTTGCCGAACGAGAAAGCACCGCCCTTGCCGCCGCCCTGCATCTGGCGCATGAAAAACACCCAGACGCCAATCAATAAAAGCATCGGGAACCAGCTGACAAAAAGACTCATTAAAAATGAAGGCTCCTCGTCTGGCTTAGCTTCAATTTTCACGCCGTTTTTGAGCAGATCGGATACCAGCCACAAATCCGGCGGCGCATAGGTTGTAATCCGCTTTCCCTCACTGGTGGTCGCTTTGAGTGTACGACCTTCCATGACCACTTTGGCAATGCGGCCCTGCTTTACTTCTTCTATGAATTGCGAGTACTCAATTGCACCCGTCGCGACCTGGCGATTGTTGAATTGATTGAATACTGTCATCAGCACAAGGCCAATGACCATCCAGATTGCGAGGTTTTTGAACATGTTGTTCAAGCTTGCTCTCCTTGTGAAGCGTCGAGCGATAAAAACGTCATTCTAAACAAAACCATCAGCGCAATGTGCGACCCAAAAGGTAAATCTCTGGACTGCGGTCACGTGAGGCATCGGGTTTACGTACAACCACCTGTTTGAAGGTTTCACGCATCGCCTTTACAAAACCTTCGTAATCCGTTCCCTGGAATACTTTGACCAGAAAAGCCCCCTCGGGTTTCAAATGCACACGTGAAAACTCCAAACCAAGCTCCGCCAAATACATTATTCGAGCCTGATCGACCAGAGGCACACCTGACATATTGGGGGCCATATCTGACATTACAAGCCCAACCTGACGATTTCCAAGCAAAGATTCCAGTTGCCCCAGAACATCATCCTCCCGAAAATCCCCCTGAATGAACTGTACGCCGTGTATCGGCTCCATTTCCAGCAAATCCAGCGCCAAGACCATACCGCTGTCACCTACTCGCCTTGAAGCGACCTGGGACCACCCTCCCGGTGTTGCACCCAGGTCAACGACCACCTCGCCACGGCGTAGCAGTTTATCCTTGTCATCAATCTCCATCAGCTTGAACGCGGCACGCGAACGCCAACCATCCTTCTTGGCCAATTGCACATAAGGGTCATTGATGTGCTCGCGCATCCAAGCTTTACTGGTTCTGGTTCTGCTCATTCGGTAAAATGCCGCTTTCGAAAGGTTGACTATGCTTCAATTATCATCAGTTCAGCGCAGTGAATTGCGTGCTCGTGCTCACGGCCTGAACCCTGTCGTATCTATTTCTGAAAACGGCCTGACCGAGTCCGTCCTCAAGGAAATTGCTATCTGTTTAAAGGCCCATGAGCTGATCAAAATCCGGGTCTACGGCGATAGTCGGGAAAACCGTCTTGCTTACCTGGAAACCATTTGTCAGACACTGGGTGCCGCTGCGGTACAACATATCGGAAAACTGCTGGTGGTTTATCGCCCAAGTGAAGAGCATGCTTCCGGAAAATCAAATGCAGCCAAAACCCGCTCGACTCCTAGCGCACCTCGCAAAACCAAGCGCAGCTTCCAAGGTTGATCAGCGCATTCCTCGAGCGCTCCACAGCGCCAACCACAAACCCAGCAGACTTTGCATCAAGTAAAGGATGCTGGAAATCCCATGCCAGGTGGCAAAGCGATCCCTCAGCACACTCTCCATGACATCTCTGGGCAATGCATCAAGCTTGAGTTGCGCCATCAGGGGCTGAATACCGAACAGATGCATGACAGCCATAAGCAACATGACCAATACGATCCAGAATACGGATCGCTTGATCACGGCACCACCCCAACGGGCAATCAGAAAAGCCAACAGATAAGCGCCAACTGAAAGCCCGACGACTGCTATCAGTTCAAATAGTCTGCCCGCAATCTGACCAGCCATCTGGCGATCCGGCAACTGCTGAAAAAGCACAGGCGCCACGATATAGCCAACAGCCCACAAGCCGCCCACCCATAAGGTGATCAACAGCACATAAAGAGAGTCGGACAGACGGCGCATCGAATTAAACGTAACGGATATCCAGAATTTCGTACTCTCGCAATCCCCCCGGCGCCTGAAACTGCGCGATATCGCCGGCGTACTTGCCAATCAACGCGCGAGCCACCGGTGAATTGACGGAAATCTTGCCCGCCTTGATATCCGCCTCGTCCTCACCAACGATTTGATAGGTTACAACGGTCCCGGAATCCTGATCCTCAATCTCGACTGTCGCACCAAAAACGCAGCGCCCATCCGCATCGAGGAGTTTGGGGTCGATGATCTGCGCATTTGACAGTTTTCCTTCAACCTCCTGAATACGCCCCTCAATGAAACCCTGGCGCTCCTTTGCTGCATCATATTCAGCATTTTCAGAGAGATCACCATGCGAACGCGCCTCAGCGATCGCAGCAATTACCCAAGGGCGATCCACTGTTTTCAGACGATGCAGCTCTTCGCGCAGTCTCTCGGCACCGTTTACGGTCAACGGAATCTTTGTCATATTTATCCCAATAAAAGGAAAACCGCCGGCAACCCGTCACGGATATGCCGGCGGTCAAGATACGGCTCAGTGTAGTTGTTGATGAAGTTCCTGGATGGAATACACCATCAGGTCACGATTGTTGAGAATGCCTTCGGCTGCAGCCTCTGCGCCCCAGATCGTCGTGTACATCGTGACTCGCGCCTGCAAACCGGAAGTACGAATCGAGCGGGAATCGCCGATTGCCTGACGCTTTTCCTCGACGGTATTAATGATCAAGGCAACCTCGTTGTTCTTGATCATATCCACAATGTGCGGACGGCCTTCGGTAACCTTGTTTACCGACTGCACCGGCAAGCCGGCAGTTTCGATTGCGTGCGCAGTACCGCGGGTAGCAAGCAGCTGGAACCCCGCTTCGTGCAAATGACGTGCAATTTCAATTGCTTTTGCCTTGTCGCTGTCTTTGACTGATAGAAACACCTTGCCGCATGCGGGCAACTTGACGCTTGCAGCGAGCTGAGACTTGACGAAAGCTTCGGCAAAGGTCGCTCCCACCCCCATGACTTCGCCGGTCGACTTCATTTCCGGGCCAAGAATGGTGTCGACACCGGGGAACTTGACGAAGGGGAAGACAGCTTCCTTGACCGAGAAGTACGGCGGGATTACTTCCTTCGTGATGCCCTGTGCCTTCAGGCTCTTGCCGGACATGCAGCGGGCAGCGATCTTGGCCAACTGCAGGCCGGTGGCCTTGGAAACATAAGGCACGGTACGTGAGGCACGCGGATTGACTTCGAGCACATAGACGTCGTTATCCTTGATCGCAAACTGGACATTCATCAGACCGCAGACATTCAGGGCCTTGGCCATCAGCTTGGTCTGGCGACGCAACTCGTCCTGCACAGCAGCGGAAAGTGAATATGGCGGCAGCGAGCAGGCCGAGTCGCCAGAGTGCACACCCGCCTGTTCGATATGCTCCATGACGCCGCCGATGATGACCTCGTCACCGTCAGAAAGGGCATCCACATCACATTCGACTGCATCGTTGAGGAAGCGGTCGAGGAGAACCGGTGAATCGTGCGAAACCTTGACGGCTTCACGCATGTAACGCTCGAGATCCTTTTGCTCGTGGACGATTTCCATGGCCCGGCCACCCAGCACGTAGGACGGACGAACGACCAGCGGATAGCCGATTTCCTGCGCCAGACGCAGCGCATCCTCTTCGGTGCGCGCCGTGCGGTTTGGCGGCTGCTTGAGGCCGAGGTCGTGCAGCAGCTTCTGGAAACGCTCGCGGTCTTCGGCGATGTCAATCGATTCCGGCGTCGTGCCGATGATTGGCACGCCATTGGCTTCGAGGGCCAGCGCGAGTTTCAGCGGGGTCTGGCCACCGTACTGGACGATGACGCCGACCGGCTTTTCGATGGCGACGATTTCCAGCACGTCTTCCAGCGTCAGCGGCTCGAAGTACAGGCGATCCGAAGTGTCGTAGTCGGTGGAAACCGTTTCCGGATTGCAGTTGAC
>CALAGF010000117.1 GCA_937892345.1 uncultured Rhodocyclaceae bacterium | reverse complement strand
GAGTGACCTGGATGCTTTGCGGGCTCTTGAGCAGGGTGTTGGCCAGCTCGCGGATCTCGTCGCTGAAGGTGGCCGAGAACAGCAGGCTTTGCTTGTCCTTGGGTACGAGGGCCAGCACCTTCTTCACGTCGTGGATGAAGCCCATGTCCAGCATGCGGTCGGCTTCGTCCAGCACCAGCATTTCGATGCTGGACAGGTCGAGGAAGCCTTGCTGCTGCAAGTCCAGCAAGCGGCCAGGCGTGGCGACCAAAATGTCCACACCGCTCTTGAGCTGCTTGATTTGCGGGTTCATGCCCACGCCGCCGAAGATGACGGTCGAGGTCAGGCTGAGGTACTTGCCGTAGTCGCGCACCGACTCTTCCACCTGGGCCGCGAGTTCGCGGGTGGGTGTAAGAACCAGGGCACGAATGCCCTTGCCGCCAAACTTGTTCTTGGGCGCAGCGCTTTGCGACAGGCGATGCAGCATGGGCAAGGTAAACGCGGCGGTCTTGCCGGTCCCGGTCTGTGCGCCGGCCAGAAGGTCATGGCCCGCCAGCACGGCAGGAATGGCCTGCGCCTGGATGGGCGTCATGAATTCATAGCCCATATCGGCCACGGCGCGCTTGAGCGGCTCGGCCAGCGCCAGCCTGGCGCCACCAGCAGCAAAGCCTGCGGCAACCGCCTTGCCGAGAGAGCCGGCCGCGCCGGTAATCATCACCACCTGATTGTCGAAGCGCATGGCGTTTCCGTATGAGGAATCTGGTTTATTGAAGCAGACGGCAATGTGCGGGCGAATCCTGCAATCGTGTGAGCCCGCATGCCGGCGATTTCAGCTTGCCTTGGTGGCCGCTTGCGTCTGCCAGTAGGGGTGATCCGGCGGATATTGCGGACCGTCCGGCGACCACTCCGGCGGGCCGAAAATCCAGCCCAGCTTGTTGCGCCAGCCCTTGGCGTTCCAGACCTGGCGCAGCATGAAGGCGGTCTCGTGGAAAATCACGGTGGGCAGGCTGAAGGTCTTGAGGTCGTGCACCAGGCCGTATTTCACCGGGACGTCGCGGCGCTCTTCCTGGAAGGTGCCGAACAGCTTGTCCCAGATAATGAGGATGCCAGCGTAGTTCTTGTCGATGTAGATGCCGTTGCTGCCGTGGTGGGCGCGGTGATGCGAGGGCGTGTTCATGAACTTTTCGAGGAAGCCCAGGCGGTCGATGGCCTCGGTGTGGATCCAGTACTGGTAGATCAGGCTGATGCCGAATTGCACCGCAATCGCCAGCGGGTGAAAGCCGACGAAGGCCAGCGGCAGGTAGAACACGAAGGTATACGCCGGGCCCAGGGTCGACTGGCGCAGCGCAGTACTGAGGTTGTAGTGCTCGCTGGAATGATGATTGACGTGCTCCATCCAGAACAGGCGGCAACGGTGCGCGCTGCGGTGATACCAGTAATAGGTAAAGTCGTCGGCGAAGAACAGCAGCACCCAGGTCCACCAGACGAGGGGCGAGAGCGTGAACAGGCGATGTTCATAGACGAAAGCAAACAGCCAGCCGGTATAGCCTGCGCACAGGGCCCGCATGCCGAGCTTGATCAGGCCCAGCGAGATGCTGACGCTGCTGTCCTTGATCTCGTAGCCCCTTTTGCCCTTGCTCTTGGCGCGGCGCAGGGCGAACCACTCCCAGGCCATCAGGACCAGAAAATAGGGGATGGCGATGTAGAAGATGTATTTGGCCCACCAGTCCAGCGTTTCCATAAGCTCCTCGATTCGCACGATGTATTGACTGTTAGCATTCTCTCCATTGTGTATCACTTGCCGCTTGACCCCGCACGACAATCTGTATGACAGCACGCGCCAAGACCGGAGTCGACGACCCTGCGGCCCTCGCGCCCAGCACCGCGGTCAGCTATCTGCTGGCCTTGTTCGACTATTTGCGCCTGCGGCAGATCGATGCGACCGAACTGCAGCGGAGCCTGAACGTGGATCTCAACGACCGCGATGCGCGCGTCAGCGAGCTGGAGGCGGCTGAATTGTTCAATCGCGCCGCCGTGCTGGCCCAGGATCCTGATCTCGGCGTGCATGTTGCCGAGCACATCCGGCCAGGGCATTACGGCGTTCTCGGCTATGTCGCCATGGCCTGTACGACCCTGGGCGAGGCCATGCTCGCCCAGCAGCGCTATCAGGGGCTGGTGATCACCGTTGCGCCGGTGGACGTGCGGATCGACGCCGAAGCGATCGTGTTGAGCTGGAACCGTTCGACCGATCTCCGCTACCGCCAGCTTGCGGAGTTCAATCTCGCCGGCATGCTGACTTTTGTGCGCTGGATCACCGGACAGGCGATCTCTCCGCTGGGCGTCGATTTCACATACGAGGCGCCGCAGCGCCTGGACGAGCAGCGCCGTGTGTTCGCCTGCCCGATACGCTTCCGGCAGGACAGTTACCGCATGATCGTGCCGAAGTCGTGGCAGGGACTGGGCCTGATCCAGCCGGACCCCGCCATGCGCCAGTTGATGGATCGCCTGGCCCAGCAGCAATTGCTGACGCTCACGCGCACGGACGATCCGCTGGTCCGCGCCCGCCGCCTGATCGCGCAGCGGCTGGGAGATGGCGAACTGGAGCTGAGTCATGTCGCCTCGGCGCTGCACGTCTCGCCACGGACCTTCCAGCGCAAGCTCCAGGAGCATGGTGAAAGTTTTACCCAGCTGGTCGATGGCGTGCGCAAGGAAATGGCTGAACGCTATCTGGAAGATGCCTCGCTGAGTCTCACGGACATCGCTTTTCTGCTGGGGTATTCCGCGCAGAGCGCCTTTGCGCGTGCCTACAAGCGCTGGACCGGGCACGCGCCGGCACGTACGCGACAGGCGGCGGCCGGTTGAGCCTTACTGAGGGGGCGGCATGGGCAGGGCCAGTGGCCGCAGGGGTTGACGGACAGGGTCCCAATCCGCGGCGGCCTGCCGCAGCCGCTCGATGCGCTCGGCGTCCAGCGGATGCGTCGAGAGCAGGGACGGTGCTTCACCGCCGTGTTCGGTGTGATAAGCCGCAAAAGTCTCGAATACCGAAGCGCCGCCGCCGGCGTGACCATAAAGTTTCTTCACTGCGGCGATGGCATGTCCGTCGGCGAGCGTTTCCGCCTGCCGGGAATAGCCGCGCTGGACCACGGTGGCAAAGGCCGTAGACAGGCTGCCGGCATTACCGGTTCGTATTCGGCAAAACGCGCTGGCTCGGCGCCCAGGATGGCGAGGTCGATGTCCACCAGCAGTTGCTGATCCGCATCAGCCGGTTTGGCGGTGTGGCAGGTCGCCATGATCAGCGCTCGCACCCGCCGGACCTGCGCTTCCCCTGCTCCGCTTCGCGTCAATTCGCCGGCGGCCCAGTCGGCACTGCGCTGCTCGTTGTCTTTGGCCTGCAGCCCGTAAATCGCGTCGTGAAACCAGAGGGCAATTTCAACGTCTCCGGCGTGAACCGCAAGGTCGAGCGCGCCTTCCAGTTGGGCGATGCACTCACCCAGATGCTGCAGCGAGTGGTAGCGGCGATGGGGTGGAAGTGCGCAAGACAATTGACCATGTCGAACTGATCGTGTGCGATACAGGGCCAAGAATTGCCCCGGATGGGCACGCGAAGGGCCTTGAACCCTTGTATCGAACGCTCGGTACAAACACGACAGGGTCGGGCCTGGGGCTGCCAATTGTTCAGGCCATCGCCACGCACACAGGGGCCACCATCCAACTGGAGTATGTCGACGAATCCGCGCAAACCGGTCTGCCGGTCCGTGTGTCGTTGCTGCAGGGCAACAAGGAACTGGCCAGCGCCGCC
>CALAGF010000116.1 GCA_937892345.1 uncultured Rhodocyclaceae bacterium | reverse complement strand
GGCCAAGCTCTGGAAGATTTGATTGCCTCACTACGTCTGTTGCAAGAGCTAAGATCAAAATCAGCTGCCCACCGCAAAAGTAGCGCATTGACGGCCTTGCTGACGGATAAGGGGCTTTTGGACGAATCCCCTCGCGAGGTATATCGCCTGCTTATATTAGAGCCCATGCTCAAATACTGTCGGCAGCTTTCAGAATTTGCAGATAACCATGCCCAAGGCTCGGAGTAGCTGGTGTCCAAAAATCCCTGTAGGTGAGGTTTGAACGGCCGCTTTCCCAAGCAATCTATTTCCGCTAAGGGTCGACAGGGGCCATTGCTCTCGAGTTGATCTGACACGGATTGTCAGATCAAGTCTCGATATCTACATCTTAGCCAAGGTTGCCTGACAGGCACCGGTTGGAAGCGGAAAGTTATGTCTTTTGCAAAGAATTGGGTAAGATAGAACTGTTACACAAAACCGTTACACGTGTAACAGTGACAATTTATTAAAGTTATTGAATATAAACGGTTTTATTGTTAAATTTGGGGAGTCCCGTCCACTCCGCCAAGCTATTCCCAAGTCACTGATTATTAAATTGTAATCAGTGGACTTGGTGAATAAAGGAGTACAAGTCAAGGGTACAACAGGCAGCCAGAAGTATCTGGAAATGCCCCCTGACATGACCCGCAGGAATAACACCTATTGCTCCCCCCAGGCGGTTCCGCCCGAGATCAGCTCGATTCAGTATCTGTTGCACCCTTTTTTGGTAATGCAAAGATTCGTCCTCCGGTTTATTGGGCATGTAGCGGCGATTTTGTTTTTACATCCGGGATTTCCGCTTCTTCTAACGGATAGGCATCGGCGACGTAGGCCGGGCCTTTCATCAGCATGACGATGAAGGCGGCAATGCCGATAGTCAAAACAACCGTCCAGTGCAAAATGATCAGGCTGATGACGTAGATGTCGGTGGTCATGATTGCCAAGGCATCATCCTCGCTGCTGATCAGCCGAGCCAGCAGTGAAGGGAGGGCAAGAAGCAGTGTGCCGAGGCAAAATATTCGGGGCAGCAGGCGGAGAACGATGCGCTCCTTGCCGGCGGGTGTCCGGGTAAAGCCGGGCAAGCGATTGAACAGATTCATGGCGTGACCTCCAGCGGTTTTTCTAGCTAAACCCAGGATGCAAAAATACCAGCAACCAGACAGGCGACGGCAATGGTGCTCAGGCGCATGCGTAGCGGCAGATACCAGCTCGGCAGAGTTGCCAAGCGGACCAAGCGGCGGTCCTGGAAGTAATGGGCGATAAAGCCGGAAACCAGCAGCGGCGCGGCGACAATCGGTGAGAGCAAGGCTGCAGGCCAGGCGATCAGCGCCGGTACGACACTCCAGGCAAAGCAGGCCGAGCGCTGGCGTTCGGCAAGACCGGGCAGGCTCATCCCCAGCCCCCAATGCAGTGCGCCGATGAAACTCAGGATGATCGCGCCGTAGGCGAGCAGTGCGTCGTTCCATAACGTGCCGTGATGGTGATCAAGCAGGCTGGCCGTGGCCAGGGTGATAAAGGGGATCAGCCCGCCATAGCCTAGCCAGGTAACGATTCTGGGCGGTGAAGTGGTGTTGTCTTCAGCCATGGCGACCTCATTTGACCAAGGGGCGGATGCTGGAAAATCCGCCGTCGAGCGACCAGACTTGCCCGGTAACGCGGGCGGCCGAGTCGGAAAGCAGCCAGAGCATCAGTTCGGCCAGTTCATTCGGCGATCCAATGCCGGGCAGCGGGTATTGTCGGGCCGCCCCTTCGCGAGCCGCCGGGCTGGCAATGATGGCGGCCGAGGCTGGCGTTTCCATGATGCCGGGCGCCACGGCATTGATGCGGATGCTGTTCGCGGCATAGCTGGCGGCGGCACCACGAACCAAGCCTTCCAACCCCGCCTTGGCTGCCGCGACGGCTTCGTGGTTGGGCGTGCCGATGCGTGCCGCGGCAGAAGAAACCAGCACAGCGGCGCCGGGGCTGCGCGCCTCGCGCAAAGCACCGACGAAGGCGGCCAGGGTGTGAAAGGCACTGACCAGATTGGCATTCAGGCAATCATTGAAGTCCGCCTCGCTCATGCGGTGCAGGGCACCGAGGCGAATAGTGCCGACGCAATGAGCCAGCGCGGTTGGCAGCATCTGGTGCTCTTTTGCTGTCTGCAGGATGTGCCGGGCGCCGGCGACTGTCGAGCAATCGGCCGCTATTTGCAGGTGCTGGTTGCCAAAGGCTGCCGTCAGGTGTTCCTTCTGGCGGCTGGTGACGATCAGTTGCCAACCCTGCGCGGCGAGTTGAGCTGTCACGGCACGCCCGACGCCACCAGCTGCGCCTGTGACGAGTGCAATCTTGTTCATTTTTTCTCCTGGATCGGACCTTTGTTGTCATGGACAAAATATCAAATTGTCCGGGTTGTTGCTTTGATATTTTAAATATTGCGATTGTTGTTTTTAATTGTCTAGGACAAAATGTAGTCATTGGATTTTTGAAAGCCCACCAATGTCTTTTCTCCGCTCCACCATCCTCGCCGTGTCGTTTGTCCTGACTTTGGGTGCCTGTTCGACGGCGCCGCCCGAGGGGCTGCGCCCGGTCACCTCTTTTGATATCAACCGCTATCTCGGACAGTGGTACGAAATCGCCCGGCTCGACCATTCTTTCGAGCGCGGGATGAGTGACGTGAATGCCACCTACCAGTTGCAGGATGACGGTAGCGTCAAGGTCATCAACCGGGGTTACGACACCCGGAAGCAGGCTTGGAAAGAAGCCATCGGCCGCGCCCTGTTCATCGGCGACAGCCAGACCGCGTCGCTGAAGGTTTCGTTCTTTGGCCCGTTCTATGGCGGCTATCACGTCATAGCGCTCGATGAGCAGAACTACCGCTGGTCGCTCGTCGCCGGGCCGGACCGCGATTATTTATGGATACTCGCCCGCGACAAGACGCTGCCGGCCGAGGTTCGCGAGCAATTGCTCAGCCAGGCCAAAGCGCTGGGTTTTGCGACCGACAAGCTGATCTGGGTCGAGCAGAAGCGGACCGATACGAATTGAACGCAGCCTGAATGCGCGCCCCAAGAAAAGCCGATTTACCGAGCAAAATCTGCATTTGTTGCGTTCGACCGTATCTTTGGCGCAAAAAATGGGCGGCGGTATGGGACGAGGTTAAATATTGCTCTGAACGCTGCCGGCGTAGTCGAAAGGGAAAATCATGACCACGCTGCGCCTCATCCTCGGTGACCAACTCAACCCGGAGCACAGCTGGTTTTCGACGCGCGACGAGGAGACAATCTACGTTCTGATGGAAATCCGTCAGGAGACCGATTACGTCCTGCATCACGCCCAGAAAATCATCGCCATTTTTGCCGCCATGCGCGATTTCGCCCGGCAATTGCGGCAGGCCGGCCATCGCGTGCATTACTTGGCGATTGACGACCCGGCCAACTGCCAGTCGCTGCCGGCCAATCTGGATGCACTGATCGCCGACTATTCGGCCAGCACCTTCGAGTATCAGGCACCTGATGAATGGCGACTTGACCGACAGCTTGCCGAGTACGCCAGCCAACTCGCCATCCCCGACCGGATGGTCGATAGCGAACATTTTTACACCCGGCGCGACGAGGCCGCGCAGCTCTTCGCCGAGCGCCAGCAATGGCTGATGGAACACTTCTATCGCCAGATGCGTGTGCGCCACGGCGTGCTGATGGCCGGCCCGGGCAAACCGCTGGGCGGCCAGTGGAATTTCGATCACGACAACCGCAAGCCTTGGCCCGGCTTGCCGCGCGAACCGGCTGACTGGCGCGGAGAGCACGACCATTCGGCGCTCTGGAACACCATCCAGCAGGCCGGCGTCGCCAGCTTTGGCAAACCGGGTGCGCAGCATTTTCGCTGGCCGCTGAACCGGGCCGAAGCCTTGCAGCAGCTCGACGACTTCATCGACGAAGGGCTGCCGCATTTCGGCGATTTCCAGGATGCGCTCAGCTTTCGCGCCTGGCGGCTGTTCCACTCGCTACTCTCCTTCGCGCTCAACACCAAGATGCTCAATCCCCGCGAAGTCGTGTCCAGGGCTGTGACGGCTTATGAATCCGGCCGCGTGCCGTTGGCGGCGGCGGAAGGTTTCATCCGCCAGATCCTCGGCTGGCGCGAATACGTGCGTGGCGTCTATTGGGCCAACATGCCGGGCTACGACAAGCAAAATTACTTCGATCACCAGCGGCCATTGCCATCTTGGTTCTGGACTGGCGAGACAAAAATGCGCTGCATGGCCCACGCCATCGGCCAGTCGCTCGAATATGCCTATGCCCACCACATTCAGCGCCTGATGGTCGTCGGCAACTTCGCGCTGCTCGCCGGGCTTGATCCGGCGGCCGTGCACGGCTGGTATCTCGGCGTCTATATCGACGCCTTCGAATGGGTCGAGCTGCCCAACACCGTCGGCATGAGCCAGTTCGCCGATGGCGGCAAGCTGGCGACCAAACCTTACGTCTCCAGTGCCGCCTACATCAACCGCATGAGCGATTACTGCAAGGGCTGTCATTACGACAAAAAGGCGCGTGTCGGTGAGCGGGCCTGCCCCTTCAATGCGCTGTACTGGGATTTTTTCTTCCGTAACAGCGAACGTTTATCCGGCAATCCAAGGCTGGGCATGGTTTATCGCCAGCTCGCCAAAATGAGTGCTATGGACTTGCAAGCTGCACGGGGCAGGGTGGATGAAATTCTGATGGGGATTGAGGCTTTGTAGATTGGACTGAACGCATTTTCTTATGCCCCTAGGGTTTAACCCTGTTCCCGCGCTATTGATGCGGTCCTAAGCTTGTACGATAAATTCAAGAATAAAAAGGTATTCGTACATGTCGGAAAAAGGTGAAAGGCCTTCAGCTACTCCTGTTTGTAATCTTGAGTATTTGATGGTTAATTTGAAGCGAAATCGCGTTGCAGCCGAACGCTTGGTGACCCTGTTTCTTGAGAATCAGCCGTTGCTGGTAGCACGGATGGAGGCTGCACAGAATAAAGGCGATTTGCTTGCCCTGAAGGATGTTGTTCACGATATCCGCAGCAATTGCGTATTGTTCTCCGCGCAGCGAGCGGTGGATCTCGCTCGGGATATCGAATTTGCGCTGCATGAGGCCGCACACACAGAGGGCCTGATCGTTGATTGGGCGGGCAAGACCGCAGCCTTGCGCGAGGCATTGAATGATATGGCCCATGAGTTGAGCCAGTATCACCAACAACAGCAGCCTTGATTGCTGCTAGTGGATCATCCCATTTTGCAAGGCATAGCGGGTGAGTCCGGTAACATCATGGACACCGATGCGCTCCATGAGTCGGCTGCGGTGAAATTCCACCGTTTTAGGACTGATTGACAGCTGACGCGCAATTTCCTTGGTGGATAGGCCCGAGGCAACCAGACAGAGAATTTCTTTTTGGCGTGTCGTCAAGCCGGGTGTTGTTGGGGCATTTCCTGCGGTAGACGCGGCTAACAGGCGAATATTGGGTGACAAAAAACAGTTGCCGGAAAGCACGGCATTCAGGGCTTCCTGAAGTTCGTCGAGAATAAAATCCTTGTGCAGATAGCCATTGACTCCTGCAGCCAGTGCCTGTTCGATGATCGTCGGTTGTTCAATGCTGGAAAGTATCAATATGCGCAACTCCGGATACTTTGCACGCAGCAGGTTGGCCACTTCAATTCCGCTCGGACCCGGCATTGCAATATCGAGCAGGAGAATATCCGGCAGCTGCGTATCAACTTGCGTGATCGCTTCCAGTCCATCGGCACATTCTGCCTCGATGGTGTATCCCGGCAGTGTTTCAATCAGCGCACGAATGCCGGCTCGAACGAGTAACTGGTCATCAGCTAGAACAATACGTCGGATATTCATGGTTCCTTGCCCGGTCAGCGCTGTCGTTCTTTCATTGCCCGCTGTGCTTCGCGCTTTGAGTCCTTCTCTAGCGCATCAGCTCGCTTGTCATGCTGTTTCTTGCCTTTGGCCAAGCCGATTTCAAGTTTGATGCGTCCGCGCACGAAATGCAGATCAAGCGGTACGAGGGCATAGCCGGCGCGTTCAACCTTGCCGATCAGTTTTGCAATCTCCCGCGTATGCAGAAGCAGTTTTCGGGTCCGTACCGGGTCGTGATGATTATGCGACGAGGCTGAGCTGAGCGGCGTAATGTGCATTCCGATCAGGTATAGCTCACCGTGCCGAATGATGACATAGGATTCTTTAATGTTCATCCGGGCTGCACGGATGGCCTTGACCTCCCACCCTTCAAGTACGATGCCCGCTTCGTACTTCTCTTCGATGGAGTAATCGTGGAAGGCTTTTTTGTTGACCGTAATGCTCATTGCTGCAGGATGATCCTTTAAAATCCACGATTCTACACGGTTACGGAATCGCTGCTTCAGCATGGCACTTGTTGAAAAAACTGTCTTGATCGAACAATCTGCCGCTCGCATGTTCGAGTTGGTAGATCGCTGCGAGGACTACCCCGCCTTTCTTCCCTGGTGTAGCCGGACCGAGTTAAAACTTCGCGACGAGCATAAAACCGTAGCGACATTGTTCATCAATTATCATGCGGTCAAATCCAGCTTTACCACTGAAAACACCAAGGAAGTCCCGCGGTTGATGACGATTCGCTTGATCGACGGCCCTTTTCGGCGTCTCGAAGGCTCGTGGCAATTTCGTGAACTGGCAGAAAACGCTTGCAAGATTGAATTTCGCCTGCATTACGAGTTTTCCAGCAAACTCTTCGAGAAAATCATCGGTCCGGTTTTCAGTCATATCGCGAATACTTTTGTCGATGCCTTTGTGCGTCGCGCTGCGCAGGTTTATGGAGAACAGCATGGCTGAAGCAATGCTTGCCGTCGAAGTGTGCTACCCGCTTTCCGTGAAGCAGGATGTGGTCAAGATCAAATTGCCTGCTGGAGCAACCGTGCAGGCAGCTGTTGAGGCATCCGGATTGCTTGCCAAGTATCCGGAAATTGACCTTAAAAAGAACAAGTTCGGTGTCTGGAACAAATTGGCCAAACTCGATGCTGTTTTGCGTGATCAGGACCGGGTCGAGATTTATCGCCCTTTGATTGCAGATCCCAAGGAAGTGCGCAAGCAGCGAGCCGCCGAGGGCAAGGTCATGAAAAAAGGCGCCGGCGATGCCGACGCCCCTGTTGAGGCTTGATACAGGAAGCGTTTATTTGCAGCTTTCCTCTGCAATGCTGCGCGTGCGTTCAATTTCCTGTTGACGGGCTTTGTTGTCCATAACCACCGGGTTGCCCTTGGCGTCCAGTTGGGAGACTGGGCGGTCAGACTGAAGCAGGGTGAGATTACGGCGAGCGCGTTCGCAGTTGTCTTTTTTGTTTTGGGCCAGAGTGGCTTCCCGCGCGTCTTTTTCAGCTTTTTCCCTGGCTTCCTGCTGCCGTTTCTGAAATGCCTGCTCCTTGTCGGAAACGCTGTTTTGCTGGGCGGTTTCCTTCTTGGTTTCTGGTGTGGCGTAGCCATATGCAGGAGCCTGTGGCCCCGGGTTTTTCGGGGCGGGTTTGCTGCCGGCAGGTGGCGCGTCGGAAATGATGGTTTTTCCGCTGCCGTCCTTCCATTGGTAGGTTTGGGCGTGTGCCGGGATCAGTGCTGCGGTCGACAGCAACCCAATGGCAAAAATTATCGCTTTGTTCATGGTCTTCAGGCTTTTCGAAGGTTTTCTGTATAATACGATTTTGTGACCTTGGATCAAAGGCCATGCGACTTTTGCAAAAAGCCCTGACTTTCGACGACGTCTTGCTCGTCCCCGCACATTCCCAAATTTTGCCCCGTGATGTCAGTCTCGCAACGCGACTGACACGCAACATTACACTTAATCTGCCCCTGCTTTCTGCGGCCATGGATACGGTTACGGAAGGTCGTCTGGCCATTGCGCTGGCTCAGGAAGGCGGTATCGGCATCATCCACAAGAATCTTTCCGCCAAGGCCCAGGCTGCCGAAGTGGCCAAGGTTAAACGGTTTGAGTCGGGTATTCTCAAGGATCCGATCACGGTCTCACCGACCATGACGGTCCGCGATGTGATGGAAATTACGCGTCAGTACCGAATTTCCGGCCTGCCGGTGATTGACAGGGCAGGGAAGGTAGTTGGCATTGTGACCAATCGCGACCTTCGATTCGAGACCAATCTTGATCAGCCGGTCAAGGCCATCATGACGCCGCGCAAGCGTCTGGTTACTGTCAAGGAAGGCGCTAGTGTCGAAGATGCCAAGGAGCTGATTCGTACGCACCGTCTGGAGCGTGTCTTGGTAGTTGATGATGAGTTCAATCTGCGTGGACTGATTACCGTCAAGGACATCCTCAAGTCTACTGAACATCCGCTGGCCAACAAGGATGCTTCCGGAAGCCTGCGTGCTGGTGCTGCGGTCGGCGTGGGTGCTGGTACCGAAGAACGTGTTGAGGCGCTGGCAGAGGCTGGTGTGGATGTGATCGTTGTTGACACGGCGCATGGGCATTCACAAGGCGTGCTGGATCGCGTGAAATGGGTTAAGAAGAATTTCCCGCAGATCGAAGTCATCGGCGGCAATATTGCCACGGCGGATGCGGCACGCGCCTTGGTTGACATGGGCGCCGATGGCGTCAAGGTGGGTATTGGCCCTGGATCAATCTGTACTACCCGCATTGTGGCCGGCGTTGGTGTGCCACAAATTACCGCCATCCAGAATGTTTCGGACGCACTTAAAGGTACGGGGGTTCCGATGATCGCTGACGGCGGCATCCGCTACTCCGGGGACATCGCCAAGGCTATTGCAGCTGGTGCCGACACGGTCATGCTGGGCGGTCTGTTTGCCGGGACAGAAGAAGCGCCGGGCGAGGTTGAATTGTTCCAGGGCCGTTCCTACAAGTCCTATCGCGGCATGGGATCGCTCGGTGCAATGCAGGCCGGCTCTTCGGATCGTTACTTTCAGGAAAATACCAACAATGTCGACAAGTTCGTGCCTGAGGGTATTGAAGGTCGCGTCCCTTACAAGGGTTCGGTGCTGGCAGTGATTCACCAGTTGGTGGGTGGCTTGCGTTCGTCCATGGGTTATCTCGGCAGTCCGACGATTGCTCACATGCATGACAATGCCTGTTTCGTCGAAATTACCTCGGCAGGTATCCGCGAATCTCACGTCCACGATGTGCAGATCACCAAGGAAGCGCCGAATTATCATCTCGACTGATCGCTTCAGTGTCCCAGAGGGCGGCTCCGGTAGCCGCCTTTTTCATTCAAGGTCTTGAAAATGGCTCACCAGAAAATCCTCATTCTCGATTTCGGTTCTCAAGTTACGCAGTTGATCGCCCGCCGTGTGCGGGAGGCCAAGGTTTTTTGCGAAATCCATCCGTACGATGTTTCGGAAGAGTTCATCCGCAATTACGGTGCCAAGGGCATCATTCTTTCCGGTGGTCCGAGTTCGGTGACTGAGGGCGATACGCCTCGGGCGCCGGCTGTCGTTTTTGAACTGGGTATTCCGGTACTTGGTATCTGTTACGGCATGCAGACCATGGCGCAGCAGTTGGGTGGCAAGGTGATGACGGCGGAGGCAGCCGGCAAGGCCCGCGAGTTCGGTTATTCCGAAGTGCGTGCGCATGGCCACATGGCACTGCTCAAGGATATCGCCGACTTCACGACGGCCGAAGGCCACGGCATGCTCAAGGTCTGGATGAGTCACGGTGATTCCGTGATGGAACTGCCGCCGGGCTTCAAGACCATGGCTTCCACGCCGTCCTGCCCGATCGCCGGCATGGCCGACGAAAGCCGCAAGTTCTATGCCGTCCAGTTCCACCCGGAGGTTACGCACACCGTGCAGGGGCGCGCCATTCTCGAAAGCTTCGTGCATGGCATCTGCGGCTGCGGTACCGATTGGGTGATGGGCGATTATATTGCCGAGGCAGTTGCCTCGATTCGTGCCCAGGTTGGTACGGATGATGTCATTCTTGGCCTGTCCGGCGGGGTCGATTCGAGCGTTGCTGCGGCGCTGATTCACCGCGCCATCGGTGACCAGTTGACCTGCGTTTTCGTCGATCACGGCTTGCTACGCCTGAACGAAGGCGACATGGTGATGGACATGTTTGCGCGCAATCTCGGGGTCAAGGTGATTCGCGTTGATGCGGTCGACGACTTCATGAGCAAGCTTTCCGGTGTTTCCGATCCGGAACAAAAGCGCAAGATTATCGGCAAGGAGTTTGTCGAAGTCTTCCAGGCGGAGTCGAAGAAACTGCTCTCCGCCAAATGGCTGGCTCAAGGCACAATTTATCCAGATGTGATTGAATCGGCAGGTAAAGGTAAAAAAGGCGCTCATACCATCAAGAGCCATCACAACGTCGGTGGTCTGCCGGAAGATATGCACTTGAAGCTGCTCGAGCCGTTGCGCGAACTGTTCAAGGATGAAGTGCGTGAACTCGGCGTGGCGCTTGGCTTGCCGCGAGAAATGGTTTATCGCCACCCCTTCCCGGGTCCGGGTCTTGGTGTGCGTATCCTTGGAGAAGTCACCCTCAAAGCTGCGCACCTGCTGCAACGGGCGGATGCCATTTTCATCGATGAGTTACGGTCGACCGTTGCAACTTCACAAAATGTCGCTGCCGGCATGTGTGCCGAGGCCGATGTCGGTAAAACCTGGTACGACCTTACCAGTCAGGCATTTGCAGTGTTTTTGCCGGTCAAGAGTGTGGGCGTCATGGGTGACGGCCGTACTTACGAAAACGTCGTTGCATTGCGCGCCGTGGTGACCAGCGACTTTATGACCGCTCATTGGGCACACCTGCCTTACGAACTGCTTGGCCGTGTTTCCAATCGCATCATCAATGAAGTGCGTGGTTTGAATCGCGTGGTCTACGATGTCAGCGGAAAACCACCGGCTACGATCGAGTGGGAGTAGGGATTAATTTTTCCCCATATAAATCAATAGGTTAAACAAGCCTGCAAAGATAATTCACTGGCAACGCAGGCTTCGTAACCTGTTGATTTAAATTGCATCATCCACTGATAAAAACGATAACTATATGCACCACTAAACCCATGAACATCACTAAGCATAAATTGAGTGAAATGGCTTTTTAATTGGCTTAGATAAGGAATAATATCCTCATGGAAAACAATACGAGCCACGATATTATCGTCACTATTAGCAATAATAGGCAGGCTATCTAAAAGATTATGTAATCTAAGTGCGTTTATAAACTCTTCATCATGTTTTGAGTTGGGATAGTCTTTCTTTAATCTCTCAAACACTTCACTTTTAAAGTGTAGAACATTATGTACCCAGTGAGTGCCTAGATCACCTATTGGCGTTTCTATTGTCAATGTTCTGCTGAGTAGGTCTTTACAGGCTGAACGAATATCTCTTGCCACATTTTTAGGGTCTACCCCAAGCTTAACAAAATCATTTTTTGTTATGTAATAAGGAGTCTTGTGGTCAATTGGTGCATCTTTTGGCATCTGTGATAGTGCAATAAGCACTAAACGTACTTCATTAACAGTTAATTTGTAAGACGCTTTAATTAAGTTGTTATCCATTACGATTAAATCATTACTCATTATGTAAACCCTTAAAAAGGAGGTTTTTTATTATCTCCTTTTTATATCAATATGGGAGAACTGTCAATCCCTCCTATTTGTGCGTCAATCCCTCCCTTTTAGTGCGTCAATCCCTCCTATTTGTGCGTCAATCCCTCCTATTTGTGCGTCAATCCCTCCCTTTTAACTCTCGCAAAGCCATATATGACAAGGCTTTGAAGGGGGTCTAAAAACCTTTAAAAACCTTTAAAAATATAAAAAAAGAGAAAAATTAAAAAAAACCTGTGGATAACTGCCCTATGTACTCGCTTAGCTCGTACTCTATTGCTGCTCGTTC
>CALAGF010000115.1 GCA_937892345.1 uncultured Rhodocyclaceae bacterium | reverse complement strand
TACGAGATACCACTGTGTGACTGGAGTTCAGACGTGTGCTCTTCCGATCTAAGCCGACCAGCCACATCAGCGTCGACAGTTTGGTCGTCCGGATGCGCTGGGTGATCACCTCGAAGCCGTTGTGGGCGTCGACCACCTCGACGATGGCCATCGCCCCCATCAGGAAGAACACGATCTGCGCCGTGCCCGTCAGCGATTCTCCCAGTTGCTCGCCGACCAGATGATGATCGCCAGTGGCCAGCGCGTAGATGGTCCACAACAGCCCGGCGCCGACCAGCGCCGAGGCCGACTTGTTGATCTTGAGCGGATGCTCCAGCGCAATTGCGGCATACGCGATGATGAATACGACAACCAGTGCAGTCAGCATGTCAGGGGCCTTCAGTAAAAGCGGGCAAAAGAGGCGGCGACAATAGCGCAGGCAAACCGTAAAATAAATTCGATTTAATTTAGTTAATTCATCGAAAAATTCGACGCATGATGAACCACAAGCACCTCTTCTATTTCTGGAAGGTAGCCAAGGCCGGCAGCGTGGCCCGGGCCGCCGAAGCCATCGCCATCACGCCGCAAACCCTGAGCGGCCAGATCGGCCTGCTCGAAGAAAGCCTCGGCACCGAGCTCTTCGCCAAACAGGGACGCTCGCTGGTCCTCACCGAAGCCGGCAAGCTCGCCCTCGACTATGCCGACGAACTGTTCGCCCTGAGCGCCGAGCTGGAAGTGATGATCAAACACCACCCCAAGGGCCGGCCGACGGAATTCCGCGTCGGCGTCTCCGATGCCGTTCCCAAGTCGCTGGCCTGCCAGCTGTTGCAACCGGCCATCGGCGGCGACCAGCCGACCCGCATCGTCTGCCGCGAATGGCAGCTCGACCGCCTGCTCGGCCAGCTTGCGGTGCACCAGCTCGACCTGGTGATTTCCGACGCGCCGATTCCGGCCTCGTACAGCGTGCGCGCCTACAACCACCGCCTGCTCGAATCCGGCCTCAGCTTCCTCGCTGCACCGTCCTTGATCACCGAAGGAATGCCGCCCTTCCCGAACTGTCTTAACGCGCTGCCGCTGCTGCTGCCCGGCGAAGACTCCGCGATCCGCAGCAGCCTGGAACCGTGGTTCGAACGCAAACGCCTTCGCGCCCGCATCGTCGGCGAATTCGACGACACCGCCCTGATGGCCGCCTTCGCCCGCGCCGGCACCGGCGCCTTCCCGGTGCCCACTATCGTCGAAGAAGAATTTACCGCCGACGGCAGCCTCACCGTTATCGGCCGCACCCGCGAAGTCACCGCCAGCTACTACGCCATCTCGGTCGAACGCCGCCTGACCCACCCCTGCGTGCTGGCGATCACGCAGTCAGCACAGCGGATGAACGAAATTCGCGGGGGTGAGGAGGGAAATCAGTCGCCGTAATACCTGCCAGGAGATCTCCTGTGTAGTTCGGCGTATTCCCTAGTGCCAAAGCTTTCCGGGATAATCCCTGAAATTCACCCATTCAAATCCTGCTGACTGGCGCAAACTTCAAGGCTCCTGTGAACCTCACCAATCTGAACACCTACGATCATTACGGTTACGCGGCGATTGCCGTCCTTGGGACTTTTGCTGCTGTCTGGGCTATCTACTGGTTGATGGCTCGCTCCCCATGGCGTCAGCAAATTCGTGGTTTTGCCGGGGTCGTGCCACCTTTCATCAATATTATTGGCGTGCTGTTTGGTCTCACCCTGGCTTTTTTGGCCAATGACACCTGGATCGCACATGATCGCGCGACAACCTCAGTGCATCGTGAGGCCGATGCCCTGCGTAGTTTGATGGTACTGACCAGTCACCTGGAGAGTCCTTTGCGCGATGAACTGCGTCAAGCGCTGACCCATTACGCACAGGCCAATGCCGATGAATGGACGCTGCTTGCCCGGCGGGAGGTGAGCGATGCCGCTACCGCAAAGTCGGACGAGCTTTTGCGCCGTTTCTCCAGCCAGGAGTTGGCCAAGCTCGCAGGCGTCAACATTCAGGGACTGATGTTGCGCAAAATGACAGACCTGCGGGACGAGCGCGACCTGCGCATCAGCCTGAGCCAGACCCACATCAATCCACTCAAATGGTTGGGCATGGCGTTTCTCGGACTGCTGACACTCATCTCGGTGGCCGTTGTCCATGCTGAAAACCCGAAGGCGGCACTGGTTGCAATCCTGCTTTTTGCGTTCGCAGCAGCTCCTACGGCGGCCATCGTACTGGTCCAGGGAAATCCTTTCCAACAGCCTTCAGCGGTCTCCTTCCTGCCAATCCTTGATGCGATCAACTAGCTAATCACATGGATGACGCCGCCAAATTTGCTCGTGCCATGTGCAGTTTTTTGTAGCTATCGATCAGGCGCTGGTGTCGGTCAAGTCCTTCCAGTTTTTCGCTGGTAGGTGTCAGGCCAAAGAAGCGCACGCTGCCATCCACTGAGCCAAGTACCGCGTCCATCCGGGGGTTGCCAAACATCCGGCGGAAGTTGACTACGTAATCATCAAGCTCCAGCTCATCGTCCAGCAATACCTCAAGCACCACGTTCAAGGCTTGATAGAACAAGCCGCGCTCGACGGTATTCTCGTTGTATTGCAGATAGGCTTCGACGCCTTCCTTTGCCGCTTCGAATTGCTGCAGGGCGAGGTTGATCAGCAGCTTCAATTCCAGAATCGTCAGCTGTCCCCAAGGCGTATTTTCGTCAAATTCGACGCCGATCAAGCTAATGATGTCGGTGTAATCGTCCAGCTCGCTGTCTTCCAGACGGTCGAGCAGTGCTTCAAGGCCGGCATCGTCGAGGCGATGCAGGTTCAGGATGTCGGTGCGGAAGGCCAGCGCCTTGTTGGTGTTGTCCCAGATCAAATCCTCAATTGGATAAATTTCCGAATACCCCGGCACGAGAATACGGCAGGCGGTAGCGCCGAGCTGGTCGTAGACCGCCATGTAGACCTCCTTGCCCATAGATCGGAAGAGCGTCGTG
>CALAGF010000114.1 GCA_937892345.1 uncultured Rhodocyclaceae bacterium | reverse complement strand
CATACGAGATACCACTGTGTGACTGGAGTTCAGACGTGTGCTCTTCCGATCTAGCAATGGGATGTTCATCTCCAACAATTGAGTGCGATGCAACTAGGAATCACGCCGCAACAACTCTCTGTTGCGATTGCCGTAAAGGAACAATTGCTGGGGCTGGCGCTTCGCTATGTACCTGTTGTGGTGAGGTTTCTGAAATACAAAAACGAGGATTTTCGGGAGGCTATCAACAAGGATTATCCTGAGTTGAACAAGCATGTGGCAATGATTGAGTCAGGCGAGGTTGTTCTGAGCAAAATTGAGAATCCGTATTTCCTGACCAAGGAAGTGATTTTCAAGAACTCATCCTACAAAAATGCCTTCGTAACTACAGCGCTGACCATTTCACTTAAGAACCAGGTGGCGCTTTACCATATCGGTGATGGTGATGAGTGACGAGCATGTTACCCGGCGCTGTCGAGTGATCATTCCGAATGATTTTGTCGGCGCCCTTGCCTTACTCCGTTTGCACATCACGTCTTGTCCAATTGATCAGCAGGAGTTCAACGAGGATGACTATGCAGACGCATATATCTCAGAATTTCTATATTACGATCCTGAATTGATCAAGAAGCAGTGGTTGGAAACGCGCCAATCTGAAGGTGAGCTGACAATCCTCGTTTCTGACTTAAGGCTTAAGTCTCCCGCGTTGTTCTACGACAAGGTGAGGGAGTTTTGTTATATCGACATCCGAGATTTCCCTGCAGAGATGAGGGAGATATCAATTGCCAAATGGATGGCCGTGTGCCTCCTGGAGTTTTTACGAACGGGTACTGCATATCAGCATTTTTTTGATCGATATCTTGGCGACTCAAGGACGGCAATTTCAGAAATCACACAGCAGGATCAGGAGATTTTGCAGCGTATAGAAAATCGAAGCCCTGTCAGTTATCACGTATTCATAACGCATGGCATCAGAACGTACTGCTTTTGGGCCGACCATGCGCGGTACATTTTCAAAAGAGAGTTCGGGTTCGAGTCTACTGTCGCCAGGTACGGCTTGGTTGATCTGCTGACTTTTCTGGTTAAGAAAACGATTCGCGACAAATTGGCTATCGACCTTTTGGTCACCTTGAGGCGTGTAAAGCGCCAAGATCCTGAGAGCAAACTGGCCGTTGTAATTCATAGCTACGGCACGATGCTGACTTATCGCGCACTGGAATTGGCGGATCGTCTAGGAATTCCGCTTGAGATTGAGGCGGTGGTATTAAACGGTTCGATTCTGCCTCAGGATTGCGATTGGTTTAAATTTCTTGACCGAGAGAAGAACGATCGATCCGTCAATGTCAAGCGGGTCCTCAATGTTTGTGGTGACGAGGATATCTGGCCCGTTGTGGCTTCGAAAGTAGTCCAAGGGGCTGGGCCATCCGGAGCTTTCTTTTTCTCTGTCGACTCTCGTGAAATTGAGAACCTGCGTCTTCCAGAATGCGGTCATTCTGACATGCTCTCAGAAAAACAGGTACGCGAACTTTGGGCGCCGTTTATTACCGGCGCAGGCATCAAGGTTGAAGGCGGGCCTATCCCGGCAAGTCGCTGGCAGTTGGTGATTGATTTTTATTTTTGGCCACTCATTGTTTTGTTGTTGAGTGTTGTTTCCGTTGCTGGGTGGTTTGCCATTTTTGTATTGAACTATCTGTGGGATATCTTCTATCCGCTGCTCCAGTATCAATAGCTATGAGGGGGTATTCGACCCATGTGCTACCTCGGACGTTGAATGGGGCAGCGGTATTTTGGTGAGCACCTGGTCGACTGGAGGGCGAGTTTAATTGCATTGTTGTTTGCGGTGGATACCCTCGTTGTCGTGGTTACTCGACCTTGCCTCCGGCCCCGTACGTGCCAAGAGCTTTTCCTGCAAGCTGCTCGATCTGCTTCGCCGTAACTAGCTCTTGGTCGACAGCCCACTCTTGGCAGCAGTCGAGTAGCTTCCTGGAGTCCTCTCGCGTGGCCGAGAACATCAACTGTCCCGACTTGCCGACAGCAGCGACGTAGGAATGCCTTAGGTCATTTACGGTCAGTGCTTCGACCATCGGCCCATACAGGGCGGATAGCGTGATTGCGGGTACATGCCTGCCGATGCGTTCATAAATCTGCATTCCGGCGATATCCAAATCGCCCCAAAATGTGATGTTTGGGTGCGCCAGCAATTCTCGGGCAGTAGGCGGCGTCGAGCCTTCGCGCATCAGCGTTATCGAACCGGAAAGCCCGTCTTCCACCATGCAGGCCAGTTGGTTTCCGAAATCCTCCGATGACTTGCTGAGTCCGAAGCCAAAGGTTGCAATGAAGGCGCAGTGTTGGGCCGCGGATGTTCTGGCTGCCAACTCGAATGATGTTGGATTCTCAACGAGTACGACAGCTTTTGGGTTGCTTGCACCTGCGGTAACAACGTAAGGCGGATGGTCAGGGAACAGGTCTAGGTCGATGCCAAACGCCCGGATCGCGCGAGTGCCGAGCTTGTTCAACATTTTTGAAGAAGCACGCAGGTACCGTGCGCTCACGAGGAACTTGGGCATGCCGAACAATGACGTTTGGTCGCGCCGCAGTCGCACTAGGCCATCGACTATCTTCGGAAGCTCTGTTGCATCCATGTCTGCCAGACAGGCTCCACACTCAGATAGCATCTGGCGGTCCGCATCAGAAAGCTCCGGGCAGGCGACGAGCGCCGCGTTCCATTTCTCGTGCCAAGCAGGTGGAGGAAGAGCCGGCAGCCTTACCCTGACCCGCCCCACGGGATTGCCGGTGGCCGACCACGAACTAGCCTCGATCCAGCCACGCATTTTGATCGCCTTAAGCTGGGTCCTGATCGCCGCCGCGTCTAGCTTTGTCTTCTGCTCCAATCGGGCAACAAGGGTGCCTCCTTGCAAGACATCGCTATTGCGGGTCTGCCGCCGCAGCTCTTGAATTACTGTCTCCAGAGGCTCATCGGCCATCATCATGGTTGTCCTTTGGCGTGAAGTGCGACCCAAAAACGCCTAGCGATGCCGGTACGTCCTTTTGGGAATCTACCGCAAGCCAGGAATGCTTGCCGTTGACGGCGCGGAACTCACGCCCGACAAAATAGGACCGGAAAATCTTCGGATTGTTGATGTACCTTGGGTGATGGATCATTCCGATCAACTGGAAGTGACCTGCGGAAAGGGCTAGCGACTCCATCGCCGAGTCGATCATGTCATCGTGGCTGAGGTTGGAGAACAGGCCGTCGAGGATCATGAAGAACCGCTCCTTGCGAAGCGCGGC
>CALAGF010000113.1 GCA_937892345.1 uncultured Rhodocyclaceae bacterium | reverse complement strand
CGGGCGGCTTTGGCCTGCGTGGCGTGGAAGGCAAGATCACAGCGGTGCAATACGCCCGTGAGAACAAGATTCCGTACCTGGGCATCTGCCTGGGTATGCAAGTGGCGGTTATCGAGTTTGCCCGCAATGTGCTGGGCTGGACCGATGCCAACTCCACCGAGTTCGACCAAGACAGCAAGCACCCGGTCGTTGGCCTGATCACCGAGTGGGAAGATGCCGCCGGTGGCGTGGAAACCCGCAGCGAGAGCTCCGATCTCGGTGGCACCATGCGCCTGGGTGCCCAGGATTGCCAGCTGGAAAGCGGTTCGCGGGTTCACGATTGCTATGCCAAGGACGTGATCGTTGAGCGTCATCGCCATCGCTACGAAGTGAACAACAAGCTGCTGCCGCAATTGCAGGCTGCCGGCCTGAAAGTCACCGGTCGTTCCGGTGACGGTGCGTTGGTCGAAGTGGTCGAAGCACCGGATCATCCGTGGTTCGTCGCCTGCCAGTTCCACCCCGAGTTCACCTCCGGTCCACGTGACGGTCACCCGCTATTCAGTGGTTTCGTCAATGCCGCGCTGGCCGTCGAGGCCATCGGCTTCCAGCGCGTCGAGGGGGACTGGCTGGGCGTGGTCATTACGCCGTGGTTCGTCAACCTGGTACTGGTGTATGGCGGCGGCCAGTTATGGGGCGACATTCCGGCCGGCGAGCGGCGTTACCTGAACCTGCCTTGCGGCACGATGCAGTTCCTCGCCGACGACGATCCGGATATCGGCCCTTACCAGTATTGCCCATTGATCGCGCCGGTCGACAAACTGCCGGACATGGCGACGGCGCGCTTTGTCGCGGCCGATGCGATCAAGACCGTATTCACCACGCCGCCGGCTGTTGCGGAGCCGCAACCCGCGCCGATCCCCGAAGAAAAACCGGAAGTTTCGCGGCGCGGCTTTCTCCGTCGCCTGGCCGGCAAGCGGAATTGAACCGGGGCGGGTAGACTTTGCCCCAACAATCACGAGTGTGAGGAGCAACGCGGATGTGTCTCGCCATCCCCGCGCAGGTCGTTGAACTGCGCCCCGACGATAACGCCCTGGTCGATCTGGCCGGGGTCAAGAAGGAAATCTCGCTGGCCCTGCTCGACGGCGTGGCGGTGGGCGACTATGTGATCGTCCATGTCGGCTACGCGTTGAACAAACTCGATCCGGAAGAGGCTGAAAAGACGCTCCAGCTGTTCGCCGAGATGGGCCAATTGCCCTCTGATGGCCACGACATCAGCGTGCATTGAGTGATGAAATACATCGACGAATACCGCGACGGCGAGGTCGCGCAAACACTGGCGGCAGCCATCCGCGCCGAGGCTGACCCGGCGCGCAGTTACCATTTCATGGAGTTCTGCGGCGGTCATACCCATGCCATCTCGCGCTATGGCGTTTCCGACCTGTTGCCGGCCAATGTCAAGATGATCCACGGCCCGGGCTGCCCGGTCTGCGTGCTGCCCATCGGCCGCGTCGACCAGGCCATCCGCCTGGCGCTGGAGCAGGGCGTCACGCTGTGCACCTACGGCGACTGCCTGCGCGTGCCGGCCTCCGACGGCTTGTCGCTGATGAAGGCCAAGGCACGGGGCGGCGACATCCGCATGGTCTATTCGAGCGCCGATGCCG
>CALAGF010000112.1 GCA_937892345.1 uncultured Rhodocyclaceae bacterium | reverse complement strand
ACGCTGGCCGGCACATCACCCTGAACCACAACGCTCAGGGGTTCCGGGGCACGCCGTGCTGGCGCGGCGACTTTGCCCGTGGCGGCCAGTACCGCGCGCTGGCCGAGTCCGCTCGTGTCTTCGGCCAGGCTGGGCAGGCGCTGGGGGCTTTGCCCGACACCCATTGCGGCGAGGTAGGCCGTCATGCTGCGGTGGGCTTCCTCCAGACTGAGCTGGCCGGAACCATCGGCATCGGCGGGTAGTTCGCCTTCAAGGACGCGCAACAAGGCGTTGGTGAGGGCGCCATGGGCCTTGCCGTCCCGGGTGGGATAGCGTTTGAGCAACTGGCTGGTGAAGTCGGCGGCCACCTCGCCTTCGGCAGCAGCAGAGATAAAGGCGGTGGAGGTGTAGGGATAGGGCTCGACGGGACGATCCGCCAGAACATCGACCTGCGCCAGGTTGGTCCTGGCATCGCGGCCCAGAACAGGCAGATATCGGCTCGGCAGGCCTCCGGAGGCGCTGACACTGCGGACCATCCGCCCGGAGTAACAGGCATCGGCTATCACCCAGGTCTTGCGTTGCCCGCGGTCGAGGCGTTCCAGGGCCGGACGCAGGTCAGTACGTCCGACAAGAAGGCTGGATATTCCAGCTTCCTTCGAAAAGTCGTAGGGAACAAAGGCCCCGCTGCCATGGGGCACCGCTGCGCCCGCGCCTCCCGCGATGGCGTTGGTCCCGTGACCGGAAAGATAGATCAGGACACTGTCTCCGGGGCTGCTGCGCTTTTCGAGCTCGGCAATCGCCTGGAGAATCCCCCGCCGGGTAGCCTGGGCGTTGCTCAGGGTCACCACGTCTTCCGGCCGGAAATCCCAGCGGCGAATCAGGACATCCTTAAGGGCCTCCACGTCATTTTCGGGGCCCTCCAGGTCCATGGGCTTTCGACCTTCGTTACGGAGCTGCTCGGAATACTGATACTTCGACACGCCGACCAGCAGGGCATGATTGCGGGGTTCAGCCGTTGCGGCTCCACACACCAGCACGGCTGGGAGCGCCATCAGGATGCGATTGAGGTGCTTCATGACTCGTCAGTTCCAGGGATTATTTGGGAAACGGCTGAATGCGGATCTTGAGCTCCCCGTCCTGCGGGCCGGGAATTCCCTGCCGTGCAAGCTCGGCACGGACGGCGTCGCGGACAGCTTGGGGAATGGCGGCCGTCACAATCCGGTCGTCGCCCTGGGATGCAATGTCGGCACCGACGCCATAGCGCGCAAGCAGGGCCTGGAGCTGCAGTGCCTCCTGTGGAGGAGAGACGGCAAGGATCGTCGCTTCGTGGGCAGAGCTCGGTGCGGCCTTGTATTCGCCCACATCGTCCTGCGGCTCAGTGAGGATTCCTCGCAGGACCGGCACGGCCAGTACCGCCAATGTAAGGGTCGCCACCAGGGCAAAGCGTCCGGCGTGCCCACCACCGGTCGGAAGGAGCCAGGCCCTGAATCGCCCCAGCCACGTCGTCTCATCCCCTGATCTCAGCCGGACGGACGGTTTGACGGCCTGGAATGCGCCCCGGGCTTCCAGATGATTGAGCATGCGCTTGGTGCGTTCCGGATCCTGGCGCGCATCAAATTCGATAGCGGCACGCTGGGTGAAATACTGGCGCAAAGCCTCGGCCTGGCGGCTGTCACCGTCCTCCGCGACGACGTCACCCGCCAACACTTTCAGCCAGTGCTCGTCATTCTTGTGTTCGTTGTCCTTGGCCATGATGCCTACTCCTTGCAATCGGCGAAGTAATCCCGTGCCCGCTTGCGGGCCTGGTAGCTTCGATCCCGCGCCGCACCGCGTTGCTTGTCGGTAAGGGTGTCCGGGTCGGCCCCGTAGTAAATCGCGATCTCGATATCGGTCCACCCTTCGAAGACCATCCGCAGAACTTCTGCCCGGGCAGGATCATCCTGTTCCATCTGCCACATGGCCCGCTCGATACAGAGACGTATCCAGGTCGGTACGGACACCCCCGCCCTGGATTCCATCAGCGCCAGCCAATCGTCCTCGTCAAGGCTGGCCTGCAGGTTCTTGCCCCGCTTTGCCGCGGCTTCAACCCGATGCCAGTCGAACAACATCGAGCGGGCCAGGGTCCACATCCACACCACGGGACGGGTACGTCCTTCGAAGCGACTGGTGATCAACTTGAGCCAGAGGTCGTTGGTGAGTTCCTCCGCGGCGTCAGGGCGGACTTTGTGGCGTACGAAGTAGCCCGTGACCCGGCCGGTCAGATGTTTGTCGAGCAGCAAGGCGGCTGTGTTGAGCTGTTTGCGGCCGCCCTGGGCGACAAGATCAAAAACCTGGCCGAGGATTTCGTCTTCCTTCGATTTATGCTCGGGCTTCATCGACACCTTTCCTTGTCCGTTTGGCGCTGACCACGGGGCCTGGATACCAGGAGCACCCGGCCGCTTCATCAACTCACTGATCGCCGCGGCGAATTTCCACTCTGCGATTCTCGGGTGCATCCCGGCGATCGGAATTCAGGGGTACGCTGCTGCCAAAGCCGTACGCGGTCAGCCGATCGGCCGCCACACCACGGGAAATCAGGTACTTCCGTACCGAGTTGGCGCGAGCGCAGGACAGGGGAAGGTTGATCTCATCACCGCCCACGCGATCCGTATGGCCCGCCACTGCAAAACGCACGCTGAGAAGCTCGCGCTGCTGCAATGCGTTGGCAAGCCGGTTGAGCACCCCCTGATCACTACTGCTCAGTTTGTCCGTCCCTGTTTCAAACTGGATGGCCAGATTCACGTTTGCGGCCCCCTCTGCAGCGTAGGGAACCACCTCCAGGGTCTTGTTTGCCGAACCGCCAGACGCACGCCCCGCAGCGTCCGATCCGGCGCAGAGATGGGTTCCGGGATTTGGCGGCGCCGTGCGTGCAAAGTCGAGACGCTTGGCGCTCGGGCCCTCATCGTCCGGCGACAGTTCCCGAACCAGATCCGCTACCGACGGATTGGTCAGTACCTGCTGTGCCGCCAGGGCGCTGGCACTTCCCCCCAGTGCAAGGGCGAAAAAGAGGATGCGGGTCAGTGAAATACCGGTGTTCATTACTTATCCCTCCCAAGATGAGTTGTAAGGCCCCCCCAAGCCCGGCGTCAGGGTGCGAGTTCGCGAATGCTTGTCATGGCGGCTGCGTAGGGCCCCTCGGTTTCGATACGCCCCTCGCGCACCCGGGCTTCAATCGCCAGCAGATCCTGCTGACGGGCTGCGACTACCGCAAGAAAATAGCCGACACCCACAGGTCCTCTTGCGGACATCCGCCAGCCTGGCCGCGGCAGGCTATGGCTCCCGAGAGCCAGGTAGTTGGAGCCGTCGATCGCGTTGGGGAACACCAGATTGACGGTCTTGCCATCCGTACCCAACTGATAGAGGTAGAGGTAACCCGGTTCGCTCGCTGTGATGTCGGCACGGAGCTGCTCGCCGGTTCGCACTTCGCCCGGCGTAACTTTCAGCGTCACCGTATTGCGGGTCGATGCTCCGCGCAGCACGGTATCGGCCGTATTGAGTCCACCGGCAGGGGTCGAGGCACATCCTGAAAGAAGCAATGCGCCCGTCACAAAGACTGCGGCCAGGACATTCACGGGACGACTCATGGTTCTATCCTTTCCACTCATTTCGGCGTGACCACGAGACGGCCACCATTACTGGCGGCAGGCGCCGGGGATGGTCCGAGGGCTTCGTCGTACGGCGTATCAGCGACCATGAATCCTGCGTGT
>CALAGF010000111.1 GCA_937892345.1 uncultured Rhodocyclaceae bacterium | reverse complement strand
GGTAGCCATGGCGCTGGTCGTAGGTGATCAGGCCTTCATGCACCGCGTTGTTGGCGATTTCCTGCAAGTCGCTCGGAACGGTCGTGGTCACACGGAAGCCTTCGGTGTACGCCTCGCTGCCATAACGGCCGACCATTTCGGCACGGGCCATTTCGGCGATGTAGGGGGCGCTCACTTCCGGCGTTGGCACGTGATAGCTGGCGTTGACCGGCTCGGCGATCGCCGCTTGATAGCTGGCCTGATCGATTTTACCCAGCTTGTACATACGCCCCAGGATCCAGTCGCGGCGTTCTTTACTGCGCACCGGGTTGGCCAGCGGGTTGAAGCGCGAAGGGGCTTTTGGCAGACCGGCAATCATGGCCATCTGCGCCAGGCTCAGGTCGCGAATCGACTTGCCGTAGTAAACCTGCGCAGCAGACTCGATGCCGTAAGCGCGGTTACCCAGGTAAATCTTGTTCACGTACAGCTCAAGGATCTCGTCCTTGGTCAGCTGGCGTTCGATCTGCAGCGCCAGGAGGATCTCGGTGGCTTTACGCGAAAAGCTGCGCTCGCTGGTGAGGAAGAAGTTCTTCGCCACCTGCATGGTGATGGTGCTGCCGCCGGATTGAATGTGTCCGCTTTTTACCAATTGCGTGGCCGCGCGCACCAGGCTGCTGGGGTCGACGCCATAGTGGTTGGCGAAATTATCGTCTTCGGCCGACAGCAGGGCACTGATGAAATTGGGGGGAATGTCGGCAAAACGGATCGGTGTGCGGCGCATTTCGCCGAACTCCGCGATCAGTTTTTCATCGCTGCTGTAGACCCGCAAAGGAATCTGCAACTGGATACTTCTGAGGGCCTCTACGGAGGGCAAACCCGGACTAAGGTAGAGGTAGGCGCCGCTGAGGACGAGCAGCAGCCCGCAAACGATGGCGACAATGGAGTACCCGAAAAACTTCAGCAGACGAATCAAGGCTTTTGGACATCCAGGGCAAAGAATGAATGTGGCGACAGGGTCCCGGTAACACACAGAACAACCTGGGCCGGCAGTAAAAAGCGGAAAAAAACGCTGGGCATTATAAGCACTTTTCCGCTGGGGGCGTCATTTGCGCTTCTGTCAAGACGGGGCGAGGGAACGCAATGCGCATTACAGAGTCCG
>CALAGF010000110.1 GCA_937892345.1 uncultured Rhodocyclaceae bacterium | reverse complement strand
CGATGTTCTTGAAGCCTTCCTTGAAAACCGCTTCACGCGAGTTGTCGTACATCTGTGCGTATTCTGACCCAATATCGCCACCCGTTATGATGGAAACTGTCCACCTGTAATGCCACAAACTGGCCGGCTGTTCTGATTGAAACTGCCCACCCGTAATGGGTCAAAGTAGGCCAGAACATCAGGCCGTCCCAGTTTCTCGCGCCCGCACTTTTCGCATCGACTCGCCACGCATCGGCAGACGCACCGCACCGCTTGTCAGCCGATCCAGAATGGCATCGGCGACGGTCGGATTTGCGCTACCCAAGTAGTCATGCCATTTATCCACCGGCAACTGGCTCGTGATGATCGTCGAGCGCCCACCACTTCGCGCGTCGACCACTTCAAGCAGATCCGTTCGCCCCTGAGCATTCAGTGCCGCCAGCCCGAAATCGTCAAGAACCAGCAAATCTGCCTTGGCCAGCAACGCCAAGCGCCTATGGAAACTGCCGTCGGCATGGCCGATCTGCAAGTCCTCCAGCAGCAGCGGCAGGCGATGAAACAAGACTGTTTTGCCGATTCGGCACGCCTGATTGCCGAAGGCGCAGGCCAGCCAAGTCTTCCCGCAACCGGTCGGCCCTGTCAGAATCATATTCAGACCACGCTCGATCCACTGACAGGTCAGGAGGGACGCCATCATGCTTTTGTCCAGACCACGGTTGTGACGATAGTCGATGTCCTCGACGCAGGCCGCCACCTTCAACTTCGCCGTCTTGAGCAAGCGCCGCAGCCGCTGGTTCTCCCGATGAGTCGCCTCGTGGTCGACTAGCATGGCAAACCTATCCTCGAAGGCTAGGCTATGGGCGGCGGCGTTGGACAATTGCTCCTCAAACCCTTGCGCCATGCCGGAGAGTTTGAGGGAGTGAAGCTTGGTCAAGGTTTGCTGAATCAACATCGTCGTCTCCTAAAAAAGTCGTCTTGGATCAATGGCAGTAATAGCCGGCGCCGCGCACGTTGGGATGATCGAAGGTCGCCTCCTCATGGGCTGGCTCCGGCAACGCCATGCGATCCATGTTCGTGCGCAGGATGGATTTCACGTTGTGGATCTCCGTCGCACCGATTTGCAGGGCGCGCGTGCAGGCGGCTTCCAGACGTTCCGGCCCCACCTCCCGCGCCACGGATTTCAGGGCCGCCACCGAACGGTAGGCCATGTCCCGGCGCACCTTCCGAGCGAACATTCCTTGCAGGAACATGTGGGTGTTCGGCCCGACTGAAATGGCCCAGTCCAATTCGTCCTCGATGGTCCAGGTCTCCAGATGTCGGTGAGCAGGATCCATGTGCAGGGGGTCCGTGGTCCTTCCGGGGCCATGGCCGCGAGCATGGCTGGCCACTCGCCGGCCGCCGTGCAGCACCTCCACCGTGTCAGCCGTCAGCCGGACATCCACCGCCTGACGAACCAGGACACACGGGACACTGTAATGGTGGGCGGCAATTTCGATGTGGTAATCGAGTCCGACTCGTAGTCGCAGGAACTCGGTGAAGGCGTAGCGCGTCTGCGGCAACGGCTTTAATGCCGGGCGATCCAGCTTCTCAAATGCCTCACGGCGACAGCCCTTGAGTTTCTGGAAAGGGCGGCTGTTTGCATCGGTCAGCAAATCCGAAATCGCCCGGTTGAGTTCCGCCAGGCTGGTAAAGACCCGTTTGCGCAGACGGAACATGATCCAGCGTTCAACGATCAGCACACCGTTTTCCGCCTTGGACTTGTCCTTTGGCTTGTAGGGCCGCGCGGGGAAGATTACGGTGCCGTAATGGGATGCCATATCCAGGTAGGTCGGATGAACATCAGGATCCGTCCGGCTGGCCCTGGTTACTGCCGATTTCAGGTTGTCGCAGACGACGACCTGCGGCACGCCGCCGAAATGCTCGAACATTCGGACATGGGATGCGATCCAGTTGGGCAGTTGCTGGCTCCAAACCGCTTCGGCATAGATGTAGCTGGATGCTCCCAGCACGCCGACAAATATTTGCGCCATCCTTTTCTCATCGGTCTTGGGATCAATGACGGGTAGCGTCGGCCCGGCATAATCGACAAATACCTTGTCGCCGGCAGCGTGCGTCTGGCGCATGTAGCGTTTGAGGGTCTGCTTGAAGTCTCGGTAAACCTGACAGAACGAACTGTAAGCAAGCCCATCAGGGTGGCAGGCCAGATATTCCAAGTGAACCCCTTGCAGGGTTGCACCCTTGAGTTTCATGGCTTCGTGAATCTCGGCCCAGTCCGGTTCGGGCTTACGGCCATTCTCCAAGACCGACAATGGCGGAAACAGTCGCCGCTCCAGGGCTGCGTCATCAATGTCGATGGGTAGCGGCCAAGATAGTCCTGCCGCCGCAGAACGGGTCAGGTAATCCTTGACGGAACCGCGGGCGATTCCGAGGCAGGCGCTGATTTGCCGCTGGCTCAACCCGTTCTCGAGGGCAAGCCGCAGCACGTCACGAATCTGTTTCATGGGCAATCTCCTGTTCGGCATAGGATTAGCCGGCTAGATTATTGTTCTCAAAAAAATCACCGCTTGAGGGATTTCAGCAGCAGCCCCTTGGTCATTTCCAGAACACGGCCTCCTAGCAGATCGGATTGCCGTGGCGGGCGTTCAACAACGACATGACCGCTCATCACCCGCAGGATGCCCACGAAGTCGGGGACGGTCAGTTTCTCAATCCGCTCCGCCTGCTCTGGAACGGCAATCCAGAGGAAATTGAAATACGGCGCCATCCCTTCCAGTTTCCCTGACCAGTTCACATGAAATCCACCCGCTATCTCGATGCCGTGGATTTGTAGTGGATCACTCTTGCGATCCCTAATAACGGCAACGGCGTCGAATATGTAGCGGCGAGGGGTTGCACCATCACTTTCTGGGCTAATGTGCATAAAGAGTTCGTAGAGATCGGGATTCCGAATCCCGGACCAACTTGGATCTCCTGAAGCCAACGACGTCAAGACCATGGCTTCGGTTAGGCTCTCGAACTGCTCACGGTTGCGCAAGTTGATACGTGGTGGCGGAACACCAAGGCCGCGGGCGGTCCGCCCGCCAAGCGCAGGACGATAGGCTTGCCATACCGTGCGTAGTTCCGCACGGGTAATGCCACCCGAGATTACCTGTTCAGCCAGGCGTTGCAGGGCGTTATCCGGGGCGACCCGAGCCAACTTGGAAAGAAGTTCGAGGTTCTCAGGGCTTACCTTGTCAGGAAGTTCCCCCAGTGGGGGGCAGGAAACGCCGCGCCCTGTGAGCGCCTCGCGTAACTTGATGTAGTAGCGGCCAGCGGTCAGGTAGCGCCAGAGCGTTGATTCCTTGAGTCCCAGGCTTTCAGCGTGGCCTTTCAGCCATTCGGTGAAGGACTTGGCCTCATTTCGCCAGTAATCAGTTTGGTCGATACGATCCAGTAAATAACCGATGTGCGCCCACGAGCGGGATTGGCCTTGGGTCAAGGCGGCAATTTCGCGGGCCAGGAAATCGTGGTCGCTCTGTGGGGATCGGGGTCGCGGCATGGCATTTTGGTAGAAGTTCTAAACAGTTTAGCCGGCGAGAGTTGTTTGTCAAGAGGTAGATATTCCTAGATAGATGCTCCAACCATCCGTTATTTTTGAAGCTCCGCATTGTGACGCAGAGACTGGTGGGTGCTACCGGCCACAAGCAGCCAGCCGTCCGCTTGGTTTCGACATAAAATGCCCTGCTTTCAGACCCTGCCTAGCAGGCTGCTGAAATACCGCCCTGCAAATGCAGACGGTGGCATGGAACGGAGTCGTTTTTCGTAAGGCGAAGCGGATTTTCGGTCGTTCGCACGTGTTTTACAGGGATTCCGAGGTGTTTTCCTATCATATTGCCCCCAGCGGACGGATTGCTCCCAAGGAGCGCATGCGCGTCAGGTTGTAGGCGGCCATGGTCAGCACGAACAACTGATCGACCTTCTCCAGTCCGCGCACCATCACCTGGCGTATCGGCCCAATGAACTTGGCCCAGCCGAATCCCTGTTCGATGAGTTTGCGCTTTTGCTGGGAGATCGCGTAACCGTCACTGCCGGCAATGTCGTCCGGCACGGCAGAACGGCGATGGCTGGTGTTCTGCGCCACATGGGGAATGACATTCAGTTCGATGAGTGCCGCAATGAATTCCTGGGCATCGTAGCCCTTGTCCGCGCCGAGGGTGATTTCAGCCGTTTCGCCGGCGACTTGGCGGGCATCGGCGATCAGGGCCTTGGCAACTTCCCGCTCGGCATAGCCATCGGCCGTGGTCACGACCGCACTGGCAATGAGTCCGTGGCGGTTGTCGCTCAAGGTGTGTCCCATGTAGCGCAACTCACTGGCGGTATTGCCCTTGCGGTACAGTCGGGCATCCGGGTCGGTACGCGAGGCGTGGGTGTCATTGCTGCGTGACTGGCCCTTGAAATTGCCGCCGCCTTCATCATCTCCGCCGTCTTTGCGCAGGAAACTCTTGTGTCCCGCCCAAGCCTGGATGAGCGTGCCGTCGACACTGAAATGTTCGCCTGATAGCCAGTTCTGCTTCTCGGCAATGGCCAGTACCGCATTGAAGAGTTCGATCACGGCATCGTGGGCAATCAGGCGTTCGCGATTCTTGGTGAAGACGGTGGGCACCCAGACTGCATCGTCCATCGATAGGCCGATGAACCAGCGAAAGAGCAGGTTGTACTGGGTCTGCTCCATCAATTGCCGTTCCGAGCGAATGCTGTAGAAGATTTGCAGCAGCATGGCACGCAGGAGTTTCTCCGGGGCAATGCTGGGGCGACCGCCTTTGACGTCGGCGGCATACATGCCGCTGAGCAGGGGTTCGATATCCTTGAGCGCCCGATTCACCATCGCCCGGATCGGCCGCAACGGGTGCTGCGCCGGCACAAAGTCGTCCAGGCGACGCATCGTAAACAAACTCTCGGTGAAGGTGTCGGCTCCGCGCATGATCCGCTTTGTGCTCTCGGTAATCTCGGTGAATCTCTATAACGATCAAACCCGCTGTTTCGTCGACAGGATGGGGAAGTATTTCAGCAGCCTGCTAGGGCAGTTACGGGCATAGAATGACACTGCGACAAAAAATCCTGCTGCTTGGGTTAGTGGCCGTCTCGGGCATGTTCCTCGCCCTGTGGCTCCAATACAAGGCTTACCTAACGCAGTCCCAAGCTATCGAGGCAGTGGTGCGAAACGTCAGCGCTGTCGTCGCTCTTTCCCATGCTGCGCACGAGTTGCAGAGAGAGCGCGGCATGACGGCCATCAACCATTCCAAAACAAATGCCCAAGCGCTCGCCGAACAAGTTCGGCATACCGATGCGGCTCTAGCCGGAATCCGTGGCGACATCGCCAGTCTTGGCATGGCTCTTACCCAACTGCGGACGGAAGCGGCGACGGGGAGGATAACGCCCCTGGCGATCCTAGACAGCTACAGCAAGCTGCTCCAGCGTCTCGCCGACGAAATGGATCGACTTACCAGTGAGCCCGAAGCAGCCGTTGCCAAGACCGACATGGTTGCGCATACGCACCTAATGGCAGTAAAGGAGAATCTCGGACAGATTCGGGCAACTCTGGGCTACTGGACCGAACACAAGAGCGACGATTCCGTCGTGCTCAATAGACTATTCCGTCTCAAGAGTCTCCAAGAGGAGGAACTGCGCAAGTTCGGACTGGATGCGTCGCCTGAACTACGCGAAAGGCTTGCCCAGGAGTTCTCGGGACTGGAAGTTGCACAGACGCTGGAGACACTGGCGCAAATCGCCGCCGCTGGCAAGCTTCCGCAGACGCTCGATGTGCAAGCCTGGTGGTCAATGGCAACCGTGGCGGTTGATCGTCTGAAGGTCGTCGAGGACTATTCGCTAGAGTTAATCGAGAAAAAAGCGGAACTCGAACTCACGCAACTTCGAAGCTCCATGCGTTTAGGAGTGATCATTACGCTGGGGATTGGTCTTGCCGTCGTCATCATGGCCATATCGGCGACCGTTGCCTTGCTACGCGCACTGGATCGCGCACTGGGAAGCATGGAGCTCATCGCTGCCAGCCAGGATTTTCAAATTCGCATCCCTGCCGACACGCCGGATGAAATCGGTCGCATCTCACGGAGCTTCAATCAGTTGCTCGACATCGCAGAGCGATTGTTGAAGGAGAAGGACTACTTGGCGACTACCGACCCTCTGACCGGCGTCAACAACCGGTTGCGGTTCGCCAAGGTGCTCGGGGATGAGGCAGAAAGGAAGCGCCGGACCAACACGCCGATGGCGCTGGTCATGTTCGATGTCGACCATTTCAAACGCATCAATGATACCTACGGACACAATGTTGGCGACGAGGTGCTGAAGGCATTGGCTAATCTCGTCAGCACTGAGGTTCGCGTCACAGACTTCTTCGGCCGCTGGGGTGGCGAAGAGTTCGTTCTGCTTCTCAGGGACGACGATTGCGAGGCTGCCATGGCCGCTGCGGAGAAGCTCAGAAACCTGATTGCAAGTTCGGACATTCCTTCCGTGGGCAAGGTGACGTGCAGCTTTGGCGTGGCCGCCTGGATGCTTGGGGATACCGAGGCAAGCCTTGTCGCACGTGCCGACAAGGCGCTCTACGAGTCGAAGAAGGGCGGGCGCAACCTAGTCACTTGCACACAAGGAGTGACGGGAAATTGCCACGGCCGAGTGCGCTGCGCACAATAAGCCGACAGTGGCCCGCCTGGCGAGTGGACGACGATCACGGTATGGCCAGCATCGTGTAAGGCCCGGGCGATGGCCTCGCCCAGGCCACCGTTGCCGCCCGTGACCAGGGCGGTGCGTTGTTCAGCCGGCATTGCGGCCACCGGTCTTGCCCGGTGCCTCCTTGTCCTGTGCCGAGGCCCACACGGCTCCCCACTGTTTGAAAATATCCTGGAACGGGAGTACCGCATCGCCCTGGCCTACGGCCTGCGTAACCGATT
>CALAGF010000109.1 GCA_937892345.1 uncultured Rhodocyclaceae bacterium | reverse complement strand
ATATAGAGTTTTTTACCGTTCATGCGACTTCTCCTGCCACGTTCACCCGCGTTTGGGCCATTTTTTCGGCGGTCGACATCGCCGCCGAGGTCATAATGTCGAGGTTGCCAGCGTAAGCAGGCAGATAGTGCGCCGCCCCTTCAACCTCCAGATAGACAGCCGTTTTCAGCCCGGAGAACTGCCCGACGCCAGGAATGTTGACCGGTTTATCCGCAGGAATAACCTCAAACTGGACTTTCTGTTTCAGGCGATAGCCCGGCACATAGGCCTGCACGGCCGCCGCCATTTCGACGATGGAAGCTTCGACCAACGCTTGATCGGCCGCTTCGGACAGCACGAACACCGTGTCACGCATGATCAGTGGCGGCTCGGCCGGGTTCATCACGATGATCGCCTTGCCCTTGGCCGCGCCGCCGATCACTTCGATGGCCTTGGAGGTGGTCTCGGTGAATTCATCAATGTTGGCGCGGGTGCCGGGGCCGATGGACTTCGAGGCCAGGCTGGCGACGATCTCGCCATAGCCGACGGACTGAACGCGCGACACGGCATTGACGATGGGAATCGTTGCCTGCCCTGCACAGGAGATCATGTTGACGTTCATCTCGACCTTTTCTGCGTGTTCACGCAGGTTGACCGGTGGTACGCAGAGCGGACCGATGGCGGCCGGGGTTAGGTCGATCATCATCACGCCCAGCGCGTTCAGCTTGCGCGAGTTCTCGGCATGGACATAGGCCGAGGTGGCGTCGAAGGCGATCTGGATGTTGTCTTCCAGCACGTGTGGGAGCAGGCCGTCGACGCCGGCGGCGGTGGTCTTCAGGCCCATCTCGCGGGCGCGGGCCAGGCCTTCGGATTCGGGATCGATACCGACCATCCACACCGGTTCCAGAACTGGGCTGCGCTGGATCTTGTAAATCAGATCGGTGCCGATGTTGCCGGAGCCGATCAGGGCGCATCGTATTTTCTTCATGTTGGCCTCTTGGGGTTAGAGCTTGATGCAGACGTTGCGGGTTTCGGTATAGAACTCGAGCGAATGGACGCCGCCTTCGCGGCCGATGCCGGATTGCTTCGAGCCGCCGAAGGGGGTGCGCAGGTCGCGCAGGAACCAGCTGTTCACCCAGGTGACGCCAACCTCGACGCGTTCGGCGACGCGGTGGGCGCGTGACAGGTTCTCGGTCCAGATGGTGGTTGCCAGGCCGTAGTCGTTGTCGTTGGCCAGCGCGATGACTTCGTCTTCGCTGTCGAAGGGGCGGATATGGCAGCACGGGCCGAAAATTTCCTCACGCACGACGGCCGCCGTTTCCGGCAGGCCGGTCCAGATGGTCGGCTGCACCCAGCTGCCGCCAGCGAGTTCGGCCGGCATGTCGGGCACGCCGCCGCCGGTGACGACTGTCGCCCCTTCCTCGACCGCCTTCTTGTAATACGACAGCACCTTGTCGCGGTGTTCCTGGCTGATCAGTGGACCGTAGTTATTGGCCGAATTTTCCGGTCGACCGTAGCGAACAGCTTCGACCTTGGCCTTCAGCGCCTGCACGAAGCGCTCGAAGATCGGCCGCTCGACATAGACGCGCTCGGTACCCAGGCAAACCTGCCCGGTGTTCAGGAAGGCCGAGCGGAAGATGCCGTCGACCGCCGCCTCGAAATTGCAGTCGGCGAAAACGATGCCGGCATTCTTACCACCCAGTTCGAAGGACACGTCGCGCATGCCCTCGGCGGCGGCCTTCATGATTGCCGTGCCGGTGCGGGTTTCGCCGGTGAAGGTGATGGCATCGACGCCCGGATGCTGGGTCAGGTAAGCGCCGGCCGAATCGGGGCCGAAGGCGACAGGTTGATCCCAAGAAGAATCCTCCTCGCCTATTCCAGGTGCAAAACCTGCGCGGAGGCGATTGATTCCTAACACCCGATGGGTGTCTGTGCGGGAGGGGATTTTTTGGAAAGAATTCCTCTGCCTTTGGGTGGGGCTAATGCCCCACCTTTTTTTTGCGTGCTGTCGCCTCAAATCCCAGCATCGGCTTGCCAATTGCCCGTCAGAGATCCCAATAAGGCGTTGGTCCAAATCGTTCAAGAAGAAAAGCAATGAAGGCACGGACCTTCAGTGGCAAATGCCGATTGGGCAGATGCACTGCATAAATGAAACGTTCAGTCGGCACGTAGCCGGGAAGAACTTCGATCAGGCGCCCTTCCTGCAGATCCTTGCCGACGATGAAGGTGGGTAGCAGGGCCAGGCCAAGACCGCCGAGTACCGCTTGGGAGAGCGCTTCATCGTCATTGATGCGCAGGGTGCCGGATACCGGAATCGAGACGTCACCGTGATAGCCGTTGAGGTGCCAGACCCCCTGAGTGTCCATGAAGGTGTAGTCCAGGCAGTTGTGCTGGACAAGATCCTCCGGGAGGCGCGGAATGCCGCAGCGCGCCAGGTAAGACGGGCTGGCGCAGATTTTCCGGCGAATCGGTGCCAACTGGCGTGCCACGAGATTCTGGCCCGGCTCGCGAGTGATCCGCAGGGCAATATCGTAGCCTTCGTCGGCGAGGTCCACCATGCGGTCGCTGATCGTCAGGTCGACCGTCAGGTCAGGGTAGAGCGCCATGAAGTCGGGCAGTGCCGAGGCGACATGCATGGTGCTGAAAGCGACCGGCGCGCTGATTTTCAGTTTGCCGCGCGGCTCTTGGTGCAGCCGTGAAATCGTTGTGTCGGCCAGGCTGAGTTCTTCGAGGATCCGGTCACAGTGCTCGAAATAAGCCTCACCGACATCGGTCAGGCTCAGGCTGCGCGTACTCCGGTGCAGCAGGCGGACGCCCAGTTCGCTTTCCAGGCGGGCGACAGCCTTGCTGATCCGCGATTTCGAGACGGCAAGGCGGCGCGCGGCCTCGGAAAAGCTGCGCGCCTTGACTACATGAGCGAAGAAAAACATATCGTTGATGTCGTGCAAGAGCTACCTCTATTGGTATCGAAATGGAAACGGTTTTATTCGATTTCGGTGACTTATCAAGCGCGGATTCGGACTCTATTATCGATCATCACGCAAACGGCCGAGTTGTCTTCTCAAAAAAACGCCAAATAATCATTGAGAGTATCCAGAATCAACTCGATCATCACTGCCCTTGGCGACCCCTGCCACGCCCATCTTTTTGGCGATCCATGGTTTTGCACCACATCGGGGCGTTCATTGTTGCCGTTTCGCTATCAAAGTGTGTGCTGCTTGCCTGCATGCCGCATGGTGGCACACCCCCAGTTTTGAACACTTGACCACATACAACGAGCCAGGGAGAGAGACGATGCGTTACCGGAGTTTTGAGGATTTCATTCAGCAAGTTGCTAGCCGCAATCAGGGGCAGCCGGAATTTTTGCAGGCCGTTACTGAGGTTATCGAAAGTCTGTGGCCCTATATTTCGCAGCATTCAAAATATGCGGAACATGGCCTGCTGGATCGCCTGGTCGAACCGGAACGGGTCATCATGTTCCGTGTATCGTGGGTCGACGACCATGGCGAGGTACAGGTCAACCGTGCTTACCGTATCCAGCACTCGTCGGCGATTGGCCCCTACAAGGGCGGCATTCGTTTTCATCCGTCGGTCAACCTCTCCATTCTCAAGTTCCTGGCTTTCGAGCAGACCTTCAAGAATGCCCTGACCACCTTGCCGATGGGCGGCGGCAAGGGCGGTTCCGACTTCGATCCGAAGGGGCGCAGCCCGGGTGAGGTGATGCGTTTTTGCCAGGCTTTTGTCAGCGAATTGTTCCGTCATGTCGGTTCGGATACCGACGTACCGGCCGGTGATATCGGCGTCGGTGGACGTGAAGTCGGCTTCATGGCCGGGATGATGAAAAAACTGTCGAACCGCGCCGATTGCGTGTTCACCGGCAAGGGGCTGAGTTTCGGTGGCTCGCTGATCCGCCCGGAAGCCACGGGCTACGGCACGGTGTATTTTGCCGAGCAGATGCTCAAGCAGCAGGGGCGCAGTTTCGAAGGCATGCGGGTCAGCGTTTCCGGTGCCGGCAATGTCGCCCAGTACTCGGTCGAAAAAGCCATGGCGCTCGGCGCCAAGGTGGTCACGGTGTCGGATTCGAGTGGCACGGTGGTCGACGAAAGCGGCTTCACGCCGGAAAAACTGGCCGAGCTGATGGAGGTGAAAAATCACCTTTATGGCCGCGTCAGCGATTACGCCAAGCGGGTTGGCGCTGCCTTCCATCCTGGCTTGCGCCCGTGGCATGTGCCGGTCGATGTCGCTCTGCCATGTGCAACGCAGAA
>CALAGF010000108.1 GCA_937892345.1 uncultured Rhodocyclaceae bacterium | reverse complement strand
GTGGGCTAGCGTGAAACGCTGCCGATCACCCGGCCAACGCGAAGACACAGCCACCACCGGATAGAGCCGGCCGTCCTCCGTTCGAGCTTTCGCGGTCAACCCAGAAAACCCGGGATTCTCTTCATCGACCACGATGGTGCCGTCGAACGGACCATGTACCGAGTCACGACGCAGCAGGCTGGCACGCTTGACCAGATCGTTGTCGGCGCCTTTGCGCACAACGATGGCACGCAGACGCAGACCGTCGCCACCACCGGTTTTTTCAATCAGGATGCGCGCCAGCAGACGGCCGATACGACCGAAGCCGTACAGCACAACGTCAGTACCTTTACGTGCAGAAGCGTTTTGCTGACCCACAACATCGGCCAGTTCTTCGCGCACAAACTGCTCAGCCGTGCGGCCATTGCCTTCGGCCTTGAACTTCACGGCCAGCTTGCCCAGGTCTACCGAAGCCGCGCCGAGCTTGAGCTCGCTCATGGCTTTAAGCAGAGGGAATGTTTCGTGGACGGAGAGTTCGCTGTCGTTGGCAGAACGGTGGCGAGCAAAGCGATGCGCCTTGAGAATCGCAATGACTGAACGGTTGATCAGGCTGCGGCCATAGATCGAGCTCACCACATTGTTATTGCGGTAAAGCTGACCGATAAGCGGAATCATCGCTTCTGCGAGTGCTTCACGGTCGATCCATTCACCAAGACACTGGTCGGGCTTCTGAGTCACGGGAACCTTCCACATGTAGGGGCTGAAAAAAGGGGCTACATTATGCCGCCGAGTGACTCGCGTAGCAATGCGCGCCTGTCGTGCGATCCGTAACAATTCTCCGCTCAAAAAAATCACACCTCGCGCAAGCCCAATAAAACCGGGGCTTGCAGCCCACTCAGTTTTTCAGTGGGCTACATCGCGTTGTGCGTAACCCTCCGTAACACTCGTTCGTTTTACCACTACATATTCAATAATTCTTGATAAAAAACGGGCGTTTTTTGTCTTTACCACTACATTTCGCCAAACCGGCGTAATAGACACAGTCTGCAACTGACAGGCGGCACCCGAGGCCGCTACAATTACCGACTTTGTCGCAACGCTTGGAGCTCAACCTTCCGTGCCCGTTCTGCGTCTACCGCTTCTCCCTGCCGCGGCAGGTAAACAGCACTGGGGCAACCTGCCCGGTGCCGCCCTGAGCCTGGCCATCGCCGAGGCTGCCAGCGCAGCCAAGCGCTTTACCCTGCTGCTCACCGCCGACAGCCAAAGCGCCGAACGGCTGGAGCAGGAGCTGAGCTTCTTCGCCCCCGATTTGCCGGTGCTGCATTTTCCCGACTGGGAAACCCTGCCCTACGACCTGTTCTCGCCGCACCAGGACATCATCTCCCAGCGCATCGCCAGCCTTTATAGGCTGCCGGAGCTGGAGCACGGCGTGCTGGTGGTGCCGATCACCACCGCCCTGCACCGCCTGGCGCCGACCAAGTTCCTGCTGGGCAGCAGCCTGGTGCTGGATATCGGCCAGAAGCTCGATGTGGACCAGATGCGCACACGCCTGGAAGCCAGCGGCTACCGCTGCGTCGACACGGTTTACGAGCATGGCGAGTTCGCCGTGCGCGGGGCGCTGATCGACCTGTTCCCCAACCCGCTGATCCAGTCGCTGCTGGCAGTGGTCGCCGGGGTCGCCTTCTTCGCCACGCGGAGCACGCGCTACACCCTGGCCACGGCGGCGATCACCCTGATGGTGCTGTTCTGCTTCAACCAGGTGGGCGATGGCTACGGCCTGCTGCTGCCACGCCTGCTCGACACCCTGCTCGGCAGCCTGATCGCCGGCCTGGCGGTATTCCTGTTCCTGCCGGACTGGCAGGGCCGCCGCTTGAACAAGGTGTTGGCCAACACCCTGACCTGCAACAGCATCTACCTGCGCCAGATCATGCAGCAATACGCCGCCGGCAAGCGCGACGACCTGGCTTATCGCCTGGCCCGGCGCAACGCGCACAACGCCGACGCGGCGCTGTCCACCACCCTGGCGAACATGCTGATGGAGCCGGGGCACTTTCGTAAGGAGGCGGACGTGGGCTTCCGCTTCCTGGTGTTGTCGCACACCTTGCTCAGCTACTTGTCGGGCCTGGGCGCGCACCGCGAAACCCAGCTGCCAGCCGAAGTACGCGAGCATTTGATCGACGGTGCCGGCCACACCCTGGCGATGAGCATCGATGAAATCGCCAGCGGGCTGGCGAATAAACAGCCGATTGCGATTCAGAGTGATGCCGAGGAGGCATTGGCGGCAGAGCTGGAGCAAATGCCGGATGAGATTGATGAGGGGCAACGGTTGGTGCAGACGCAATTGGCGTTGATTTGCCGGCAGTTGGGGCCGTTGCGCACATTGGCCGCGCATTTGATCAAGGAAACCAGCGCGGCTTAGGGCCCTATCGCGAGCAAGCCCACTCCCACATTGGAAGTATTCGCAGATCAAAATGTG
>CALAGF010000107.1 GCA_937892345.1 uncultured Rhodocyclaceae bacterium | reverse complement strand
GCACATCCGTGACCTGCGGCGTGCCTGCGGTGACGGTGCCGGTCTTGTCCAGCACCACGGTGTCGACCTTCCGGGCCACCTCCAGGCTCGCAGCGTCCTTGACGAGGATGCCCTGTCCGGCGCCCTTGCCGATCCCGACCATGAGGGCCGTGGGCGTCGCCAGACCCAGAGCACAGGGACAGGCGATGACCAGCACGGCAACGGCGTTAACCAGCGCCACGGCAAACTCGCCACCCAACCACCACCAGGCAAAAAAGGTGGCCAATGCCAGCACACAGACCACCGGAACGAAAATCCCGGAAATGCGATCAGCCAAACGCTGTACAGGCGCCTTCGACCCCTGGGCCTCGCCAACCAGTCGAATGATTCCCGCAAGCAAGGTCTGTTCGCCCACGCCCGTGGCCTTGCAACGCAGCGCACCCGAGCCATTGGCGGTGGCAGCGAACACCTGATCGCCGGCACGCTTGCCTACCGGCATACTCTCACCGGTCAACATGGCCTCATTCACGCTTGAATCACCCTCCAGCACCAAACCATCCACCGGCATACTCTCGCCAGGACGGACCAAAAACACATCGCCCGGCATCAAGGCATCCACCGAGATCTCAAGCCAGGCACCGTCGCGCTCTACCCGCGCAGTTTTCGGCTGCAAGCGGATCAGCGACTCAATCGCCTCTGAAGTTTGCCCCTTGGCCCGCGCTTCCAGCAATTTGCCAAGCAAGACCAGCGTAATCACCGCCGCACCACCCTCAAAATACACATGCAGATTCAGCCCGAGCAGCGTTACGGCCGTTGAAAACCCCCATGCCATCGAGGTTCCCAGCGCAACCAGCACATCCATATTGGCACCACCGCTACGCAAAGCCTTGAACGCCCCCGAGTAAAAACGCCAGCCAATCCAGAACTGCACCGGAGTCGCCAAGGCCAGTTGCAGCCAACGTGGCAATTCGCGAGCATGCCCACCTTCACCAAACATGAACGCCATTTGCGCAACCAGCGGAAAGCTCAAGGCGACTGCAATCCAGAATCTGCGCAACTCAGCGCGGTAAACGCGCGATTTCTCGGCTTTTTCACGCGCACGCGTTCCCGCATCAACCGGTGCTGCGGAAAAACCTGCTTTGGCTACCGCAGCAATCACCGCCTCCGGGCCGATCCCACTTAGCCGGACACGCGCACGCTCAGCCGCCAGATTGACATTGGCCTGCATCCCCGGCTGACGATTCAAGACTTTTTCAAGGCGCGTCGAGCAGGCGGCACACGTCATCCCCCCAATCGAAAACTCAACGACAGCAACGGCGTCGCTTATCGACTTTTGCTCATCCATATCAATTTCCCTGCAATAAATTGGGAACGCCAATCAGCCCATACAGACCGAACCCCATGACCAGCACTCCGGAAAGCACCCGCACCAGCGGCCGACGCACGAATTCGTTCACCCGGGCCAGCACAATCCCTGCCAGCAAGAGATTCGGCAAAGTTCCCAGTCCGAAGGCAAACATCAATGCAGCACCGCGTTCCGGTGAGCCAGACGACAAGGCTGTTGCCAAGGCGCTATAGACCAGGCCGCAAGGCAACCACCCCCAAAGCATGCCCAAGGGAAAAGCCTGACCTACCGTTCGCGCAGGTAAAAACCGCTTGGTCAATGGCTGAAGACGACGCCACAGGGATTGACCAACACGTTCGGTAAAGGCGAGCGCACGCGTCACCCCAAGCAAGTAGAGCCCCAGCGCCACCAGCATCAGGTTTGCTACGACATAGAGCAAGACGCGCGCGGAGATTGCTGCATCAAAACCCAGGGTCGCCGCACCCAGCGTACCCACCAAGGCGCCAGCCAGGGTATAGGAAATGATGCGCCCGGCGTTGTAGGCCAGATGCATTGACCAACGGGCGGGTGAGCCCATGGCAAGCGCCCCGACGATGCCGCCACACATCCCGACACAATGCGTACCGCCGAGCAATCCGACAAGGAACAAGGCAAGATAACCTGTATCAAGCATTGCTGGTATCCAAAAAAAACAAGCCGGCAGTTTAACCTGCCGGCTTGAATGAACTTACCGATTCGATCAGATCACTTTTGAATAGCGGGTACGCTGACGATCTGCACGCAAATAACGGTCGAAGGCCATAGAAATCACCCGGACGAGCATCCGCCCCGGCGGCAGAACGGTAATCCAATCGCGCTCGATTTTCAGCAAGCCACCCCGCTCCATCTCACGCAAGTCTTCGAGTTCTGCAGCAAAATACTTGTGAAAATCAATCAAGTGAGCACTTTCAATGCTCTCGATGGAGAGTTCGAAGTGACACATCAATGCCTGAATGATCGAGCGTCGAAGAATATCGTCGGCATTCAACTCGATACCGCGAACTACCGGCAGCAAAGGCGCATCCAGACGGTCGTAGTACTCATCCAGCGTTTTCGCATTCTGGAAATATGTCGGACCAACCTTGCTGATTGATGAGATGCCAAAAGACAGCATGTCGCAATCCGCGTAGGTGGAATAACCCTGAAAGTTGCGATGCAATCTGCCCTGGCGCTGCGCAACAGCCAATTCATCATCGGGCTTCGCAAAGTGATCCATCCCGATGAAAACATAGCCTGCGTCAGTCAGTTTCTTGATGGCCAGCGCCAGAATCTGCAAACGTGTCTCCGGATTCGGCAGGTCAGCATCGGCGATACGGCGCTGCGGCTTGAACAAACCCGGCAGATGCGCATAGTTATAAATCGACAAGCGATCCGGATCCATTGCAAGAACCCGCTCCAGCGTTCGGTTGAACCCCATCACGCTCTGGTGCGGCAAACCATAAATCAGATCAATGGAAACCGATTTAAAACCATTAGCGCGGGCAGCTTCGATCACATTGGCTGTCTCAGCTTCGCTTTGCACGCGATTGACTGCAACCTGAACTTTTTCGTCGAAATCCTGTACGCCAACACTCATCCTGTTGAAGCCGAGTTCACCAAGAAGAGCGACCGTCGCAGTATCCACTTTTCGCGGATCGACTTCGATTGAATACTCGCCGCCATCAAGCAAACGAAAATGCTTGCGGGTCTCCGCCATCAACTGGCGCATTTCCTCATGAGAAAGGAAGGTTGGCGTGCCCCCACCCCAATGCAGCTGAATAACCTCATGCTCCCCATCCTTACCTTCGAGGGCTGCGCTCTGCAAGGCCAACTCTTTGCCCAGATACTTGAGGTACTTGGCACTGCGCCCATGATCCTTCGTAATGATCTTGTTACAGGCGCAGTAATAGCAAATGGTGTTACAGAACGGGATGTGGAAGTATAATGAGAGCGGTCGGCTGAAGCCGCCAATATTGCGCTTCCCGAGCCACGTCGCCGCAGCATCAGGGCCAAAAGCCTCAACGAAGCGGTCAGCCGTCGGGTAGGACGTATAGCGAGGACCATTCACGTCAAAGCGGCGAATGATCTGTGGGTCGAATACAAAGTTGTCAGTTGCGAAATTCATTAAACATGCCACCAATTTTAGGTTGGATTATGTGTGGTCATAAGTTCACACCAGTTGACATGGATCAAGCCGAAGCAGGGTACCAATGCCAAATGCCGTTCCGCTGAATCAGGACATCTCGCTATCCGTCATCAAGACGGCCTGCTCCAATTGTAACCTGCGCGAGCTTTGCCTTCCGTATGGCCTGAACCTGGATGAACTTGAGCGTCTTGACGACCTGATCTCCACGCGTCGCCGTATCAAAAAAGGCGATCATCTTTACCGTGCCGGCGAAGCCTTTGATTCGATTTACGCCATTCGCAGTGGCTTTTTCAAAACCGACGTGCTGCTTGAAGATGGTCGCGACCAGGTCACTGGATTCCAGATGGCAGGCGAACTGCTGGGTCTGGATGGCATCAGCACAGAGCACCACACCTGTAATGCAATCGCGCTGGAAGACAGTGAAATCTGCTCGATTCCATTTTCCCGCCTGGAAACCCTGTCCCGGGAAATTCATAACCTGCAGCACCACTTTCACAAGGTCATGAGCCGGGAAATCGTTCGCGATCACGGGGTAATGATGCTGCTTGGCACCATGCGCGCCGAAGAACGGCTCGCCGCGTTTTTGCTGAATCTTTCGCAGCGTTTTACTGCGCGCGGTTTTTCACATGCGGAGTTCTACCTGCGCATGACCCGGGAAGAAATCGGCAGCTACCTTGGACTCAAGCTGGAAACCGTGTCCCGTGCCTTTTCCCGCTTCCAGGAAGAAGGACACATCGCCGTACAGCAAAAACATATCCGCATTCTCAACGTCAATGGCCTGAAAGCCTTGATGAATCAGCGCACCTGATTTTGCCCGCCCAGATTCGACACTCACCCGGTCGACCAATGAAACACGTTGTTTTTGGAGGCTTTCCAAAAATACAGTCTGGCAGCACAAAAAACAGGGCGCCCCTGAGGGCGCCCTGAACAGATGCACGGAAACATCTGACGCAAGAAAAACGATGAGCGCCGCTTGCACGGCGCTGTCTGGCATTAGAAGCTGTGCTTCATCCCCATCGCGAAGCCACGCGTTCCTGCGCTGGTCCCGGAAGAATTGCCCATTGGATTGATCGTGTAGGCTGCTCGGGTATCGTTCTTGATCTGAGCATAGTCGGCATACACTTCGGTGCGCTTGGACAGCGCGTAACGCGCGCCCACGGCCCACTTGTTGGCGTCAGCGTCAGCCAGGGTGCGATCCTTGACCTGACCGTAGCTGGCGAGCAGTTTTGCCTTGCCCATCGGCACTTCGGCACCGACAAACCAATTGCGACGATCGTAGCTCTGACCCGCCCCCAAGCCAAAAGCAGCTGCAGCGAAGGTGGTATTACCGCCGATAAATGAATTCGGGTCACCCTTGATGACGTCGTAGACACCGGAAACCTTGACCACACCGAAATCGTAGGATGCGCCAGAGGTTGCCACGTAGAGGCGACTGTCGGAATAACCCACCGCCTTGGTGGTTTCGTAATCGAGATCAACGCTCAACGGACCGTTTGCGTAGATCAGGTTGGCAGACATCAGGCGGTCATCGCCATTGTTGCCTTGCGTAGCAACACCCGGGGTTGTATGGACACCGTTCAGGCTGCCTTCGGCGCCCTGGGTATTGGTCGCGGCCGCCAGAATCACGGTGAAGCCGGCGAAAGCGGGAGAAATATAGGCCAGCGCATTGGCTGCGCGGTCGTACTGGGTCGTCATCGAGGCAAAATTGCCCACCGAGTAGTTACCGAACGGGTTGTACTTGCCGTAGATGCCGTAGCGCAGGCCATCCAGGTAACCGGCAACGGCCGTACCGAAACTGCCGGTCACACCAATGTATTGATGGCCAGCCTGTGCCAGGCCGCTGTTGGTATCAGGACTGATGCGGTATTGCAAGTCGAACAAGGCCTTCATCCCGTTGCCCAGATCTTCAGTGCCCTTGAAGCCGATGTAGCTTTGGGAACCCGCACTTTGCAGATCATTTTGCGACTTGCCGGATGCAACGGCACCGTTATGGCCGCTGCGATGCATCCAGCCCATATCGACATTGCCGTAGATGGTGACATTGGTCTGAGCAAAAGCGGCCCCTGAAGCGATAGCCGCAATGGCCAGCGCGATGATTTTTTTCGTCATGGATCGTCTCCAGATATTTTTCAGTGATGTGTACTGCCGAGGCTCTCCACCCGGACAGCTTTCCCCCGCTGCCATCGCAGGAATGGCATGGAGCACTGACAATTGCGAAGGGCGTGCCAGCTCGCGGCAAAAGCCGGAAAAAACACGGCAAACCACTGTCCGACAACGGTTTACACAGAAAGTCCGGAGCCAAGCCATGGCCGGATCAGCAGTGATCAATCGCTCAGTTTCTGGACAACTGCTGTCACACTGAGCCAGAACGAAACAACCCGCGGCAGTCCGCAAGGCATAAAAAAACCCGGCCGCAGCCGGGTGATCAGGGAAAGGAAAGGCTGTATCAGAAACTGTGCTTCACCGTGACGCCCGCCAGCCAGTTGCGGCCGGGAGCGGATTCGTAATATTTTGCATTGCCTTCGCTGACAATCACCGAGCCCACATATTGGCGATCAAACAGATTGTTCAGCCGGAAGAAACCGCCCACCGTCGTCTGCCCGATTGGACGCTCAATGCCGAGGCGCAGATTGGCAATTGCATAGCCAGGCGCCGCCTGGGCGGTATTGGTGTCCTCCACCTGGACCTTGCTGCGGGCAATGCCTTCAATCCCCGCATGGAAACCGGTCGCGGGATGCTTCCAGGCCAGTTCGCCATACAGTGCCTGCTTTGAAATGCCGGGCAAGCGATTTCCTGCATTCACCGTACTGCCACTGGCCGTGAATGACTCGTCATAGCGGGCATCAAGCAGGGTGTAGGCAACACGGCTGGTCAAATTGTGCTGCCACTGACTGTCGACCGCGAGTTCCGCACCGCGGCGTGTCGTCGGACCAGCGTTCTGATAGGCCGTGCGACCGCCGAGGCTCGACAGCACCACCATTTCGTTGTCGGTCTTGATCTGGAACAGCGACAGGTCAAGACGGCTGGCATCGCCCAGCATGGCTTTTACGCCACCCTCGTAATGCGTGCTGTTGGAGGGCTTGAGCGAAAAATTGAACGCGCCGCCGCCACTTGAATAGAACATTTCGTTGAAGGTGGGCGTCTCGAAACCCCGAGCTGCGCTGGCATACAGATTCACGCCATCGCTCAGGCGATACATGACCGCACCCATCGGCGTGGTCTTTTCGTAGCTCACATTGCCGCTATCGTCGCCATTGCTCAGGTATTCGTCTTTGACCTTGAAGCGCAACTGACTGTGGCGCAAACCGCCGGTAAAGGTCCAGCGCTCGCCCTGCCATTCGAGCTGAGCATACTGGTCGAAACTGCTGACGCTATCGTTTTCCTTGCGACGCAGATTACCCATCACGCCCAGCGTGGCGCCAATGAAATTCTCGAAACCACGGCGGTCGTCCTTTGATTGCTCGTATTCCGCCCCGACCGTTGTGGTCAGGCGACCACCGGCGAGATCGAAGCGACCGATCCAGCGCCCCGAAAGGCCCGCGAAACTGCGGTCAAAATCGATCACACCGCCGGAGTGCCGTGGATTGGCCTGCGGCCCGACCGGAATCGACTGATACTGAGTGGTCGTCCGCTGTCCTGCATACGCCGACATTTGCAGCACATGCTCGCCCAGGCGATGTTCGTAATTCAACCCGCCCTGCGTATGCTCAATGAACTTGCGGGTATTGAAGCTCAGCGCAGGCGCAGCCACACCCGAGGGATTGCGCTGGTAATCCGCCCAATTCAAGCCTTGCGGATCTTCCGCGTCCTGCTTGAAGGTATTGGCGATCAAAGTGAGTTTCCCGTCATCCACCGGGTGAAACACCAGCTTGGCCATGGCCTGATCGCGCACGGCGGAACTGTGTTCACGATAGCCGTCGGTTGAGAAGCGTGATGCATCAATCACGTAGCTGAGGCCGCCGCTTTCCCCTTGCGCACTGACATCGGCCTTCCAACTACCGTAGCTGCCGGCAGAAAAGCTGCCCTCAACGCTCGGGCGGCCTTTGCCTTCCGGCGTGAACATCTGGATCACGCCGCCGGCGTGGTTGCCGTAAATGGAGGATAGCGGTCCACGCATGATTTCAATCCGTTCTGCCCGATCCAGATTGAAGGTTGCAGCCTGCCCCTGACCATCCGGCATCGACGCCGGAATACCATCGGCGATCAGTCGAATGCCGCGCACGCCAAAAGCGGAGCGGGCGCCAAAGCCGCGGGACGAAATCTGCAAATCCTGCGCGTAATTCTGACGATTCTGAACATTGATCCCCGGCACAGCGGCCAGCGCTTCCGAGGCATTTACGCGCGCCTGGGCATTGCCGATTTTTGCTGCGTCGACCACGTCGACCGCAGCCGGCAAATCGAAACTGCTGTGTTCAACACGACTGCCAGTGACCACAACAGCATCAAGGGCAAGCGACGTATCGGCCGCAGCCAGGGCGGGAAAGGCCAGCGCAATCAGCGCAGCCAAGGGGGTAAGACGAGGGGTCATGGGGTGTCTCCGGAATATTGTCGGTATGGCCCCAATTATTCGCGCCCGCGCCCGCGCGCACCTCCGGGCTTTCGCCAAAGACGCCTCATGAAAATCATGAGCTGCGCATCAAGCTTCCAGCAGTCCGTTGCGCAAGGCCACCAGCGTCAGCTCTGCTGCGTTCTGGACATTGAGTTTTTGTTTGATGTGATACAGATGGGTGCCCACCGTCGACGGGCTGAGCGAAAAATCGACCGCCACCTCGTTGACCGTAAGACCGGCTGCCAGTTTGAGAAAAACAGCCAGTTCCTTTTCCGTCAGACTTTCCAGCGGCGACGCGGAGCCACTCAGCTGGGCCAGTGCGACGTTTTGCGCCAGCGCCGGGTCAAGATAACGGCCGTCCTTACCCACGACCGCCACAGCCCGCAGGAATTCCTGCGGACTGGCCTGTTTGCACAGGTAGCCACGCGCCCCCAGCTTGAGGGCACGTACCGGCACGATGTCATCGTGGTGCGCCGACAGCATCAAGACCCGCGCCTTGGGCGACCAGGCCAGCAAGCGTTCCAGCGCAGCCAGCCCCCCCATGCCCGGCATGGAAACATCCATCACCAGCAGATCGGGTTGCCATTCGGTATACAGGCGGATCGCGGATTCGCCGCTATCCGCCTCAGCCACCACCTTGGCGCCCTCGCCCTCAAGCAACAGGCGAAAACCCAGGCGAACCATGGCATGGTCATCGGCCAAGATCACCCTCAGGGCATTCAAATGCGTGTTCATGTCTGACGCTCCATAAATTCCGGCAGGCAAGCACTCAGGATCAGGCCGCCCGTTTCCGCTTCGACGATCTCCAGCTGTCCGCCCAGCAACGCAATCCGGTCACGCATGCCGGCCAGCCCCATGCCGCATCCCACCGGAACGCCCGGCCCGGACGACAGGCCGCGACCGTTATCGGACAAGCGCACCAGCAAACCGTCGGCAGAGCGCCCGATGTGCAAGCACACCCTGCTGGCGCGGGCGTGGCGCAGCACGTTGGTCAAGCCTTCCTGCACCAGCCGCAATACCGTTTGGCCGTGGGTCGCCGGCAAACAGCCAAGATCTACGGTCAACCGCTGTTCCAGCACGATTTCCGGATGCCGTGCCGCCCAGGTTGCCAGCCATGCCGGCAGCGAGGCAGCATCGGCCAGCGGCCGCAGGCGCTGCAGGATATTGCGCACGCCATCCTGCATTTCGCCGGTGACAGCGACGATGCCCTGCGCCGGTGCATGAATTTCCGGGCGTTCGCTGCTGCGTTGAACAATCGCCCCCGCGAGCGCTCGCACGGCAGTCACCCCTTGGGCCAGCTCATCGTGCAGTTCGCGGGCAATCTCCACGCGTTCGCTTTCCAGCCGCGACTGAATACAGGCCGCCAATTCCTGTTCAGTTTCCAGCCTGACGTTGTCGTCGACCGCAGCACGCAAGCGATCGGCCATGCCGTTGAAGGCGCGGGACAAACGGGCAAGCTCGGGGGTGGCAAAGACAGGCAGACGCACATCGAAGCGACCGCGCCCGGTTTTTTCCAGCGCCGCCATCACGCTATCCAGCGGCTGCAAGGCCACCGCCATCGCCCAACGCGTCGCAAAAAACAAGAGCACCAACAGGGCCAAGGCCCAGGCTGCGACCAGCAGCAATTCATCCCAGGCATCGATCAGCGCACGCGATGGATCCGGCTGCAACACCAGGCGCGCCTCGCCCACGGGCAAAACATGCGGGGCAAAGTGCGGGGCAATCAGGGCCGCCAACCAGGCCGGCGCCTGTCGCCCCGCCTTGTAGGTCGAGGCCGGCGAATGGTAAAGCACGCGCCCTGCGCCATCGCTCACCCACAGCTCATGCGAACGAATGCGGCCCAGCGGCTGTACCGCAGCCACCAGCGCCTTGCTGTCCCCGACATCGCGGATCAGCAAGCTCAGCATCTGCGCCGATACCCGGCTGGCCGCTTCGACCTCTTCGTGGATGCCTGTCTCGGTGCTGCGCAGCCACATCCCGGCCAGCACCAGCAACAGGCTGGCCACCACCGCGGTGAGCACGACACTGATCCGGGTATGCAGGCTGAGATGGCGCATTATTTGGTGTCAAACACGTAGCGCACACCCAGCCAGGCCGCACGCGGGGCACCGGGTGCAACGAAGGTTTCACGCCGCCATTTGTCCGAGTCCGGCTCAAAGGCAGCACCGGCATTGACGAAGGGGTTTTCGGCCAATGCCGCGGCACTCGCGTAGCGCTTGTCGAAAACGTTATTGACCTTGGCAAACAACTGCCAGCCGCTCCCCAGCGCCGCTTCCGCATTCAGATTGAGAATCGCATAGCCGTCGATCTTGCCCGGGCCGGTAAAGGTACGGGTGTTGCCGTTGAGATCGGTGGCAGTACCAGCCTGATGCTGATTGTTTTCGTTGCCACGCACGTACTGGCTGGAGAAGGCCTGGACATCGCCGCCCAGTTTCAGCCAGTCACTCACCCGCCAGGCGAGGCCGAGCTTGACGCTGTGTTCAGGCAATCCGGGAATGCGATTGCCTTGCTGCACGAAGATCTCATCATCCTGCCCACCGCCCGTGCATTCGGCGGTGGTGCCGCGCGTGCTGTTGTTGGCGCCCAGCAGACAGGCGCTGGAACGGAAAGTGGCCTGCAACCAGCTGTAATCCACATGCCAGTCCACACGGCCGGCAGCCCCTTTGAGGCCGATTTCAAGTCCCTGGCGTTGCGTCTTGCCGTAGTTGGTGAAATAGCCGGCGCTGGTCGAGGTCCCGACGAACAGAATGTCGTCGGTATTCAAGGTGCGATAGACCCCGGCATGCCAGCGCAGCGCTTTGCCCATGTCGCCGCGCAGACCGGCTTCCAGCGTGCGCGAAACGACCTGCTTCAGATAGGGATCGGCGGCCATCGAATTGGGCAGCGTGCAGGGATTGGCGGGGTCGGCACAACCCAGCTCGATGGGCGTCGGAATCCGCGTCCCCTGGCTGAAACCGGCGTAGGCATTCAGTCGCGGCAGCAACTGCCAGGAAAGACCCAGCGCCGGGTTCAGTTTGTTGTAGTGGTGATTGCCGTCCAGATTCGGCGCCACCGGATTGAGCTCATCCACGGTGACCACATGGCTGCGGTTGTAGCGTGCCGATGCGCTCAGATGCAGATCCGGCGTCAGTTCGAAGGTGTCGGTCAAGTAAATGCTGGCCGTTTTGGTGCTGCCATGCAGTCGGTTTTCTTCGTTTTCCGCCTGCAGATTGGACACCCCGCGGGTGCTGTCGATGTCGCCCTGCTGCTGGGTTTGCAGGAATTTCATCCGGGCCTGGTCGTAGGAGGCCCCAAGCGCCAACTGATGGCGTGCCGTGCTCAGATTCCATTGCAATCCGATACCACTGCTTTGCTGGCGAGTACGGGTCCGGTTGAGGGCGCCGGTCCGCTGCGTCGGATCGTCCTCGAACTCATCGTTCATGTCACCGTTGAGCGTGCGCGTGGTCGTCGTGCGATGGTAGAGGCTCGCGGACAGGCTGCTTTGGTCGTTCAGCCAGCGCTTGCCGTTAAAGGCAATCTGCTGGGATGTATTTCGCGTCTGATCCGGATGGGTAAAGATGTTCTTATCGCGCTGGGCCAGCAAAGACTGCGGCACCAGGCCGTTGCCGACCAGCGAACTGCGCACGGCACTGAGCGTCAGATCGGCTTCGGTCGACGCATCGCGAAAGGACAATTTGCCGAACAGTTGCTTGACATCGGAGGGTGAATAATCGCGCCAGCCATCTTCGCGAAACCAGTCGCCGGCCACGTAGGCACCCAACTGGCCGTTGTTGGCACCATATTCGAACTCGCTCTTGTTGCGCGCAAAGCTGCCGCTGGAGAGTTCCAGCTTGCCGCCCGGATGGGAAAAACCGCTCTTGGTGCGCATGGCCAAGGCACCGCCCAGGGTGTTCAAACCAAAGGCCGGATTCGAACCGGGAATCAGGTCGACCGCTGCAATGGCGGTATTCGGAATCAGATCCCAGTTGACCGTATCACCAAAGGGTTCATTGACGCGCACGCCATCCACATACACCGACAAGCCTTGCGCCACGCCCAGCAGCGGCGAGGCGGTGAAGCCCCGGTAATTGACATCCGCCTGATACGGATTGCCCTGCACCTCGTTCACCGTGACCGAACCAATACGCCTGGCCATCTGTTCGGCCATGTTCAGGCTCTCGGTATCGTCGAGCTGGCGGTCATCAATCGACTGCACATTGGCCGGCAGATGCAGACGTGGCACGCCCATACCAGCCATCGGCGTAGTGCCGACCACTTCCACGGTGTCGGTCAGCATCAACTGCTGCGCAAGCCCGCTGGTTGAAAAAATGCTGCCCAGCGACAGGGCGATCAGGCTGGGGATAGGGGCGTGTCTCTTCATGATGTTTTATTGAGTGTGTAAAGAATGGGGACAACCAGTTGCAATTCATCGGTGGCGAGTCCTTCGGGCAAGGCAGGCAAGGCCGGCAGATCACCGAGCATGGCCAGGGCGTGCTGATCCAGCACGTCGAAGCCGCTGGAGCGATCCAGTTGCACCAGCAACAAACTGCCTTTGCGAGCGACTTTCAGACGCACGCGGACCTCACCCTCCCAGCCGCGCATCGCGGCGATACGCGGATAACGCTGGTGACGCGAAAACAGCTCGCCCAGTTGGCGCCGGTAAGCCGCCAGCAAATCACGCTGGGTCGGCCCCGGTGCGGCAGCGGGTGCCTCCGGTTCGGCTGGCACCGCTTGGGCAGGTGTTGCGTGGACCGGTGTTGCGTTGACCGGAACGGCGCTTGCGGGTGTTGCAGCAACGACCGCCGGCCGACTCGCCGTGGTCGGCGCGGCAGCCATGACGCGTTCCCGTGGTGGAGCAAGCTCGGGCGATGCTGACGGCTGCCGCACCTTCTGGGGAACCGCCGGCACAGGCCGGGCAAGCGCCGGGGGCGAAGCCTTGGGGTGCAGCGGTTCGGATGGGGAAACCTGTGCACTCAGGCGCAGGGTGGCCAAAATCGGCGGCAAGGCGGGAATCTGCTTGCGTGCCTTCAATTGCCAGAACAGCAGGCTGCCGTGCAGCAGCAGCGACAAGGCCAAAATAACCATGAAGCGACGGTTGACCGGGCGACGACCCATTTCAATGGCCATGGGCCAGCACCTCGGCTTCGGCTGCCGGGAAAAGATGCGCGACCGAGCGGCGATATTCGCTTGCGGCCATCGGCATCGCCGCAAACTCGGGCGGCAAGGGGCGCGCCATCACTTCATTCATGTCCAGTCCATCGCGCGCCGCTTCCTGCATGCGCTGCTGCAACCACTGGAGCCAGGCACGGGTCTGGCGGATGGGTGCAGCATCATGTGCCGGCTCGCCGTGACCGGGCAGCAAGGCCACGAAACCGGGCTGGCGGGTGAGCGCTTCCAGTTGATCGAGTGCCGCCAGCCAGCGGGGAATATCCGCGTGCGGCGTCGTGGGCGCCCGGCCGTTGAACACCAGATCGCCGGTAAACAAAATCCCGCTTTTTTCATCGTAGACCGCAAGATCGGCGCCGCTGTGACCGGCCAATTCGATCAATTGCAGACGGCGCCCGGCGACGCTCAAACTGCCGCCGGACAATGCGCGGTCAGGGACACGGATTTCAGTCCCTTTCATCCAGTCGCCGCTCATGCGGTAAAGGTTCTCGGCAAAGGCATTACCCTCGCTGGCAATGGCCAGGGACGTCGCCGGCAAGGCACCAATGGCAATGCCGGCATAGGCCAGGTTGCCCAGCATGTGATCGGGATGCAGATGCGTGTTGATCACCAGCGCCACCGACCGCGTACTCACGGCACCCATGGCGGCCCGTACCTGCCGCCCGTAACGCAGCGACGGGCCGCTATCGATCACGATCAGGCCATCCGCTGCCTCGATGAAGGCGGTATTGACGATATTGCCGCCGTTGACCGTATCAAAATCCTCGGTCTTGCCAATGAAGGCCTGCACGTCGGGCGCAAGGCGGCGGGGCTGAAGCTGGTAGTCAAAGCTGTCGGCGCACACCACCGACGCCACCATCAGCATCCACGGTAAGGTCAGGACTTTCATGGTGCGATCTTGCTGCGGAAGGTATTGCCGTTGTTGTCGCGCCCACTGGCCTCAACCACCCCGGCAGCTTCGCCGCGATTGAGCGTAAACACCGGGTTCTCGCTCACCGGCTCATGAGTCTGTACCCGCATCAAGGCTTTGCCGTTGGCATCGGCAAAGCGGATTTCTTCCAGATGAAAAGCCGGCGTCCCGGCGACCAGGCCGGTATCCATCGGATGCAGAATCCGCAAGCGAAGCCGCCCCTTGTTCGGCCCCTCGCTCCATTGCCGCCCGCTGACGGTATTGAGCGTGCGCTCCCAGTCGGGCGCGACCTTGCCGGCCGACGGTGCGGTGCACCCGCCGCCCACGGTATTCACCCAGGCGCCGCCCACATGCCAGATGCCATCGGCAGTCAGGGCAGCCGCCCGTATCGGTGTGCTCTGCTGCAGCTTCACACGAAATCCCAGATAGGCCGGTGCTGCTTCAGGATAAAAGCGCAGGACTTCAACAATCGGATTGAAATCGGCGAAAACCACCACCTCGCGCACGCCCGCCAGCGCGCTGGCATCGATGGTGACCGGCACCTGCATCGGACTTTCGGCAATCGACGGCGCCACGACCTTGACCCGCGGATCAAAGAGCACCGGCGCGCCGGCCAGCACCGTCTGGTGCATATCCCCCCAGCGCGCCGAATCCAGCGGGTCGCCGCTATCCTTGAGGGCTGCTGCGTCGGCGGGCGACATCAGGGCAGCCAAGGCAATGGCCGCCACGGTCAACGGGAAATTCATCTTGTCTCGCTCCATATTGCCCTGCGGGCTGTTATGGGGATGCCTTGTGCAAGCGCCGTGCCAAAGCGCGGCAAACCGGCAATCGACCCCGCCTGCGGGCATTCGGCGGTTTTCTGCCCGCGCTGCCCGTCGACCGTGACACTGCGGCTGCGCAACTATTGAACACCTGTGTTCATTTGCAGCACGCCCGCGCCGGTTGCGAGCATTTGGCAAGAAACGCCCGAAAACACGGCCGAGCGGCGACACCAGCCACTTTCGGGCATCTGCCGGCCCGGTGGCACAGGCTTTGCAGACTCACTCCCCCGCTGGTCGCCAATTCAGGGAAAGGAAGGCAGCGATCAGGCTTCACCGTCCCTCACCGGCACGGCCCTGTGCCAACCCGGTTGCGGAACTCTTGAATAACCAAGGAGACACTCCATGCAAAACATAAAGTATCCCCGGCAACGCGCAGTCGGCATCGCCATGTTGCTCGCCGCCACCTTCGCCGCCTCCCCGGCGATGGCCAAGGACGTGACCAACGCCGACATCCTCAACGACGCCAAAACCGTTGGTGACGTGGTCAGCTTCGGTCTCGGCACCCAGGGCCAGCGCTTCAGCCCGCTGACTGCGGTCAACACCGATTCCGTGAAGAATCTGGTGCCGGCCTGGTCCATGTCCTTCGGCGGCGAAAAGCAACGCGGCCAGGAATCCCAGCCCGTCATCGCCAATGGCAAGATGTTCGTCACCGCCTCTTACAGCCGTCTTTTTGCGGTCGACGCCAAGAGCGGCAAGAAACTGTGGAAGTACGAACACCGCCTGCCTGACGGCATCATGCCGTGTTGCGACGTGATCAACCGCGGTGCTGCGCTGTACGGCAACCTGGTCATTTTCGCCACGCTCGACGCCCAACTGGTCGCACTCAACCAGGACACCGGCAAAGTGGTCTGGAAAGAAAAACTCGGTGATTACCAAGCCGGTTACTCCGCCTCTGCGGCACCGATCGTCGCCAATGGCAAGCTGATCACCGGCATTTCCGGCGGTGAATTCGGTGCGGTGGGCCGTATCGACGCCCGCGACCCGATGACCGGCAAGCTGATCTGGACCCGTCCGACCGTCGAAGGTCACATGGGTTACATCGTCAAGGACGGGAAGGAAGTTGAAAACGGCATTTCCGGTACCACCAACGCCACCTGGACCGGCGATCTGTGGAAGACCGGCGGTGCAGCGACCTGGAACGGCGCGACCTACGATCCGGAAACCAACCTGATCTTCGCAGGTACCGGCAACCCGGCCCCGTGGAACAGCCACCTGCGCCCCGGCGACAACCTGTTCT